>JAJYDO010000021.1 GCA_021777355.1 Actinomycetes bacterium | reverse complement strand
TATTTGTTGCGATTGATGTAGTGGTTGTCGCTCCTCCTAGACCAACCTCACCCTGTTGTTTCTTAAGATCTGAAATAACTTTATTGGCATCTGCAATTGAAGGCTCCATGACCCCTTGTTGCAACGCGGTAAGTTGTGACGGCAAAATATCATTGGTAGATAGCTGAGTTTTTTGAACTATTGACGGAGCAAACCATGCAATCCCGCCGGGACGTCCGTGGAAGATTACAACTTGCTGGCCCGAAATACCAATGTAGTATGAATTTCTAACGAACCATTGGACAGTAAGTGCCGTTGAAATAGCTGCAATTCCGAGCACTACTAAAAATGCAAAAACACGAAAAGTTAAAATTGGAGGAGCTTTTTGTCGGCGCCTACGCTCAATCCTGCTTTCGGGCTCTATGTCAAATATTAAGTCGCCCTTCCTCCTGGTACTAACGTGTCGTTTGATCTCCGGAGAATGATCGCCTAAATGTCCATTGACTGCGTGAACTTCTTGCTTTCGCGGCACTTCGGGAGGCTTTACATCAGATATTTCTGTCACCGCCGGAATAAACTCTGTTGTTACAGTTGTGATCTCTTCGTCTTCATCGGCTCCATCTGCGATATCGACTGAAAATGAATTTGAACCAACCTTGTCGGAATCGTCATGGATTGTTGAGTCATTAGGTGCCAAGCCAGCAATTTCGGCTTCCAGCTGCTGGGATTTTCCTTTGGTTCTTCGAGAAACTGTACCCGAAGATGACTTAGATTTCAGCTTGCCGACTTGGATTACAACTGCTGTAATATTGTCTCGACCGCCATGGGCACGCGCTAGGCGAATTAAATCCTCAGCTATTTCTTGAGCAGGACCATCTCTTTCCAAAAGGGTTGTTATTTCTCTATCACTCACTTCATTTGATAGTCCATCTGAACAAATTAAAATTCGGTCTCCGCTTTCTACAGCTTCTGCAATCGAATCAACGGTGACGTGAGGCTCAATCCCGAGGGCCCTGGTTAAAGTATGGCGCCTTCTGTCAGTAAGCGCTTGTGTTGGGGTAATTTGACCTCTCCTAACCAGCTCTTCGACCAAAGTATGGTCCTTGGTCAATTGGGATAGGTTTCCTTTTCTCAATAGGTAAGCCCTTGAATCTCCAACGTGGGCAATAGATAGAACCAGATGGCCATCCTCATTTTCCAATAGCGCTGCGGCAGTCAAGGTAGTCCCCATTCCGCGAAGCCCTATTTCATCCATTCCTTGATTCCAAACTGCCAGGTTTGCAATCCTCACAGCAGAGGCAAGCCCCTCCCCTGTTTCATTTTTCTCAAACGCGGCAATCAGTTCTTCAATAGCTGAACTTGCGGCAATCTCTCCTCCGACATGGCCGCCCATGCCGTCGGCTACGGCAAATAATGGAGGAGAATTAAGTAGCCGGTCTTGGTTTACCGGGCGCACTCTCCCTACGTCACTGGAACCTCCGGAATGAATGCGTATCATCGATACACCTCAAATAAAGTGTTGCCAACTTGTATTATGTCACCTCGTTTGACCATTACTGGCCGCAGCACCTCTCGCTCATTTACAAAGGTCCCATTTGTGGAACCCAAATCTTCGATCCACAACTTGGAATCTTTTACAAACATTCTCGCATGAATGCTTGAAGAAAAATCGTCAAAATCAATGGGAACTCCGCAACCCGGAGAACGGCCAATTGTTGTTTCATCGGTAATTTCAAAACTTCTTCCCGCCAAATCTTCAGGATCAATTATTTTCAGTTTTAGGGGCGAAAGGGTCGAGCCCGACGATGCTTTTACCTCATCGGCTGCTTCCTGGAGAGAAATCTTTTGATGACGAACTTCCACCCAGACCGCTCTTATCGTTCTCAGGAAAAAAAGCCAAAGCAACGCCAAGAAAATCCACGTTAAAGCATGTATTAATGCTGGAGGCACTTTATTAAATCGCCTCGAAAACAATATTGGTCGAACCAACAGTTATCTCGTCGCCATGCTTTAACCTCTGGCGATTAGTGAGCAACCCGTTCACCCTTGTTCCATTCGTCGAACCTAAATCCACCACCATTACATCATTGCCCGCCCGTCGAATCTCTGCATGTCGCCTAGAGACATTTGTGTCCGTAAGCGAAACACCACATTCCGGAAGTCTACCTATTACAACCGGATCTGCGCCAATATTTAGTCTCCGTCCATCGGGAAGGATTAAAGAAGCTCCCGGCAAGCCGTCAGGATTGGCTTTGACCTGGCTAATTACTTCAAATCTAGAAGGCCTCAACGTCTCATCGGCAAGCATCTCAATCTTTACCGTACCCACAAAGGTATAGCCTTCCTCTCTTGCATGCTCCATGACGGTTTGTACCAATTCTCTCTGAAATACCTGCTCATAAGATGCGAATTTCTCGAAATCAGAAGCGGCCAAGTGGATGTAGAACAAATTCGGTGCGACGAGGCCATGCGGGACCAACTGCCGTCTTAAATCCATTTCGCGCGTAATTCGACGACCTATTTCGATCGGTTGAATTCCACTACGAAAGGCCTTGGCAAAGGCGCCTTCCACTAATTGTTCTAATCTTTTTTCGAATTGGGCTAGTCCCATTGACACCTCTACCTTATCCTAGATGACCTGCAAATCACTACCTACCTGCATCAGATAGGATTTTTAAATGAGCTTTGGGCGAGTGGCGGAATAGGCAGACGCGCAGGATTCAGGTTCCTGTGAGGGCAACCTCGTGGGGGTTCAAGTCCCCCTTCGCCCACTGTGGTCGAATTTATACCAAAATCCCCTGCCGCCTGGTACTTTTAGAGCCAGCTCGGTCAAAATAGGCACCCGCCGGTTACCCTCACGTGATTCTCTTGGCAATTTAGCAAACCCACCTCAGACAGTGACTTCCTCAATGAGGACTCTGATGTTTGTCAAAACCTTGAAAAGGGTCAGCCGCTATGTGCGCAAAAGCCAAGAAGTGAAATCGGTTGCATCATTATATTTCCAGCCAATATGACCTAGTCACCCAATACTGCCATCTCGCATATCTGTGTATCTTTTCAATGGCTCGGCACCTTAATACTCCCATCAGCGTCGGAATCACTTGTTCTCAATAACTTCCACTTCACACTGAAGCCCTGGTGCTTTAGCCAGGCGGGCGTCCATGGTTATTAGCGTCGCCCGAAATGCTTCAGCTAGTGCCACGTAAAACGTGTACCAATTTCGAATATTTCGTCAAAGGTCCCATGCGCGTTCAAGTAAATTCCTATGGCTAAAGCGTCCTCCCGGCCACTGCACCAAGTCATCTATGGCCTGATCTGCTTCGGTGGGGTCGAGATAGCCTGTGAAAAGATTACGGCGAACGATGCTCATAACTTCAACATCGATGACATGGAGGGGCTACCAGTCCGGGACCAGCAAGAAGCCTATCCCGGACAGCTTCTCCGTTGGTTATCCCAGTAAAAGCTTCGTAAAGGCAGGAGGCGTCAACTACGATCATTTGCCCACGGTTCCCGAGTTCCATCAAGCGCGTCAATAACCATTGAGGTCGTGACATTGCTGGTCCGCCTTTGGGTTATTGCCACCCACTCAAGTACCGATGGCCGTGAGGCAATACGCTCGATCTCGCGGCGATCCAGTTCCGGTACCGTAATCCCGACTTCAGCAGCATGACGTCTTAATGATGCATATTCTTCGTCTGTAATATCCCGAATTTGCAAGGTTTTAGGCAAAACGCATTTTTTCATGATTAGTTGCATGACTGATTGTCAGCGAGACCATGGGAATATCGAATCTCGCCCTAGTGGGCCTAAGAGGCATGTTGCAATTTAGAGAAAATTGACCTGACCGTAAATTTAGGCCTGGCACTACTTGTTGACACTGGTAATCCCCCAACATCAAGCCGGCAAATTTTTCGCAAATTCGTAAGCGATTAGCTGGATAAACTACATAAATAATCAGGTGTCTCTCACGTATTCCTATTGGAATTGCTGCATCAATAATCCCCATGATCTCCTGAATATGGCAAATGGAATCTGAAAATAATTCGTATCAACATTTAAATCCCCAGTAGTGGTGATTACTCGACACCTATTGGAAACAACAATCACTTCGGCTATTCAATTAGCGCTCTAGCTGTCATCATGTTATGGAATACAAATTGCAAACTAGATCCTCTTTTTCAAAATGAATGCACAATTAAAAAGCTCATCAAAATTTAAGGTCTACTTATAGTTGCTGCTTCGTTAAAGTTGAGTGAACATAAGTACTAATTACACATCATCTCTCTCAAGTTCGCAAATTTGGCGCTCCCTTCAACCTATCTAAGTTCTAGTCCATTCAAGTTTTGATACCAGTGGAGTTCCTAAACTAAATTTCTACAAATGCTGCACTTGGCGGAATGCTTTCGTCCTTTTTTGCACCATGAACCCTGTCAAGGCCTGATGAGTCACGAAGTTTTATCTCTTTCAAGAACCAGGTTAAAACCCAGGCAATAATCGCAATTGGGACGCCAGCTAAAAATACGGGGTCCAGAGAATGTACAAATGCTTCAATCAGCCCGTGTCTTAGCGCTGGGGGCATAGCTGACAGTTGCTTTGGAGTGAAACTAATACTGTTGTTTGCTTGGAGGTGGGAGGCCGCGGCTAATTTTGATGGAATATATTTGGGTAGCCAATGAGCCAGTTGCGTCGTAAGAATTGTCCCAAAAATTGCCGTTCCGAATGAACCTCCTAGGCTTCTAAAAAAGCTGATTGCAGATGTCGCCGTTCCTAAATCTTTAACTTCTACGGCATTTTGGACTGCCAGAACCATATTTTGCATCATGAGTCCGATTCCGAAGCCAACCATGACCATTCCGACGCTCAAATTGGCATAACTTGTGCTTGGAGATACCCTCGAAAGATAGAGCATCCCCAGAGTCAAAATGCCGCCGCCAATAATCGGAAATATCTTATACCGGCCAATTCTGGAGACTATTTGGCCGCACCCTACCGAAGCAACGACAATCCCAGCCATTAGAGGAAGAAGCATCAGCCCAGACTCAATCGCCGAGACTCCTTTCACCAGTTGCAAATATAAAGGCAGATAAATTATCGAGCCAAACATTGCCATTGCCATAAAAAAAGTGGCGGAAGATGTGATACTAAATACCTGGTTTCTAAACAGTCGAAGAGGAAGTATAGGCTCACTCGCTTTTGTTTCGAACCACAGGAAAACCAGCATTAAGAGTGACCCTGATACAAGCAATGAGATTATTGTAAGAGAAGACCAAGCATACTGGCTCCCGCCCCAGACAAGACCAAGCAAAAGCAGCGACACGCTCGCGACCAATATTGCCGAACCCGTAAAATCGATTTTGTGACGCAGTTTTCTCACGGGAAGATTCAAAAAAGCACTGGTAACAAAAAGTGCGGCTAGCCCAATTGGGATGTTTATATAAAACGCCCACCTCCAACTTAGATGATCAACAAAAAATCCGCCGGCGAGTGGACCCGTAACGCTCGCGAAAGCAAATACTCCCCCTGTATAGCCCTGATATTTTCCCCTTTCTCTGGGAGAAACAACGTCAGCGATTATTGCCATTGCAAGAGCCATTAAGCCCCCACCACCAAGTCCTTGAACCGCTCTGAAAATAATCAACTCCCACATGTTTTGGCTCAACCCGGAAAGTGCCGAACCAACCAGGAATATCGAGATTGCGAATTGAAAAATCTTCTTTCTTCCGAAAAGATCGGAAATCTTGCCATACAAAGGAGTCGTGACGGTCGAAGTCAAAAGGTATGCAGTCACGACCCACGACAAGTGGTTCAATCCTCCCAAGTCCCCAACAATGGTTGGAAGGGCCGTTGCTACAATTGTCTGATCAAGGGCCGCCAGGAGCATTCCGAGCATCAAACCAAAGAAAACAAGCTGGATTTGACGTTTTGACATGGATTGGCCAGTCGGACCCTCGGGACTATTGGAACTTAAATCTTGTTTCTTGTCACCTCTACTAGTAACTGTCATTTATGTTTCTTCCTCTTCTTAATTATTTGGTAGTTTCGTTTTCCGTCAGTGGTGACGAAGCTAGTGCATTGCTTTCAGCTTTACTCTGGCTTATATGAGTCGGGACTCCGTGGCAAGCAATCTTCCCGCTTACGCGAGCTACACCCTCGGTAAAGCGGGATAGGACTTTCAGTAGGTCGCCCATTTCTTCCTTGCTCCAGCCCTCAAGCACCTCGTCCATTCGACTTCGCCTGACTTTGGCGATACTCGTTTGTAGTTTTGTCCCTTCAGTGGTCAGGTTCAAAAGCATTGCTCTACCATCAATTGGATCCGGAGTCCGCTCAACTAGGCCCGCGTTGGCTAAATCACGTACTTGCCTGCTGACAGTTGAAAGGTCAAGACCAAGTTGAGCTGATAGGTCAGAAAGCCTCATTGGTCCTGCTTCTCCGATGCAGACCATGGCCCAATAGGCACTTTTGTCGAATGGAATTGCGGATTCGGGAAGATGACCAGGTATTCCCATCCTTACTGCGGCACGTCCAAATGCAGTCATTACCCGTTCAAGTTCATCGGCAAATGACATGCTTTCCTTGTTTTGATTAACTGAATTCTTGGAACGACTATCCGTTGGAACCATAGTTAAACATTATAACGTTAATATGCTTGTACCATGCAACTAATTTAAGATTTTTGCCACTTTTCTTCTTTTTGGACCTGCCTCCAGTTATGTGTGAGAATTAAATGGTGGCACCTAATACAAAACCTCAAAGCAAAACCAAGCCTGCCTTAAAGAGCCCTGAAAGAAAAATTGGGCTTTTAGGAGCTTCAGGATATACCGGACGTTTAGTAGTTCAGGAACTGCAAAATAGATCTCTCAGTGCCAAAATAGGTGTAAGAAGCGAGACAAAGTTGAATCAGAAGCTGGGCGAAATTGGAGTAGAGCTAAACAAGTCTCTTATCCAAGTTGAGGAATTTGACATATCCAGCGAGGCCGACTTGGCCGCATTCATAGCGGACTTAGACGTATTGATAACTACCGTTGGCCCTTTTTCAACGTTGGGCGAACCAGTGGTGGCAGCATGTGCCAAAGCAGGTGTACATTACGTTGATTCGACGGGCGAACCGGCATTTATGCAACATATCTATGAACAATATAGTGATGCGCAGTGTGCAATTGTCCCGGCATGCGGCAATGACTATATTCCAGGTGATCTCGCAAGCTTTATAGCCTGTCAGGACGTAGAAACCTCAGGCGATGTGGCAAGAAAAGTAGTCATTTATTACAAAATTTCTCATATGACTCCTACACGAGGCACGCTCAAGAGCGCTCTTGGGGCCTTGGCCACTTCTGGAGATCCCGGTGAATTAAGGTCGGAAACCGTACTGGGACTTCCTGTTAATACTTTAGAGATTCCTTGGGGAGAAGACGTCACAGTGAGGATGCACCATAAAGACACAGAAGTGTCTTGCCGGTTAATTATCAATCACGCCCTCGGGTCTTTAGCCGGCTGGGCGACACCTCTTATGCGCCTCGCGGTTCCAATATTGGAGCGAGGCAGCAATTTGGTTCCTGAAGGCCCGTCGATTTCGAGAAGGAAGCAAGCTGCTTACCAGGTAGTGGCAACTTGCCATGGAGATAAAGTTTCTAAAACGGTTGCAGTTATTGGCAAAGACATCTATGGCTCTACGGCAAAACTCTTGGTTGAAGCTGCACTCCAAGTATCAGGCAAAGGAGCAATGGCTCCCGCACAGGCTTTAGATGCTGAGACATTCTTGGATTTGGTTACCGGAAAAGATCCCGAATTCTTGTGGAAGCGAATAGACAGTGAGCTTTTGGCAATGACTAGACAGGTGTAATGTCGATGGATCCAAGTGTCATTACATCAGACTTAACTACCATGTGGGCAACAATAGAGTAATTTCCAGATCCAAATCCAAGGGAAGTCGAAAGATCCACCTCTTGTAAATCTGAACCATTTGCAATTACAGTCACGTCCATTCGTGATAAATGCCTTTGTACGTACTGGCCTAAAAAGGGAGATGCAAGTGCGACACTAGGTGCAAGATCCTGCCACCAGTCAACTCTTGATCTTGCCGCAGCATCTAAAAGGCCAAACCAAACCTGAAGTGCAGAAGCTTCAGCATTCATTGGAGCTGGACTTTGGAGCCAAGTGTTTGATGGATTGCCTCCTGTATGCATGAACCCCATAGGTTGAACGTTTTGATTTAAGTTCAGCCCTAGAGCAGCCAATTCTGGAGGTGCCGGGACGATCGGGGTCGGAGTAATAGGGGGTGGAATGGGATAATTTCTATCAGGAGTGACTGAAACCAATGTTGCATCAACAAGCAACCTTTGATCAGTCACACCCAAATTGTTTGCCGGCCAACAAGTTTCCATAATCAAACCCGGCTGGGGAAGCGACCAAACAGACTCCCCCACTGTATAGAGCTTGGCAGTGGTGACGCTAAATTTGGCTACGCTTTCACATGGAGAGTAGTAATCAATTTCGTCTCCTCTGATCAACTGATCAATATGCCAAAATTGGGCAACGTCGTGGGCGCTAAGCTCGGAAGTTGCCGGCATGCCCGGCCACACGGTGGCGGGGTTATGGCCAATTGCAACGCCAATCACAGAATCATCTGTTCCCTGTTCAACGGGTGCGATCATTGCCAGCTTTGGAATCGTTAGAATTCCGACAACCGGAGTTGCAGGGTATGTGCAGGGAACTGTTGGTACTGCTTTAAGGCTTGGTTTAGATTTTCCAATCGCTAGATGATGGTCCTGCGTGTGACCGTTAATAGCAAATAATAGGGAAACTACTGCGGCTGCTGCCCCCACCAGTATTGCGGCCGCCAAGGAAGCCTTAAGTTTTCTAGTTGACGACATGACTTGATCTAATAATATCGGCGGGCCTAATGCATTACAGGGCGGCAACATAGTAATTTGTCTATATGCCCATGTCGCCTCGCCCCAGAAAATCAAATTCAAGTTTTCCAAACAGATCCGGAGCCACAAGGAGAGGCCCTCAAACAACACAAAATAGAACTGGCCGACACATGAGAGAAGTCGGGGGGGTCAAAGCTAATTGGGCCCCGGCGACTAAAACGCTCACCTTTGATATCGGAGGCACGGGACTGAAAGCATCGTTAATAGATATGGAAGGAGAGCTATTGCATGAAAGGATTAGGATCCTTACGCCATACCCACTTACACCTGGTCTTTTAGTCGAGTCGCTGGTTTCAATTTCAAAGGAACTGCCTAAAGCTGATCGAATATCTGCAGGTTTTCCGGGCGTGATAAGGGATGGAAAGATAATTACCGCCCCGCATTTCATTTTCCCCAATGGTCCCTCTGATACTTCAAGCCCCCCTGACCAAGATCTGATCAGTGCATGGTCGGGATTCGATCTAGCTTCTGAACTGGGTTCAAAAATTGGGCTTCCAGCAAAAGTTGCCAATGACGCCGATCTGGCCGGATCTGCTGTAATTACAGGAGTCGGACTAGAACTAGTCGTCACTTTAGGAACGGGATTTGGGACGGGAATGTTTCTGGAGGGAAAACTTCTTCCACATTTGGAAATAGCCCACATGCCATTTTCCAAAGGCGGAACCTTTGACGACCAGTTGGGTGATCACGAAAGAAAAACTATCGGCAATAAGAGATGGAGTAAAAGAGTAGAAAAAGCAATTAAATTACTCCGTGTTCTAGTTAATTTTGATCACCTATACATTGGAGGAGGCAACTCCTCAAAAATGCAGATCGAACTGGAAAACGACATAACGGTTGTTAGTAATGACGCCGGATTAAAAGGCGGAATAAAACTTTGGGATGTTTGAGTATTTAGAATAACTTTCAAACTTAAAGATACCTTTTAAATTTGCTCTAAGTCATGGCGTTGGATTTTAAAAGGAGATGTATTTGCCATCACCGCTGATTAGGAAGATTCCTTTCTGCCACGTAGTTTCTCTCGCCGGAAGCGGGGTCTACCCACACCCTCATGAGCCGATCGGTACTTGGATCTCTAAAGACTTCGTCAGTGGGCACCCACCCAGCTTGTGGACCTACTTTTTCGCCATGCCTTTTTAAAAAAAGCGAATACACAACTAGGCCCACAATCACCAAAACGATAATGACGGCAACTAGCGCTCCCATTTACGCTCTTGGTTGGACTACCACTGCGGTGCCATAAGCAACTACCTCAGTAATACCTTGAGCAATTTCGGAAGAATCGAATCTCATTGAAATAATCGCATTTGCACCCATTTGAAGCGCGTTGTCTATCATTCGATCCATCGCATGCCTTCTTGAATCTTCGACCAATCTCGTATACTGCTTGATCTCGCCGCCGGCAATTGATTTAAAACCCGCTGCAATTGATTTTCCAGCTCCGGGAGATCTGGCAACTATTCCGTACACCAAACCAATCGATCGAATTATTTCCAATCCGGTTATTTCCAAAGCAGTGGTTATAGGAAAGCTTGAGGCACTTTGAGGCTGGTTTGACATGGCGGCAGGATTACCGTATTGTCCCCCTGGAGGCTGCATCTCAGGCGAGTATCCCTGTGCGGGATAATTTTGTACCGGATATTGGTTTTGTGGGTAATTATGCGCAGGGTTAAAGCCCAAGTTCGGATCCATTGGCTGACCTTGGGGATATTGATGGTATCCGGGTGGAACGTCACTCATATTTTTCTCCTTTTCGACTTACTTCTTACCTTAATCTAAAACTTCCCGCCGTTAATGTAGTTAAAATCTAAAATATCCGACCCATACTTGGGAAAAAGAATGCCTTAAATAATGAAATCAGGACTTGAACAGATTCGATCTTCGCTAGAAAAGGAACAAGGCAATTGGCCTAAGTTGCAATATTATTGGCTTGGCTCTATTTTTTGGCTAATTCAGGCCTCAAATGTGTTTGCGCGCTCGGAGGGATTTGAACCCCCAACCTTCTGATCCGTAGTCAGATGCTCTATCCAATTGAGCTACGAGCGCTGGGTTAAAAGAATTCCAGAAAGCATAAAGTCAATCTCGATCCAAAGTAAATACTAGCGCCAAGCCCATATTTGGAATAACAAACATTGTAAATCTGTCAAAACACCTCATTAAGGCGAAAACTACAAAATTGGCAAAGTCCCAAGTCAAACTTGCTTTGCAACCAGTACTTGCCCCATTTGAGAATCCCAACTTGGCACACAGCTTCCTTTCCGGGTGTCATTTCACGATTTCCGGGAATTTCTCTGAGATTTTGACTAACTTTGGAATATGGCAACCATGCTCAGACCACTTGCAATCGGCGAAATTCTTGACGTTGGTCTTAAAGTTTATCGAAACGCCTTTCCTGCCATGATTAGGGCTGCGTCAGTTATTTCTATTCCCGGTGCAGTTCTCGAAACCCTAATCGTCAATTCGGGTTCAACGAACGGACAAAGCCAAAATCCAATATTTGCCGCCACGGGTAATTTTTCAATTTTCCAAATATTCCATGGTGGCTGGACGCTTGCCGCGGACTTTCTACTTTATTTCTTAGTACAGTTGATGCTGAATTCATTCACCGTGGCAACATGCATTGCCTGTGTAGCCGATACTTACCTTGACCGCAAAACAAGCGCGCGAAAATCCTTAACCTTTGCATTGCGGAGATTTCCCTCATTGGTGTGGCTCGAACTAATGACTCAATTTTTTTCTTTGGCTCCCGTAGTCGGGCTAATTGGTCTTGCGGTTGCTCTAGGCCAACAGGGCGCTTCCCGGGTTGCATTTGGCTTTACTATTTTAGGAGTTGTAGCTGCATTCTGCTTAATGGTTAGTTTTTATGTAGTTTGGGTTCTTAGAGTACCTGCTCTTTTGCTAGAGGGGAAGCATAATTTAAAGGCACTCGGCAGATCTTTTTCGCTGGTTAAAAGAGATGCCGGAAAAGCAATCAACGTGATACTTACTGCCTATATAATGGCAACTTTTCTTTCACTTCCACTAATTTTGCTTATTGCAGGACTATTTAATTCATTGGTTGGCAGTGATCTGTCTTGGGTGGTTACCGGGGTTGTAGCCCTCGGAACTTCTTTGGCATTGACTCCAATGCAAGCTTCAATTTATACCGTTTTTTACTTTGACCAAAGAGTCCGGATGGAAGGATACGACATCGAATTGCTTGCACAGGTGACATTTGACAAAACTAATCAAAACTCAGGCTCGAAGAAATTGGTTGGAAACTGAGATGAATAAATTAATTGATTTCTTTTCGCAAAAGGCCTCGAATAAATCTGCGATATTAAAGCCTGGAGGGAAATCAGAGTTGAACTTGGCTATTTGTAATCGACTGTCTTATAAATATATTAATCACGCTACAATTGTGTGCCAAGAGAAATCACAATCTCAATTGCTGCTGAATAATCCAAGTGTGGCGCGAGGGCGGTTCCTGGTATTTCCCATTTCACATGCTGATTATATTAACAAGCATCACAATATAGAGAGCGTCAAGTATGCCGGGTAATGACTTTGCAAGCCAGGCGCGTAACAAGGCGTCAAATATTCTTGGCGGATCAAATTTTAAGCCGCCAAAAACTCCCCGTCCTTTTAGCGGTTTTGTTCGTGACTTAGGAAATTGGTTGAAAGATACTTTTGGCCCTCCCTTGTCTTGGATCAGACAGCATATTTTCCATAAGGCCTCTTCCGCTTACACTTCCACTTTGAAATCTGTTGGAATAAATCCGGGAGCAGGTGACTGGATTATTTTGCTCCTAATAGTTGGGGTGGCTGCATTTATCGTGTTTAGAAATAGATATAGAATTAAATTCTGGAGCAAAAAAGGCGACAAGGATTCCAAGCTCAAGCTGGACATAAAGGGGCTCGAAGAAAGCGCTTTGGAAGCAGAAAGAAACGGCGACCTTAAAACAGCTCTGAGGCTAAGGTATAGGGCAGGTCTACTCAAGCTAGAGTCTTCAGGAGTGCTTTCAAAGACCGAACTTTCACCGAGGTTCCAGTTATCTAGACAAATTCATTTGCATGATTTCGACGAGGTTTCTGTTGACTTGGAAGATGTTGTCTACGGAGACTTTCACACAACAAATGCTCATTTGGACCGCTCTCGCGAGAAATGGCCTGAAATTTTAATCAAAGCGAAGGCCAAATGAGTTTCCATATTGACAATTCACTCGATGCTCCCCCGATTCATTCAGAATATAAATCTTGGTATGCAAGACTGCCACTATTACTTCGAATTATTTTCCCGCTGATCTCAATTGTCGTGGCCATTGCGCTGTTGTTGAATCTTTTGCAGGACATCTATGGCGGAAATTCGGGCTCCCTAGGGTATCCAGGAGGGGTATCTACTAGCGCAAACGGTAATGGCACGCAAGGATACGCCACCTTGCTTCGTGATTACGGATTCCAAGTAACTTCGTTTTCAAGTTTTCCGTCCAAACCCGACATTGCAAACGGATCGACCTTTATCACCTTTGGAACAGAACCTAACCTCAATACTTATTTTGGGACACCGGAAAAGCTCCTTCAATATTTGCAGTTAGGCGGGCGCCTTATTATAGAGGGGCCAAGCGGTATTGCTAAGGCCCGATTGTTGCTCGCCATGGCAGGGGTTAAGACTTATCCACCGACTTTCACGGCGGGGCCAATTGAGAACGGCAAGAAAATTCAAGCAACCAATTCAGGAGCTCAAAATAGTGGCAATAGTGGGAACAGCGGGAACAGCGGTATTGGGGGAAACAGCGGCATTTTGAGGAACTTTATTGTTGTAAACAAAGCAAACCCGGTGAACGACAATTTAAATCGCGGCCTCACCACGGGTGTCAAAAATATAGGGTTTATCGGCCAACTTGGTGCGTTAGGCGGAATAAATAGTTCTAACTCATTTTTAGTGGATCCCATAAGCAAAGACATTGAAGGAGCATATTGGAACATTGGAAAAGGGCAGATTGTTCTTCTGCAATCCTTCACAATACTTTCAAATGACCTGCTGACCCAGTATGACAACGCCGCTTTGGGTTTGAATTTGGCTGGCGTCGCAAAAGGGCAGGTATATTTTGATGACGCTGATTTGCTTTCTTACAATTACATTCCTCCAGAAGGAGTTCAAACGATACCTGGAAGAATAAAAGATATTGCTATATTTGCAGTTCTCATCTTTGGACTTTGGCTAACCACCCGGATAAGACGACTGGGTCGTCCAACTCCGCTGCCAACTTTTAGTCCTCCCCCGCGTGCGAGATATGTCGATGCGCTGGCAACTTCTTTGGCAAAGTCAAAAGACAACTTAGACACAATCTTATTATTAAAACACAGCCTGACGGTGCGCCTGTCAAAAAATAGACGGTCAAACATAATTGAGGATGCGTCGGCATCGCCAGAAAATAAGGGCGCAGAAAACGCTTGGCTTGAGATTTTAGAATTACCCGACGACGACATCAACACATTGTTGGCAGTATCTAATGCTATCGCTGAAATAGAAAGACAGCGAAATGGATCAAGCTCAGTTCTTCCTACCAGATAAAACAGAAAGGCAATAAATGACAAATCAAAGTGGAGATGACATCAGCAGTTTTGGAGAACTTCGAACAAGAGTCAAGGCTGAGGTGTCAAAAGTTGTTATTGGGCAAGACCATGTTATAGATGCAGTGCTGGCCGCTATGTGCGTCGGCGGACATGTGCTCTTAGAAGGTCCGCCAGGGACGGCTAAGACCTTGCTGGCGGCGACTTTGTCGAAATCACTTGGCACTTCTTTTAAGAGGATCCAATTTACCCCCGATATGCTGCCTTCCGATGTAACCGGAACTATGACACTTAGAGGTGGCGAACTGGTGTATCGACCCGGACCGGTGTTTGCCAATATAGTTTTGGCTGATGAAATAAACAGGACACCTCCAAAAACACAGGCTTCGCTTTTGGAGGCGATGCAAGAAGCCCAGGTAACTATCGATGGCGAACCCCGGGCGCTTCCAAGCCCATTTACAGTCATAGCTACTGAAAATCCAATCGAATACGAAGGCACTTATCCGTTACCCGAGGCCCAGCTCGATAGATTCTTGCTTAAAGTCCAAGTGCTTTATCCTTCAGCTCTAGAAGAACTAGAAGTGCTTAAACAAGGCCGCCTTGGACTTAATCCGTTAGCTTTTGACAATGTGTCCACAGTGGCTGGCATAAATGAAATTGGCCAGGCAAAAAGAGAAGTAGAGCTGGTGCATTCGAATGAAGAGATCATGCGCTATGTGGTTAATATCGTTCAAGCAACCAGAAATCTTCCATCGATCTCACTTGGAGCCAGCACCAGGGCCGCCGTACACCTTTACATGGTTGCTAAAGCGTTTGCAAGCATGAGCGGCAGAAACTACGTCACGCCGGATGATGTTTATTCGATTGCACCCTCGGTTCTTTGCCACCGATTGGTAATGACTCCGGAAGCCGAACTCGATAGGTTCGGCCCAGAGGATGCAATAGCAGCCGTATTAAATAGTGTTCCAATCCCTAGATGAACCGATCCCAACGATCCTTTAAGTTTGCCCCAACCAGAATTACTCTTCTGCTTGTTATCTTGGCAGTGCTGGTGGTATCGTTTCCACCAATTCCGGTAGGACTTGTTACCTGGTTATTCTTAGCCATTGCCATATTGGTACTTGTCGACATGGTTTTTGCAAGTATTCCTCCCAAAGTAATCCGCCTGGCACCTAAAACTACGGTTCGTGGGATAAAAGACGATATTAAAATCTCGGTTGATCCAAAGTTCTCCTCGACGGTTATAGTTCGCCAGCAAACGCCATACGATATTGGCGTTGAGCCTGAAATGCTTAAGACTAGAAATTTCGAAGCTCAACTAATATCAAGAAGCAGGGGAACTCACATTTTGCCCAGAGTTGCGCTCAGGATAAGTGGACCTTTAAGGCTCGCTACAGTCGACCATTTGGCTGGCCAAGCAGCAACTGTTTCCATTTTTCCCGACCTTCCTGGTGCAAGGAGACTTCAGGAATTAAGGAGGAGAGGACGCCTTCATTCAGAAGAAGGCAAAATGCTTGGGAGGCTTGGACTTGGGACTGAACTCGAAACAATTAGAGATTACATGCCAGACGATGACATAAGGCAAGTCAACTGGAAAGTGACTGCACGAGTGGGAAAACCTATGTCCAACGTCTATAGGGTTGAAGACAATCGACTTGTCGTCTGCATGATCGATACCGGTCGGCTGATGAGTGCGCCAATTGGCATTGCAAATCGCCTCGATATTGCCCTAGATGCAATGGCTTACGTTGCAGTTGCAGCAGAAGACTCCGGAGACAGAGTGGGGGTAATTGCTTTTTCTGACAGGATTTTACGCAACTTGGAACCCAGACGAAAAGGTGCTGATGCAGTTGTCAGAACAGTTTTTGAACTAAAACCTGAATTAGTGGAGCCAAATTACGAGCTCGCTTTTCAGATGGTTGCAAATAAGCGCAGATCAATGATCATCCTATTTACCGACATTCTTGATGAAGCTTCAGCTAGGGCTCTGTCGGCTGCCGTAACTGTCATCAAAAAAAGGCACTCGATCATGGTAGTGTCCGCCAGAGATCCTGATATCGACAGAATTATCCAAGTTCGTTCGACTCGACCAATTGACGCCTTTCGCCAAGCAGTCGCTCTTGACTATCTAGAATCTAGGCAGCGCGCGATAGATCTTCTTAGGGTGCAAGGCGTCAAAGTCATACAAGGAGACCCGTATAATTTGGCCAGTTCGGCTCAGCAAGCCTACCTGTCTCTGAGGCTCCGATCGTAGATTTTCTTGAATCACCAAGTAATACTTAATTCCAAGGTATCCAAACGAAAGCCGTTGCTATAGAGCCAATTGCCAGATGATAAGTGACATGCACAAAACAATCTCCGTTTCTTATTGGCCTGGCAAACTTATTAAGAGCCAAAATCATATCTGAAACTACAAACAATCCTCCCCCGATACCTGCCAAATAAAGGAAATGTCCATTTACTTGACTAGCTAAAAGCATGCCTGCCATAAATGTCAAAAGAAACGAATAAATAAATACCGGTGCTATTAGTTTTTGCAACTTGCTTTTTGCCAGTCCCTTTACAATCCCAAAAAGCGGTGCTGCACCTATTATTAAATATGCAGCCAAGAACATAGCAAAGAAATCAAACTTAACTTGACTATGTCCGGCATTATTCGTCAATATAGTTCCCGTAATTATAATAATGTGGCAAATTGCAAAACTAGCCAGACCGAAAATAAATCCGTCGAATGGCAGCATCAGAAACACATCCCCAAGCAAAGCAAAGATTAATGCGGAGATTATCCAATACTTTCTTTCGCCGGGAATTCCATTTGCAGCTGGTGACACTACTAGCATCAAAATCAAAATAATGGGAACCATAGGTTTGAAGACATATTGGAGCTTCTCGTTTTTTCGCACGATGCTATACCAATCTCCAATTGCAAAAATAAGTGCAACTATGTCAAATGTGAGTACTTTCAATCGTGTGGCACTTCATTCACGATCGAGATAAGTCCTTCAATCGTGTCTTTATCCCTCCATTTTGATTCCCGCGAGCTACTTCCTAAAATGATTACTCCTCCCCAAAAAAGAGAAAATAAAATCAACCCTAAAGCAATAGCTGACCACAGCGGCAAATAAAGAGTAGTCACAAGCGCTTCAACCATTCCAGAAACTATCAGAAGCAACAATGACAAGAGCAATGAATCCACAACGCTGTTGCGAATAAGTCTCAACTCCTGCACCCGAGACCGGATAGTGGCAAACAACTCTGCTTTGGCAATCAAAAGACCACTAGTAGCTGCCACCGTAACAAGTGAAAGCTCCAATAGTCCGTGAGGAAGAACCAGTCTCATAAAATATTCGCCGTTTCCGGCTTGAAACTCTAATACGACCAGCACCCCTAAATTCACTGCGTTCCAGCTAAGGAGAGCAAAAGTGGGAACGCCGAGCAGTGCACCACCTGCAAAAGCGAGAATCGAGATTTCAATGTTATGAGTAAATATATAGAACGCGAGAGTTATTTTATAATCAAAAGGCGAGTTGACAATAAAATTGTTGGCCACGTTTTCCTTTGGTATTGGCAGGGATAAACCAATAGCCGAAGCCGCCGATCCCGGTTCCAAGTGAGCCCAAACTGCTGCCAGAATTCCTATCGTAATCTGGAATAATGCTACAAAAGCTAGGGTTTTTCCTCCATTTCTGACACTATTCCAAACTCTATAGGTAAACCACTCCTCGAATGATTCACCCCTTCTGATGCTCCCATACACGCGTCCATGTGCCCGTGATACTATTTCACTTAATGCTTCAACATCTGGAGTATTTGGAAATTCTCTTCTTAATATGGAAAGATCAGTAGTGGACCGTCGATACAATGTGCCCAAGCGAAATATATTTTGAACCCCCAGTTTTCTCATACTTCCACTATGTCGCCGCGTTAATACGTCAAGCTCAGCCCAGTCGGGGGAACGTTCAATGTTAAAACGAGAGTAATTCATATGCAGTTAGACGATATTTATGTTACTGCTTCTCCTGAAGGTATTGCAATTGAATACAAACTTGCAGGTTTGGGCTCCAGATTCATTGCCCTAATGGTTGACTCAATTGTCCAAATTACATCTTTATACCTTTATGCCTTATTAGTCTTGTTTTCAATTGGTTCCGGGATGGGAAGCCAGGCGATAGGTGCAATTTTGCTTATTGTGGGATCATTTATTATTGTCTTTGGCTATTTCATATTTTTTGAGGTCCTTGGTTCGGGAAAGTCACTGGGCAAACGTGCGACTGGGATTAGGGTTATAAGATCCGATGGTGCTTCAGTTACCTTTCGGCAAAGTGTAATTCGAAACCTTATTCGAGTTGCTGATGCCATGCCCGGTCTTTTCTATACAGTGGGAGCAATTTCCATAATTGCAACCGCTAACAACCAGCGCCTGGGTGATCTTGCGGCAGGTACCTATGTAGTAAGGGACAGAACGCAGGGTTTTTATTTCAGGAGGCCTACCCAAAATTGGACAACTCCATTGCCCCAAATGTCCAGCCAAAATGTCTTTTCGCCACCTAGGTTCCCCCCGGCAAAAAATGTAAGTGCCTTTCCCCCGGTCCAACCTTTAGGAGCCGATATTTATAGGTGGGACGTGACCAATATTACCAAGGAGCAACTAAGTTTAATTGACCAATTCCTTTTTAGAAGGTGGGTTATCCCGCCAGAGCACCGAAACAGGCTGTCATCTGAGATTGCCAATGAAATCATTCCTCAAGTAGGCGGAATTACTTTCGTTTCCAGTTATGAGCATCTTTTGGAGTGTGTATCTTCTGCCAAGCATTTTAGGGAATCAATGGGATCCTAAGTCAAGCAAAAATTATCCCTCATCTGTTTACAACGGCAATTAGAATTAGATCTACGGCTCATTATTTGAAAGAAGAATTTGAAATCTCAATTTAAAATGAGCACGCCCAACTAGTCTTTGTATCCCGACACTACCCATGAGGTATAGGAAGCGATTTTGTTAGTGTCAGAGTACATGGTAGCTTTGGCATTTCCACCGCCTTTGAAGCTTGCATAACAAACTAAGACCTGGCCTACCCAGCTGGTAAATGGAGCCCCATTTACTGTCATCGAGTCATTGGGAGCATAAAGATCAGCACTTATTGATGGCAGGTTGGACCCATGACCTGTAAATACTATGTTGCCGCCCCCAGTGACGCCTGTCCCTCCTGAATTTGGCGAACAGTTTGGAGTTGAAGTATTTGACGAGAATAGCTGCAAGTCCTCAGAGTTCCCATTAGCATTGGAGCTCCCGGAAGTATTCACGTTCACTCCATGAGATCCACTAATTGTTAAATCATTGGATCCCGCTGTTCCGTTGAACACAAAGATCTCCAGCACCCCGTTGTTTGGCGCATTTGATCCTCCGGCAATTGTGAAATCTTGGTTCGACACATTAATAGTAGTTGGACCGTTGCATATATAAATTCCAGAACTCATTGTGCCGGAAAATGTGTTTGAAGGTGGGCAGCAACTATCGTGATATGGAAGTCCAGTTGTAGAATCTGGACTTGGAGAGCATCCTGTAATGTAATTGGAAGGAACTGAAGAGCTTAGCGGCGGCAAACACGGAGTGGCCGGAACAGTAGCAGGGGCCGGACAGGTCACAGAAACATTGCCGGGATTAAGCGGAGGGAGTCCATTTGGAGCAACGCCGCATGGATTAGAAGCACCTGAAGCTAAACCATATACATCTATTTGTCCTTCATTGGTAACTAAACCACCGCACGCAACTGCTCCTGAGTTCATTCCAGCCGATGCTATTCCACTGGGATCTACAACCCCGTATGGATTTGAAGGAACTATTCCAATATTTCCCGCAGCGTCTAAGCCCCACAGTCCTGTAAATCCATCGGCCATAATAGTCTTAGTGACGGTTTCATTGACTACTCGGGTCTGGCCATTTAAATACCCAGTAGCTACAATGTTAAAAACGTAACGAGATGAGTCTGTAGTGACCGGTCCTCCGCTAGCCACATAGGACCAAGTTGCATTAGCCGTATTTGTAACAGGGCATGAGGATGACTGAGAAACAGGAACTCCCGATGCATCGGTTCCGCAAAAGGTTGGCGGTATATTTTTCAGATTTCCATTTGGGTATTGGTCAAGCTGGAAAATGGCATTACTAAGCCCACTATTGGCAAATGCAGTGACTTTTGCCAGCTGAACACTTTGACTGGTAATGTCCTCATTCTGTGCAAGATTGGTAACTATAGCCATCGCCATTATTAATACCACCGCTATTATTGCCATGGCGACAACTAGGCTGCCGTCTTCATTATTTATATCCGAAAACTGTTTTTTTAACATGCTATTGCTCCTGCTTGGCCTCCTGGAGGTGATACAGCCTGTGTAGTCACCGCTAATGCTGTTTGATTTCTTAGTCCTATTCCAACCTCTGCCTCAATCGGTCCCACTCCGGGCGAAGGTTGCATTTTTATCTCCAAAGTAACTTCGATTGCACAAGTTGCCAAATTCAAAGGGACGAAGCTTCCTAAGTCGGGATAGCCTGGACATGCAGCATTGCCTGTCATGGATTCACCACTTCGACTCAAATAACAGAACTGTGCGGCCTCCACAATGCCATATGAATCAAGCGTCCCAGTTGGGGTAAAAGTTGTTCCCGTTACACTTTGAACCATTGTGCCTTGCTGTTGGGTAATAATATATCCACTCCCACTTTTTGAAATTTGCCACTGGTAAATATTTTGCCCGCCGTTTCCATTTGAGACTGCAAAGTCAAGCGTATTTTGGGCAGCGTTAGTGCATGAAGTTACTGTAATGCAGCTTTGCGGTGCAAGTACGTTAGTAATTGCCATTCCAATCTGTGGCTGGGCTTCTCTCAACTCGGCTGACAATACGTTAACCGTATTAGTTATTTGTGCCTGATCTCGCAAATAGGCATCCAGTGAATATGTAGATTGATTAAAACCCACAAATATTCCTCCCAACATCACCATAAGAACTGCCATCACCAGCATCGCTACTAAAAGCTCAATTAGTGAGAAACCTTCTTCGCCTGATTCAACATTTGGCGTTAGTTGATGCATCTTTTTTTCAACCATCCTTTTTAACATTTGTTAGTCGCCTCCGCTCGGTCAGAAATAGGAATGTATGGGCAAATCAGGAATGTAGTGGTAATTAAACTTAAGCCCGCAGGAGGCGTGTCATATCCAGTTCCATTGTCCAAAGTAATCAAATAGAGTTCGGCTTTGGCGTATGCCGAAGCCGAAGTTGAAAGCGGGATAATGTCATACATAACGCCGCTTGTATTGGAACTATTCCCTGGTGAAAAATGGTTGTTCAGAGGAACTTGCAACCCCCCTGTTGAAGAAGTCGAGTTATATGGCTGAATTCCAGCATACATTTGTGATCCAATTGAGGATTGGCAACTATTGGAGATATTGGCCCCCACATAAATGTCTTCCGAACTGGCCCCTGATGGAGATAAATACAGTTTCCCTGTCAATTCGCCATTTGAAGCAGGAACTGGGGAACCTGACGGAGTAGTAGTGGATCCGGGAACTATTGCAGAAGCGAAGATCGATGAAACATAACAACTGGTTAATGAATCAGGGGCAACAATTGTGGTGACGCCACCCAAAGTGGAAGGAGGATAAAGGGTATTGATTTGGCTTGAAATGGAGGCACTGGTCCCGTCCAAAGAGTACGACCAGATCTCAACAAAATAAGTCGAATTATATGACAGCGGCGAGATCGTATAAGTAAAATTGCATGGATTTGTGCTTGTTATCACACAGTTTGTCGGATTTATTGCCGGCAAACCCGGTGACAGCACGGGACTGGTTTGAACATCTGTAGTGAAATTTGAATCGGTTGACCATTCAACTACATAACTACCAGCATTTGGATCCGCCCCTTGCCAAGTGACGTCAACTGACGGCGAAGTAGTAGAAGCAGTCGCAGAGACCATTGTCGGAGCGTTTGGAGTAGTAGAACCGCCAGGAGGAGTACACTGACCCGTGATACCCGATCCAGCGCCATAAACTTCCGTGCTTTGCGTTTCTACCTGAGTCCATTGATTCCAATAAGTTGAAACCGTTATGTCACGATAAGCACAGGATATAGGCGTGGAAGTGTCAGCTGCAAGGGAGTTTGAGTCAACCCCTGTAACAAAAGTGTATGTATAATAAGTAGTTCCCTCAATCACATGTGTCTTGACGGGTTGAATGAGATCGTATTGACTTTGGCCACCTGGACTCGTCGTGCCTAGTTCCACAGTCCGCCCGTAGCTGATGTTAGTGGGAAAAGAAAGTGAACCAAAGAGTGTCGCAAACTCAGTTTGAGCGGGTCCGGGAGCTGACGGATAAAAAGGATCGGCTGAGGAAAATTCATCGGTGTAATATCCAATTAGTGACGGTGGAATTGAAGAGTCAAACTCAAGATTCGTTGAAGAAATTGAGTTGGCCTCAGTCGCAAAACTATTGGTTCTCGACGCATTCATTCCAGTCACGAAAAGGGCCAGAAGCGGAATAATCGCAATAACCACAATTAAAAAAGCTACCAAGATCTCAATTAGTGTGAACCCAGACTCCGAACCTTCTATTTCGCAGTTTTCTATGCTTCCAAATTTTCTATTTCTATTGAAATTTCCGGCCTCTCGACTGCTCATGATAACCAAATCGAAAAATCCACATACTTTGTTACTTAATATGGCTTTTGTCACAAAAAACGCACAAAACAATTTTTAAAAACTTACAGATTTCACATCCCTATTTCAGAAACGAAAAAACTCTCGTTTTCTTCTTATTTGGCGCCTGAACCAGGAGCAGTGGCACCAGGGTTTGAACCCTGCCCAGGAGCAGTGGCACCAGGGTTTGAACCTTGTCCCGGGGCTGTTGAGCCAGGGTTTGAACCCTGCCCAGGAGCAGTGGCACCAGGGTTTGAACCTTGTCCCGGGGCTGTTGAGCCCGGGTTTGAACCCTGCCCAGGAGCAGTGGCACCAGGGTTTGAACCCTGTCCCGGGGCTGTTGAGCCCGGGTTTGAACCCTGCCCAGGAGCAGTGGCACCAGGGTTTGACACCTGATTAAAGTGCTTGGAATTAGCCAAACTGGTAATTCCAAGCTGCTTCGAGCAAAAAACATCTAGGGACTGCCCTGAATTGGAAGCTAGTTGTTGGAGCTGGGAAAGTTGAACATTATCTGGAATTTGGCCGTTGGTAAGGTAACCCTGACAACTGGCTATTATGACCGGGCTAGTCAAAGTTGAAGGAGGATTTGGGACTCCAATCCCTAGGGCACTCATTATGTGGTCCGCACTGTTTTGAAGCCCAACCGGGAGTGACCCATTGGCTGCACTTACAAGAGCGGAAATGAATAATACAGTTGCCGCAATTGCAGCCACAAATATTGGCTGCCTTTTCTTCTTGCTCTTTGAAACCTGTGAAATATCACTGGTTCCTGCAGAGTCCTGGGATGCTAGCAGAGCACGCTTTTCCAGAAGCATACTTAAATTACTCTCACCACTATCCTTTGAAATAGAACTTGAACTGCCAAGGATTTCCAAAAGTCCAACTACTTTTGAGTAACCGGGAGGCGCGTCGTCTTTGAATACGTCGCCCGAAAGTATCCGATCATCGTCTTGCGGCCTAATTCCAAAAATTTTCATCTATTGTGTAAAATCGTATTTTTCACTTAATTTGTTACAACTTCCTCACGTAATGGTCAAATTTGTAAATACCCCAGGTGGTGCTTTCGCCACCCTTTGCGCGAGTTTATGTAAACCCCGATGCTGCAGAACTCTGACATTTACCTCTCTTAACCCCATCAAACTAGCCACTTCACGTCCGTCAAAACCCATAAGCACCCTTAAAATAATTACTTCGGCCTCGTCAGGGTTCAACGAGGATCGGATGAAATTAATTACCTCTTTAACTTGTTCCCGAGTAACTATTTCCTCACCCACAATATCACCGCCATCACCCTCCTCGCCAGTCACTTCACCTTTCTCGCTGAATTCAACCAGCTCAGGTCTCTTCTTTTTGAGAATATCTACCAACTTGTTTCTGGCTATAGTGAAAAGCCACGATCTAAATTCCCTTTCTCCACCTTCGAATTTACTGAGCCCTTCAACAACTCCAAGCCATGTTTCACCTGTAATTTCGTCAACATAACGGGGGGATTTGAAGTGGGCATACTTCTCTAATGATTGATAGTAGTGGCGATATATTACCGAAAACGCCAAGTCATTGCCATTTTTGGCACTCCTGAGTACTTCATCAAAATTGTCTAATTGATCAAGAGCCAATTACATGTCTTTCCAAATTCAACCCTAAAAATAAAAGGTCAGTGCGAGATTCACTAGCTCATTTATCATCATGGCTTTTCAGAGGAGATTACCAGCGATTCGGTCATAATGCGGGCAATTTTTTTAAACTTGCACTTTATTAGGTGTTTTGAATTCCAATTTGCCAACAATAAACGGTAGTTTGCAATCATTTCTCGGCATTTTCCGTTCCCAATATTTTACTCTCTTTAGATTCAAATTCTCGGTTCAAAGTAAACCGGCGAGGCCAGACACACCTGACAAAAATCTGCAAAATTTAAACTTTGCCTCGAAAGATTAGACAACCAAGGTTGCGCTGAAAGATCTGCTTCTCCCCTAATAATTCCATCATATTTCGGTTAACTACTCATCATGTTTTAGAACAATCATTGTTTAGAGACCAACAGGAGGTAGCGATCAACATGAAAATGGGAAATACATCTAACATATTTAGCGTTCCATCAGAGCACATGCCGGGGCTAATCGTACTAGGAGCAATAGGCGCTTTGCTGCTATTGCTTCTTATTTCATACGAGATTGGCAAAAAAAGGTCTAGCAAATGGACTCAGTTCCTCTCAGGAAAAATGTCTTCACGGCCAACAGTCGAGTGGATTCTTGCCGGAGCTATGGTGACTTCGGCATTTGTACACCTGGCAATCGTTCCCACACATTGGGGGCAATCCCGGTCACTAGCAATAATGTTCACAGCTGACGGAATCGGATTCCTAATTGTGACAGCAGCGCTGCTCTTGAGGCTCCCTCTTAGGCTTGGTGCATCTGTCGCACTCCTCTTAGGCACCGGATTTGGATATGTTTATTATGTTTTGTCCGGTCAAGAAAGTCCAGATCCGGTTGGCATAATTACTACGGGAATTGAAATAGGTGCCGTGGCGGTATTGGTTCTTCATTATGTATTATCCACATTGAAGCCGGGGAGAGTTATGACGCAAGCAATCGCTTCAGTTTCAATAGCCTCAGTCATTTTGGGCATATCTCTGGCAAATACAAGTGCTGCCGGAGCCAACACAATTTCCAATTCCATGAAATCGAATATGTCCTCATCTAAGATTTTGCTCGCCACAACTTCACCCGCAGGACCTATACAATGGCCACTGCCAATGGGGCAAATGGAACCTGGTATGGCTATGGTAAATCCCAATTGCACCCAAACCCCAACTGTCAGCCAACAAAGTGCCGCTCAAAGTCTTGTGAATCAAACCGTATCTGATGTCCAAAAATACTCAAGTCTCGATGCAGCAAAAGCTGCAGGGTACATTCCGATCACGCCGCCAGGAAGGAGCATTGTTCACTACATTAACCCGACCTACTACAAAACACCCCAAACTCTCGACCCAAATGCAATTGAGTCATTGGTATACGCAAATACTACTAATGGTGCGGTACTTGTTGCTGCCATGTATGCAATGGGGCCAAACGCTATCGGTCAAACACCTCCGGTTCCGGGCGGATGCTTGACACAGTGGCACATCCACACCAATCTTTGCTTTTCAAATTCCACCGGCGCTGTCGTGGGATCGACTCAAGCGGGTTCCTGTCGGGCCGGTTCAACCAATCGAGTATCCCAGCCCATGATGCATGTTTGGATCGCTCCTATCCCCGGGGGACCACTGGCAGTCGATGCCACACAACAACAGATTATGGCGGCGGCAAATTCACTTCCACAATCTGGAATACAAAATCCAACTGCCTAAATTTGAGGACCCAAATAGAAATTTTGGAATCATTTTCTAGAGTGGCAAGTGGAGAACTCACTTGTTATACGATGAGAATTAATAAATTTGGAACCAAAAACACTTTCCGACTACAGTCCCGCATTCGATTATTCGACCATGATGCGTTTCCGAATCCAGGTCTCAGCGCCCCGGGCAGCTGCATCCGCCATCGCGGTGGAGTGAAGGGTGAAACCGTGAGGCGACTCAGGATATACCCGAACTTCAACATCGTTGCCAGCAACTGCCAGCCTTGTTGCCATCGTAAGATTGTCTTCGAGTAAAACATCCAGAGTCCCAACTATCATTAAAGTCGGGGGCAGCCCTTTAAGATTGCCGAAGAGCGGTGAGATGTCAGGGATGGTGCGGTCTGCCACGTGGCCTGCATACGCCTCAATGAAGAACTCCTGGGAATATAATCTGCCTCCCGGTGATTGTCCGCTCAAGTCGTAAGCTCCAAATTCCAAAACGGCTCCCATTGCTGCGGTTGCCAAACCTTGGCCTCTGAGACGCATAAGAGTCGTCATTGCAAGATTTGATCCCGCTGAAACCCCGCCAAAGACCAAGCGATTGGTTCCAAACATCTGCTCAGAGTGACTTATGATCCACAGTGCCGCAGTCTCACAATCATCAGGAGCCGCCGGCCACGGGAACTCAGGAGCTAAGCGATAGTCCACACTCACGACGGCCACACCTGCGCTGTCAGCTAAACGCACATTGCGCATATCGTTTCTTGAAGCTGAGTCCATATAGAAGCCGCCTCCGTGGATGTCAAAATAAACACCATGAATTTTGTCGTCAAGCGGGGTAATAACCCTGACTTGCACTTGGCGCCCGTGAGCCCTTGCCGTATAATCGACGGCGCGATCAGAAGCTGTCAAATAAGAACGCTCGTTACGAACTTCTTTAAGAACCTCGATATTTCGCAGATCGGGTTGAGTAGCGCTATTGGCTTCAGAGTTTCGCAAGCTGTAAAACTTTCGACTCTCATCCACGTAAGCGCTTAGTTCTTCGTCAACAAGTCGATGTAATCCAAAATCCATGTTCTAAGTCCTATTGTCGATCCGCCAGCTCATGTCCTAATTCTTAGGAAGATCAATTTATAAATTCCATTCATATCATAGTGACTACACCCAAAAATGTGGATCTTGCGAGACGCTTCCTAAAAAGCAATCTAATCGCCGATAAATGCCGTGGTGCCACTTAGCTCACAATTTCACCTTGAATAGCTTCAAGTCAGATTGAATTTTAAATCCTAAAATTCAAAGGAATAACGCCACAAGGGTTTTGCTTACGCACCACAACTATCACAACGCTGAGTTGGTATGGGAAATAAGCCTGAAAAATAAACCAAGATGCCAGTTATAAATTGGAATTCACAGGCCCTTATTCTTGCCAAACTAAGTGGCGGAGAGGGTGGGATTTGAACCCACGGACCCAGTTTCCCAGGTCAACTCATTAGCAGTGAGCACGATTCGGCCTCTCTCGCACCTCTCCGACATATTTGTGAACAACCCATATATGCCAAAATCTAGATCGGATATCTGAGTCGTCTCTCAAATATTAGTGCAATTTACAGGTACAAATATTGAAGAATTCTCCTGGCATGAAAAACCGAATTTGTGAATTTATTATCTTGTCCATTGCGACGAAGATTGCGGAGAAGAATCCCAGTGGAAGAGTTGACGATAAAGCCTGTTTAATTTTTCATGGCAGAACATAAAAGCTATAGTGCCAGCAAGCGGGCACAAATATGCCTCGCTAAGGATCAGCTGCTTGAATTCCTCTTTGGCTGGCTTGCAAGTAGTATATACAGGTCATCCAGGAGGCAATGTACACTTGACCAAAAAACTCTCATATAACCACGCGATTTGGGTTCTTTTGGCAGCATTTTTTCTGGCAGCTTGCTCGACGAGTCAAAAGAGTGTTGTGAAATCCAGCGTCCCGGATATTAATGCAGGCAAGGCTCAAACAACCGTTAGCCAAACCACAACTTCACTCGGGCTTCCCACCACAACTTCCACCACCCCTCCTTCTGCTCCTGGGATTTTGGCCCCAATACTGAGTAGTCCTGCGCCTTTAACATCTATTGTTTCGCCTGCCCTATCAAATGAAGGATTATGGACTCCGGTGGGCAGGATGGTTGGGAACAACTATGCCCTTTACATAACCTATTTGAGACCCGAGGCAAATAAACCGCTATCTGGGATTGCGTGGATGGATCCTAAATTGCTCTTCGCGACACTTTATTCCGGCAGCATCTCGCCAGGCGGCTATGGATGGAAATACACAGCTCCAATTGAACCCCCCCAACAGGTCAATTTGGTAGCTGCTTTTAACGGTGGGTTTAAGATGGCCGATTCGGGAGGTGGCTACTTTAGTGAAGGCAAGTTGGTAGATCCTCTTCGAGTTGGCTCAGCTTCTCTTGTAATATACAAGGACGGCACCATTACAGTTGGCCAATGGGGAAGAGATGTCTCTATGACTCCAAATGTGGTTGCTGTCAGACAAAATCTTGGATTGCTTGTAGATCACGGCCAAGCGGTACCGGGACTTAATCCCAACGATATTATCCAATGGGGATCTACGCTAGGAAATATTCCTAATGTTTGGCGAAGCGGGGTCGGAATAACCCAATCGGGAGCACTTGTCTATGTGGCAGGACCAGACCTGACCATTGTGGATCTCGCTCAGCTAATGGTCGCAGCCCACATTTATACCGGCATGGAACTGGACATTAACCCTTATTGGCCATGCTTTGCTTATTACACGCCTGTAGCGCCTTCAACAATTGCCACACCTGCCAACGGCCAAGTTCTTCTGTCCACTATGGCCCATGGACCTAATCTTTTTTTCCAGCCAAGTTGGGCAAGAGATTTTATTACAATGTCAGCTCGTTCCTGAGAGTTAAAAAATTGATATAAAACTTGCCCCAGATCGAAAGTTCTTGACTTTGGACTAGGAAGCTTTCAAGTCTTGTGCTACTGCATCCAGCGAAGCGTATTCCTGCGTAGTGTCAATCCAATCTTCAAACTGAATAATTCCAATTTCGCCGAATTTTTGGCGCAACCAACCATCTCCTGCATCCAGTATTCCCAGTTTCTTGCAGTTGGGAACAATTTTTGAAAATAGCATTGCTTGGAAAATTTCTTCGCCTGGATCTTGGTTTTCCTGCATAAACTGGACTATTTTCTTGGGATCAGCTCCAAGCCTCTCCCAAACATCCTGGGCAAAAAACCTATTTCTCAGCCGAAGGGCTGCCTCAAAGGCAAATTCCTGCCTTTCGCGGATTTCCTTGGCATTTAGACCTTTATAAAACTCTTGAAGCGACAGTACTCCAAATGCAACATGACGAGCCTCATCGCTCATGACGTATCGAAGCAGCTTCTTTAAAAGTTCTTCATTGGTCAACATGTGCATGAAGCCAAAAGCGGCAAGTGCCAAACCTTCAACCATAATTTGCATGCCAAGATAAGTAATGTCCCATCTCCCGTCAGAAATTATGTCATCAAGTAAGTTTCCCAGATTTGGATTGATCTCATAACGATTCTGGAGCTTCTCCTCCAAGTAGCGGGCGAAAACTTCGACATGACGCGCTTCATCCATTACTTGTGTTGATGCATAGTATTTGGCATCTATCCAAGGGACTGTAGTTGTAATCAGTCCCGTGCATACAAGGGCACCTTGTTCGCCATGTAAGAACTGTGAAAGCGACCAAGCTTGCATCTCGCCTGCAAATCTTGACCAATCCTTGTCTCCCCAATTTTTAAGCGGAGAATTTGGTATTTCTCGAAGTTGATTGAACCTTTGAATAGAAGTAGCCAGATCGTCAGCTAATGCTTCTACATCTACTTCGGTGTCCCATGGCAGATCAGTTGAAGCATTCCACTGGGAAGTTTTTGCCTTTTCATAAAGCTTTACCAAACCCGGACGTGACCTCCGGTAGTCCCATGTGAAAAGCACATCGCTGTTTTGTTCTACTATGTGTGAAATCTCCTCTGATAGAACTCTGTCGACAACGATCGAGTTTGGATCATTTACGTCTTGGGCAACTGTCATATTATTATCTCCTAACTTATTGAAGCGATCAGCCGGTCAATTACTATTTCCCAGCTTTTACTATCCGGCGGTTCGATCTTTAAGGCCCTAGTGATTACAGAACCGAGTCCTATAATCATGGCGAGGTGAGCTACTGCATCTGCGGGCAGTGAAGAAGAAACTTCGCCCTTTTGCTGGGCGTCTTCCAACAACTCTTTTATGAAATTTTCCTGGAGTTTCACATCCGAACCAATGGCATGTGAAAGTTCATCGTCTCGTCTGGCAGCAACAGCTGCTTCAATGACCAAAGCGACATCTTCTGGAGATTTAAAGGGCAGTTGGTAACCGGCAATTCGGAGCAGTTCCAACGGGGAACCGCCCGGAACGGTGGCAAGCAAATTCAATAGCGCAGTTTTGCCGTGTTCTCGGATAGCATCGCATAATAGGGAACCCTTGTTTTCGTAATGGGAGTAAATTGCTCCGGTGGTCATCCCCGCCCGCTTGGCAATTTGGCTTACTTTGGCGCCTTCATATCCACTCTCGGCAAAAATATCCGCCGCGGCCTCCAATAACCGCTTCTTGGTATCTTCTGCGCTTAGCCCAGCTATCCTGCCCATATATTAAAAAATAACAGCAATTCTTTTTCATGTCAAGGTTAAACTGCTATTTTTGTTAATTAGCTAAAACTACCTGGTAGTGACTATGGCAATTAGGCCTTAGATACTAACGCCTGCCACTTCGAGCCTCAAAACTGCCCTCTTTTGCTCATGAGAATCAGGATCTTCGCTTTCTTCCAAAGATCTTCTGGCTCGATCAACATCAATCTCACCCTTCAATTCGGCAACTCCCGCCGAGATAACAAGTGTTCCCTCTGGCCGAAAATGGGCAATTCCTCCATGGACTGCAGCAATTTCGACTTCCCCTGTGCCGGAAATAAATTTTACCGGTGCAACCAATAGAGCTCCAACATATGGGATGTGTCCCGCCATGAATGCAAGATCTCCCGCAATGGAGCGAACAGACACCATTGTTGCCTCATCGGAGGAATAAACCGTCCTCTCAGGCGTAACAAGCTCAACCCGAAATGGTGAAGCCATTAATTCCCACCAACTTGTGCTTCAAGTTCCTTTGCCTTCGCCAAAACAGCTTCTGCTCCGCCAACGTTCAAGAAAGCTTGCTCTGGAATATGATCCATCTCGCCGTTTACGATGGCTTCAAAAGACTCTATTGTCTCGTCAATTGGGACATAGACTCCCGGAATTCCCGTAAAGACTTCTCCGACGAAGAAAGGCTGGGATAGGAATCTTTGAATCTTCCTGGCCCTGTCAACGGCTACCCGGTCCTCTTCGCTCAATTCGTCGAGTCCAAGAATGGCGATGATGTCCTGCAACTGTCTGGCTCTTTGCAGCACCTCTTGCACTCTTCTAGCTACCGTATAGTGGCGTTCTCCAACAATTTCGGGAGCCAAGATATTCGATGTTGATGCTAAAGGATCAACAGCCGGATAAATTCCAAGGGAAGCAATCTGGCGCGATAGCTCAGTCGTGGCGTCAAGGTGGGTAAATGTGGTGAAAGGAGCAGGGTCGGTATAGTCGTCAGCTGGCACATAAACAGCTTGGAGCGAAGTAATGGACTTTCCCCTCGTAGAGGTGATTCGCTCTTGGAGTTGCCCCATTTCATCTGCAAGCGTGGGTTGATATCCCACTGCTGAAGGCATTCGACCAAGAAGCGTAGACACTTCAGAACCGGCTTGAACAAAACGGAAGATATTGTCGACAAACAATAGTACGTCTTGTCCTTGAACATCCCTGAAATATTCCGCCATAGTCAAAGCTGCAAGGGCCACTCTCAATCGAACCCCGGGAGGTTCATCCATCTGGCCATAGACCAAGGCTGCCTTGTCGATAACTCCTGACTCCTGCATTTCAAGCCAAAGGTCTGTTCCCTCGCGAGTTCTCTCGCCAACACCTGCGAACACTGAGACTCCACCGTGTTGCTTTGCCACTCGGTTAATCATCTCCATGATCAAAACTGTTTTCCCAACCCCTGCACCACCGAACAATCCAATCTTTCCACCTTGGACATAAGGCTCAAGAAGGTCGATGACTTTGATGCCGGTTTCAAACATTTGAGCTCTTGGTTCCAGGGAATCAAATGCTGGAGCCTCCCGGTGAATTTCCCACCAATCTTCAATTCCTTCGACACTTGGCGTATCTAGGGACTCGCCGATTACGTTAAACACATGACCAAGAACTCCTGAGCCAACAGGAACAGTAATTCCTCTTCCTGTGTTTTTAACAGGTGTGCCACGTCTTAGTCCATCGGTCGGTTTGAGACAGACTGCCCTTACTCTGCCCTCTCCAATTTGTTGAGCTACTTCAGCGGTAATTACTTCGCTCTTGCCTTCAAGGTCAATTTGCATAGTCACTGCCGTATTGATAGCCGGAAGTGCATGCGGTGGGAATTCAACGTCAACAACCGGACCGGTAATTGCAACCACCCTTCCGTCTGGGTGAACCTTACTGCTCGTTATATTTTGATCAAATGTAGTAGTCATACTAATTCCTTTCTGTGGCTGCAGCTTGGCGAAGAGCCTCTGCACCACCAACAATTTCCATGATCTCTGTCGTAATCGCCTCTTGACGAACTCTGTTCATCTCTCTGGTGTAATCCGTGATAAGTTCCTCGGCGTTCTCCGTGGCACTTGACATAGCTCTCTGTCTCGCCGTGTGCTCGGATGCCGATGCTTCTAAAAGTGCACCAAAAATTGAAGTCTCCAAATACTGAGGCAGGAGTGCGGCAAGAAGCGGCACTGCCTCGGGCTCGAGTTCGGGCATGGCACGATAACCGCTCTGGGTTTCTCCCTTGACGCTTTCGGGTAACGGAAGCAACTGAGCTATCTCAACTTTTTGAGTTCCTGCCGAGATGAATCTTGTTGAAACTATTTCAACTAAGTCAAACTCGCCGCTTTGGAATCGATGTACCAAAGCATCGCTAATTTTCTCGGCATCGCTAAACTTCGGCTTGTCTGTCATGCCTACGAAATTAGTCTCAACCGAAATTTCTCGGTAGCGAAAATACGACTGAGCTTTTTTACCCACAGTGAAGAGATGGATCTCAACGCCTTCACTTTGATACGCCTTGAATTTTCTCTCAACTGTTCTTAAGACAGAAGAGTTATATCCTCCACATAGACCACGGTCGGCAACTACGGCGACAATTGCAACAGATTGTAGAGAAGTTGGAGTGCCAAGGAGCCTGGCACCTTTTGCTCCGACTTCGCCTGCAACTTCTGCAACGGCTTTGGCAACTGCTTCTTGATAGGGCCTTGATCCCGCAATACGGCTCTGAGCGCGAACAATCTGCGAAGCTGCTATTAGCTCCATTGCCCTTGTTATTTTCTTAGTCGACTCAACACCTTTGATTCGGCGTCTAAGTATTCGCTCCTGGCCCGCACCCATTTGTTACTCGCCGCCCACGCTTATGTCAAAGTCGCGCTTAAATGCATCAATCGCGTTCCTCAGTGCAGCTTCATCGTTAAGCTTTTTCGAGTTCTTGATATCGTCAAGCATCTCTTTATGACTGGAACGCATGAAATCTCTAAATTCGCGTTCAAATCTGCGGACTTCGCTCACCGGGATATCGTCTAAAAATCCCTTGGTGCCAGCAAAAATCACTACAACTTGTTCTTCAACTGACATGGGTGCGTGAAGGGGTTGTTTCAAAAGCTCAATGAGTCGATATCCTCGGTCTAGCTGTGCCTGTGATACTTTGTCCAGCTCGGAGCCAAATGTCGCAAAAGCTTCTAGCTCACGGAACTGCGCCAAGTCGATCTTAAGCGTTCCAGAAACGTCCTTCATGGCCTTGATCTGGGCAGCACCACCTACTCTGGAAACAGAAATACCAACATTAATTGCAGGTCTAACACCTGCATAGAACAGGTCACTTTCCAAATAAACTTGGCCGTCTGTAATTGAAATCACATTGGTTGGAATGTAAGCGCTAACGTCACCGGCTTTAGTCTCAATAATGGGAAGAGCTGTAAGCGATCCACCTCCTTTGGCATCAGATAGCTTCGCTGCACGCTCCAAGAGCCTGCTGTGAAGATAGAAAACGTCTCCCGGATAAGCTTCACGACCCGGTGGTCTTCTAAGAAGAAGCGAAAGTTGGCGATAAGCGTCGGCTTGCTTGGACAAGTCGTCATAGACAATCAAGGAGTGCTCGCCGTTTTCCATCCAATGCTGGCCCATTGCACAACCCGCATAGGGCGCCAAGTATTTAAACGGAGCTGACTCAGAAGCTGGAGCTGAGACTACAACTGTGTATTCAAGTGCGCCAAATTCTGCCAGAGTGGCAACAGTCTGAGCAACTGTTGAACCTTTTTGTCCAATTGCTACATAGATGCACTTTACGCCTTGGCCTGCTTGGTTGATAATCGTGTCAACGGCCACCGCTGTTTTTCCTGTTTTCCTGTCGCCGATTATGAGCTCTCTCTGGCCCCTTCCAATCGGAGTCATTGCATCAATTGCCTTAATACCGGTTTGAAGAGGCTCCCCGACAGGCTGACGTGACACAATTCCCGGTGCCTGAACTTCTAGACGCCTTGTCTCAGTGGCATTAATTGGGCCTTTGCCGTCGATAGGCTCACCGAGAGCATTTACAACTCGACCCAACAAGGAGTCTCCAACGGGCACAGAAAGGATCTGCCCTGTTGCTTTTACAATCTGGTCCTCTTCTAGGTTCTCGTCACTTCCAAGCACAACGGCACCGATAGTGTCTTCGTCCAAGTTAAGTGCCAAGCCCACTACTCCGCCTTCAAACTCCAGCAACTCATTGACTGATGCGTTAGGCAGCCCACTCACTCGAGCAATACCGTCTCCAACCTCAGTAATCCGTCCGATTTGCTCAATAGCTACGTCGGGGTGGAACCCTTCCACATTCTTTTTTAATGCCGCTGCAATGTCTGCGGCTTGAATTGTTAACTCTGCCATATTCTTTCTCCGTTTTTCTTAAAAACCAGTCTCTTTAACGATTTATTAATCTCTGCGATAAAAATGTATTCCTATAAATCACTCAGCTATGAACTCTGGAAACGCCTAGATCCTCTGCAAGCTCATCAAGTTTGTGCTTCACTGTTCCGTCGATCATCGTGGTGCCAACAGTTATCACCATTCCACCCAACAGGGCTGGATCCACTACGACTCGCACCTCTACCGGGACTCCCTCGGAAGCAGTAAGTTTTGCACTAATCTCGGCAACCTGCGATGCACTTGGAACAACTGCAGATCTGACTTGGGCGACTCGCCTTCCCCTCTCAAATGCCACAAGAGACACCATCTCGTCTAGAGCGCCCACCATGTCACGCATGCGCCCCGCTCTCAACACATAACTTATTACCCTAAGTGTGGTCGGAGATACTTTGGAAGCCAGAAGATCTCTTATTATCCCGAGGCGAATATTAACAGGAAGCACAATATCGGCAAGTGTTCTTCTTAATTCCGGAGAATTTTCGACCGCTCTGGCAAATCTAAACAGTTCGTCTTCAACTTCGTCAAGTACCTCAGTGCTTAGCGCCCTGTGAAAAAGCGCCAGAGCATATCCGTAAAGCCTCATCTTGGCAATCTGCCTGGAATCATTTGTCTCAACTAAATCCAGCACATCAGAAATCCCCCGAGACTGCTCTAAGCGATGTAAGACCTCATTGATAGTTTCAACCACTTTGGCAATATGTTCTGCTATGACAATTTGGCGTAAAACCATCGTGGTTAATGGATGGCCTTTGGAAGCAACTAAGTCAGACACTATTGCAGCCCTTGTGCTTGGCATAAAATCGGGATCAGCTAACGCCGAAGCAAGAGCATTTGAGCTCAACACTGCATCTTCAAACACCTTGACTTCACTGTAAATCTGATCTAGCTGGCCTTCAATGGTGGCCTCTTCAATTACAGCTGTTACGTATCCCCACAGAGTTGAACGCATCTATGTGTCACCTCGACTAATAACCTTCATTATTTGCCCTCAGACTCGTTGCCGGCTTGATTGATTGTCTCTTGGATTAGTTGGCTATGACGTTCGGCATTTAACTCCGCGCCAATTACACGTTCAGCAGCAACAACAACCATCTGACCGAACTCTCGCCCAACCTCTTCACGGACCCTGACTTTCTCTTGCTCAATGTCACTTCGAGCGGCAGCCACCAATCGATCGTACTCGCCTTGGCCTCTTTGCCGGCCTTCTTCTTTGAGCTGGGTGGCAACGGCATTAGCCCTTGTGACAATATCTCTTGCCTCTGCCTTTGCGCGATCGAGTTCTGCCTTGGCTTGCTCAAAAAGTTCATTTGCCTCACTTTTAGCATTCGCAGCATTTTCAATTGAAGATCGAATCTCCTCCTGGCGCTCAGCCATGACCTTTTTCAACTGTGGCAAAACCCACTTGCCCAACACTCCAAGTACTAACAGGAACGCAATAAGTTCTGCTATCAAAGTAGCGTTAGGGATTAGAAAATCTCCAGTGCCTACTAGCACAGTTTTCCTTCTTCCTTACTTGACCAATACGAAAACAAACAATGCCATGAAAGCGACATTGATGAAATAAGCAGCTTCGGCTAGACCTACTGTAATAAACAGATAAGTTCTGGCCTTTGCCTCTGATTCTGGTTGGCGTGATACCGCCGCAATTGTTTGCGATCCAGCCAACGAGTCACCGATTGCAGCTCCCACTGCACCGCCACCTAGGGCTAAGCCGCCGCCCACCATGGCGCCTGCAAGCTCTACAGCATGTTCCATTGTTGTTGTTGCCATTACATCCTCCGTAATAGTTGGTTTACATTTCGCAGATGGCCGAATCTCGACCTAGTGCCAACCTATTTAGTCGCACTACTGCATTATCAGAATGAGATCCTTTCTCATCCGTGTGTCTCCTCCACCGCTAGTCCAAAGTAGACAATTGTTAGAAGAGCAAAAATGAACGCCTGGATTCCTCCAACGAACATGTCAAAAAGTTTCCAAACCAATGTGAAAAGGGGTACTAAGTAAACAGGGAGAAGTGCCCCAATCAATGCTACCATCAATCCTCCGGCAAATAAGTTCCCGAAAAGACGCAGAGCCAAAGTCACAGGTTTCGTAATTTCTTCAATTAAATGAAGCGGATTGACAAAATGCTTTAGGTATCCAAGTTTCTTTGCCCTAAATCCCGCACCGTGGACAATAATTATCACAAGAACGGCTAGTGCATAAGTTGTATTTACATCAGCCGCGGGTGCGGGCAGATACTCTTTTGGAAACCCGCTTGGAATTAATGCCAGCCAATTGGCCGTCAGGATAAATAAGAATAAAGCTACGGCAAGGGGCACAAGTCTTGAAGCTCGTTTCCCAATGGATGACTCCACAAGTTCCTCGACGAAGTCAACTAATGATTCGAAAAATAACTGCAGCCCGCCAGGTACTCCAGCAGTTAGCTTGGCCCTCATTACAAGTCCCAATGTAATTACAATCAACCCTGCAAGCGCAGTTGTCCAAATTGTGTCGACATTGAATGT
>JAJYDO010000020.1 GCA_021777355.1 Actinomycetes bacterium | reverse complement strand
TGAAAACTATTTTCCAAGCAGGTCATCTATAGCCAAATTGCCACAGGAAAACCTGGAGAAATGAAGTAAATACGATTATGAGTTACAAAGATGAAAACAGGGGTGGTGAATGGTTACCTTGTAACCCAGTTTGTGCCCAACACTCCAGTTTGAGTGTTAAACGATGACAGTGAACCCGTGTAAATAGAGTTAAAGTTGGCTACGTAACTCATCCCTGTCGAGTTATCAATTGCAATGCCATCGGGCTCGTAGAATCCTGAAACTACGGTACCTATTATTGGTGGTGTGGCACTCAAATCAAGTGGAACCACTTCATTAGCTCCACCACAAACTACAAATGCAGACGAGCCATTCTTGGCCAGCACAATCTGATCGGGCTCTGATGGCACACTAAGAGTTGCTGTCACAGTCGACGATGCCAGGTTGACTACGGATATAGAACTTGCAACCATGTTGGTTACATAAGCAGTGTTCCCATTCGGAGAAATTACAGCACTCAACGGCCCAAGACCCACGGTCACCGAGGTGCCAAGAGTAAGAGTAGTCAAATTAAGCGGGACAATGTATCCATTAGTGCCGGCTTGGTCAACTACAATGTATGCGGTATTTCCGTCACTAGAAATAACGGCATTTCTAGGCCTGCCTGGCACTGAAACAGTCGTAGTAGTCGAAGTTTGAGTATTAATTAGTGTCACAGAGGCTGAAAGCCAGTTCGGGACAACAAGTGTCTTGCCGTTAGGGGTAATAGCTATCCCTTTTGGATCTGTGCCAACCGTATATGTTGTAGTAATTGCCCCGGTTGCAGTAGAGATGGCACTGACATCATTGCCGGTTGCATTTGTTACATATATTGTGCTCGAGTCAGGCGATACCGCAATGCCATTTGGTTCGCTCATTCCTTGAGTTGGAGCCATAGCGGTGCTCGTATTTAGATTCACCGGGTATACCAAGTGGTAAGCCGCATTAGAAACATAAGCAACTGAATTGCCAGTGTATAAAAAGTTGCCTGCATTGCCTGTTCCTGACGGAGTAGTAACTGTTACTGCCACGCTATTGCCAGAGGTCCCCGGAGGCGTATATACAGTAATTGTTCCATCGCCATTAATCACAAAGCAAGAAGTAGTTGATCCAAGGGCGCACGGAAGCAGCGTGTTAGTTCCAAACAGAATTGAAGTGGCACCCGAAAGCCCAGTTCCATGAATGACTGTTTCTGTTCCACCAATAGAAGGACCCGAAGTAGGCGAGAGATAGAGCCCGCTCGGAATCGAACTACTGATGCCTGTACCCGGGTCATTGGCCGATGCACTTGTGGCGCTTGTCGAGGTGACGCTGCCATTTGAAGTTAACGCATTTGCAACTATCGATGCCCCGCTTGATATTGATGCGGCAATGTGAATTGCAGATAGAGTAGTTCCGGGAAGAAGAGGATTGCTCCCGGTTACTCCAGTGGAATTACATATTACATCCTGTCCTACAATGGTGCATGACCACCCAGTACCGGAAGCACCGGTTGGAGTGACGCCAGAAGGCAAGGTATAAGTAAGGTTAAGTTGATTTGGATCAGCCCCACCGGCATTGGTAGCACCCGCGCTCAAAGTGTAAGTTACAAACCCGCCGAGGGGAAGCGAGCCATTTTGGTTATCGGTTGCACTGAGACTAAGGATTGGGTTGGCAGTATATGTATAGTTTCCTGCCGATCCCGTTCCACCAGGAGTGGTTACGGAAACCGCCACAACATTTCCGGCAGTTCCAGGAGGTGCATACACTGTTAGAGTTCCATTTGCATTTATCACAAAACACTGGCTTGTAGAGCCAATGGCACATACATTGAGGGTATAGGTGCCAAAAGTAACTGAAGTCGTTCCTTTTAGACCCGTTCCGGAGATTATGGTGGAGTCACCTCCTGATGCAGGACCGGAGTTTGGTGCAAGCGAGAGCCCGCTTGGAGCCGGGGCACTGACTCCGGTGCCGGAATCGACAATAAAGGCTGAAGTTGCATCACTCGAGGCAATTGAGCCACTCGACGATAGTGCACCAGGCGATGTAGAAGCACTAAGCGATACCGCTGCCTCTATTGAAATAACTTGAAGTGAAGATCCGGCTGCCAATGGTGCAGAAGAGCTTATCTTCGTCGATGTACACGTAACTACTTGGCTAGAAATGGCACATGACCATCCGGTCCCGTCGGCACTTTGGGGTGTTACACCTGTGGGAAGGGTGTATGTAACTGTCACAGGCTGAGATTCAGCTCCGCCGCTATTTAGCGATCCGGATGTCACGGAATATGTAACGTAACCTCCAAGTGGGAGAGATCCGCTCTGATTGTCAGTGGCTCCAATTGTAAGTACAGGATTTGTGTAGTAGGTGTAGTTTCCAGCCGCTGCTGTTCCGGTCACGTTGGTGGCGCTAACAGGGACGGTGTTTCCAGCAGTTCCAGGAGGAGTATAGACATCGAGTGATCCATCTGAATTGACGCTGAAACACTGAGAAGTGCTTCCGACGTTGCAAGCAGAAAGAGTATAAGTTCCAAATGTCACAGATGTTGTGCCGGATAAATTGGATCCGGAAATCACCGTAAGCCTTCCGCCAGAGGCAGGACCTGAAGTTGGCGAGAGGCTAAGTCCACTCGGCGTAGGTGGTGAAGACGCGGTTCCAGGATCGGATGCCGTTGGTGTTGTAGTTGTGTCACTAGATGTAGGAGCGGCTGTCGAATTGAGCGCTCCTGGCGATGTAGATGCCGTAGGTGAAATCGAAGCAACTACTGTGATAGGCGATAGAGAAGCACCGGGATTAAGGGGATTACTTGTTGAAACATTATTCGTAGTACAGATGACAGTCGGAGAAAGTGAACTACACGTCCAGCCAGCTCCAGATGCCGATGCTGGCGTAATGCCCGCCGGATAAGTAAATGTAACTGTAACCGGAAGGGCCTCAATCCCGGCCGTCGAAGCATCTCTAGTAACTAGAGAATATGTGACAGAACCACCCAAAGTTAAAAGACCATTTTGATTATCAGTAACATACTGCGTTAATGCTGGTGCAGTTGCATAGTATGTGTAGTTTCCAGCGGGAGTAGAACCTGCAGGGTTAGTTACCACAACCGGAACCGTTGCGCCCGCCGTGCCTGCAATCATGTAAAGAGTAATCGTGCCATTGCTGTTGGGGTGCCAGCAGCTAATGACCGCGTAAGGGGCGCAGAGGGCAACGGAAGTTCCGTTCACGGTAAGGGTATTGGCTGCGGCTAAATTAGAGCCCGAAATAATTACGGGATTCCCACCTTTAGCAGGGCCTTGTGTTGGATTAAGTGTAATTGCTCCGGGAACTACTGAGGCAAAAGCAGTGCCCGGATCGGTAGCATTTGCCGTAGCCGCATCACTCGAGGAAACAGATCCATTTGAAGTCATAGCGCCGGGGGTAAGTGACGCTAATTTTCCAATACTTGCACTTATTCGAATTACTGGAAGAGACTGACCTGGGCTGAGGGGATTCCCGCTTGAAACACTGGTTGTCGTACAAGTCACAGTTGGAGAGGCCACTGAGCAGCTCCACCCGCTGCCACCCGCCGCAAGCTCGGTTACACGGTTCGCAACCGTGTAGGTCATTGTCATGGTCTTCGTCTCTGCAGCCCCTGAGTTGGTCGCAGCTGCCGTCACGTAATAATAGACTTGCGATGACTGATAAAAATTCCCGTTAGCTGAATCAGTAGCAGTAAGACTAAGTACAGGTACTGATACATAGAGGTAAAGCCCAGCCGACCCTGTTCCACTGGTCGTAGTTGCCGACACCGAAACCGAGGTCCCCGAAGTTCCCGGCGGCGTGTAAATTGTGAGTGTTCCATTTGAGTTAACTATAAAACACTGTGAGGTTGAGCCCGATGCGCAAGGACTTAATGTGTAAGTTCCAAATGTGACCGAACTGGCGCCTGCTAGTCCGGTTCCAGAGATAATGGTAGTCGCTCCACCGGCGGCAGGACCTTGACTCGGTGATAAAGATAATCCACTCGGCACAACTGAAGCTATCGCTGTTCCGGGATCAGTAGTACTTCCTGATATTGCATCAGATGACGATGTAGTTGCATCCACAGTAAGTGCGTTGGCAGAAGTCGACGCACTGGACGATACTGAGGCAACAATAGAAATCTGAGCCAGAGAAGATCCTGGACTTAAAGGGTTGACACTGGAAACATTGGTCGAAATGCATGTTACTATTTGGCCCGAAATTGAACACGACCATCCGGTTCCAGAAACAGATGTTGCCGTTACTCCCGATGGCATGAGGAAACTATCGGTTACAGGTTGAGTTTCCGGACCATTTGTCGATAATGTACTTGTTTTGGCCGTATAAGTTATTGACCCGCCTTGAACGGGCGAGCCATTTTGATTATCGCTCATAGTCAAAGAAAGTGCGGGTCCGGCAGATCCCGGATCCGAAGCGTAAGCGGAAAGCGCGTCGGTTGAAGAAGCAACTCCGCTTGATGTAAGTGCATTCGGGGTTGTTGAGCCTGTAGGTGAAACTGTTGCAGCGACAGTAATAGTTGGCAAATTTGTGCCTGCCGCTAACGGATTGGTTCCAGAAATGGTTGTAGACGTACAAGTTACTAGCTGGCCCGAGATCGAACACGACCACCCGGATCCAGAAACCGATGTTGCCGTAATTCCAGTAGGCAGAGTGTAATTTACATTTATCGGTTGGGTCTCATTTGTACCTGTTGCCGATGCCCCGGCCACAAGAGAGTACTTTACTTGGCCGCCAAGTTGAAGTGATCCGCCTCTATCATCGCTTGCTCCAAGGGAAAGCACCGGAGGATTTCCACTCAAGCTTGTTATCACCAGATTATTAACTTCATGAATATCGGTTGATCCACCCGTAGAAGCATAAAAACCGGCAAAAAGGAGGTATGGAAGGCCGGTAGTCGGGTTAGTCCAGCCGGCCGGATACAATCCGGAGGGAATTCCTCCATTTAAAGTGGTTGGAATCGGGTCTGTTAAAATTTGCTGGGTGCCACCGATGCCAGTCACCGCAGTTAACATAGAATTCGCAGGTACCACAAGTCCAGAAGCAGTAGTGACGCTTGATCCGGAGGGATTCATTGCAAACTCAACGGGAACGAGAGCGTTTGATCTTGGAGGTGGAAGAGTGGCCGGGTTGAATGTTCCACTTAACCCTTTATTTGAAGTGTTAAGGGTGGAGTCAATTAAACAGTATCCTGCTTGCACATTTCCCGGGCCCCGCAAAGTGAGGTTTATCGGATTTCTCGAACCCAGGGGGTTGACATTTGTGAGCCAAGCGGGATCCGTGCATCCGGAACCATCAAAAGTGGAGTTAGTGAAGTTTCCATAGTTGTCAGCTCCAATCCCCAAGTATCCGTCGGGTAGACCATTGCCAGAGGGTGCGGCAGTTCCACCCGCGTATCCTAAGTGGCCACCCGCAGGTCCAGTCGAAGTAGGAGGCACCGGATCAGAGGGGTTTCCAACTGAAAAGGCCAATGAGATTCCATCTGCTCCGGTTCCACCGTATTGGTATGTGTCGAATTTGACGTCTATGCCCGATACTGTTGGGAATGCCGATGTCATTGTGACTCCGCCTGCTTCATTAGTTGTAGCTTCAGTCAAGCGAAGTGCTCCTGAACCTTGAGGATCCGGATTTGTTAGGTTGCATCCTGGAATCGGAGTCTGTGAAGTATTTGTGCCGGCAGTTAGACAGGCAACATTTGTAGAACCAATCACGTTAGGGAGTGCGAGCTGTCCAGTTGAAGTGCGGTTTTCAAAAGTATGGGTCAAATAAGTTGTAACCCCGGTCGCAAATGCTTTCGAAGTGCTTAATCCAAATCCGAAAGAAAGTACAGAAGTTAAGGCCAGAGTGGCCATAAAAAACTTGTGAATCTTGCTTCGTCGGTTAAGTCTTCTTTGATCCAATTTGGCCCGCGATCTTGGCGACTTTTTCGTCATCATAAAAAATCCTTCCAGAACTGTTAGTGGGCCAGTCAGTTACTTAGTTAAAAAATAATACCAGTAGTTATGCAACAAGATATGTTGTAATTGAAATATTCATTCACTCTAAGTGGTATATATCGAATAATCGCAACATTCGGTGACAAATGTGATACAAGCGGCCTTTTACTTGTTTTCAGACTATTTTTATAGTGTGTTCTTTCCAGTACCGATCACGAAGAAGTCTCTTGTATAACTTGCCGGTAGGGTGTCTTGGAAGTTCCTCCTCGAAATCCACAGATTTTGGGCATTTGAAAGATGCCAAATGTTCCCTGCAGAATTTTATTAGTTCTTGCTCTAACTCAGGAGAAGCCAGATCCATTGAAATTGGTTGGACCACCGCTTTTACTTGTTCGCCAAGTTCGGGATCTGGAATCCCAAAAACCGCAACATCTAAGACTTTTGGATGGGTAATCAACAAGTTTTCGGCTTCCTGGGGGTAGATGTTGACTCCACCTGAAATAATCATGTATGACTTTCGATCGGTGAGGTATAAAAATCCATCATCATCTAAATGGCCAATATCTCCAAGAGTAGACCAACCTTTCTTGTTTCTTGAGTTGGCAGTCTTCTCCGGATCATTTAAGTACTCAAATGTGGTAGCGCCTTCGAAATAAACCGTCCCGTCAACTCCGGCTTCCACCGTCTCACCATTTTCATCCAAGATATGCACTTTCCCCATAAGCGGTTTTCCGACGGTTCCGCGGTGTTCTAACCACTGGTTTGAATCACAAGCCACAAAACCATTTCCTTCGGTTCCCGCATAGTATTCATTTATTATCGGACCCCACCATTTGATCATCTGCTCTTTAACCGGAACTGGGCAGGGGGCAGCGGCATGAATTACGCATTTAAGTGAAGAGGTGTCAAATTTTGTTCGCTCAGATTCATCAAGTTTGAGCATTCTCACGAACATAGTCGGCACCACTTGGGTGTGAGTAACACTGTATTTTTCAATTAAAGACAGGTATTCGATGGGATCAAAGTGCTCCATAACAATGGCTGTCCCACCGATTCGCTGCATTGCCATTGTGAAGCGCAATGGAGCAGCATGATAAAGAGGGGCAGGGGATAGGTAAATAGATTTTGCTGTCGCGCCGTAGAGGCCACCTAGGAGAAGCTGGATAGAAAATGAAGTGCCAATCTCTGAAAACTTGATAGGCAGCTTCACACCTTTTGGTTTGCCGGTTGTTCCCGATGAATAGAGAAGGTCACTTCCCTCTACCTCATCGGCGAGTTTTTCACCAGGGTAAGATTTGCTTTCCGCTTTAAGATCCAAGAAACCATCCGCGCTTGCATCCATGCAAAATTTTAAACTTACTCCCGGACATTCTTCCAGAGCTTTTGCTGCCGTTCCACTTTTTTCTAACGAAGTAAAAAATGCTTTTGCTCCACAATCGTTGACAATGTAGCTCACTTCTTCGGGAGTGAGTCTCGAAGAGATTGCCGTGTAGTAAAGTCCACTTCTCTGAGCAGCCCATGTTACAAAGAAGTATTCGAAGATGTTCTCTGCAAAAATTGCAATGACATCTCCGCGGGCAACGCCATTTTCTTTTAGCAAATGCGCAATTTTGTTTGACTCGGTGTCTAGCTCTTTATAAGTAACTGTCCTCATCGAGCGCGCCATAATAATAGCGGCCTTATCAGGATCGGTAACTGCATAAGTCCCTGGATACATTTTTCTCCTCAGCTTTTCATTGCGAAATCAGATAAATAAACACTATAGAGAATTTTCAATAAGTTTTACCAACTCATCATGGGCTGGTCCGAATGGATCTGGTAATTGCCAGGTATTCGATTCTCTTTTACTGATTGTTTTGTTAATTGTTGCCAGCACTTCTGGGTCGCTGAGCAAGTCAAAGGGACCTCCAATCAAGTTAAATGCCTTGATAAAGGCCCTGTATACACCCGCGTCAACATATGATGCAGGAACCACGCCCTCTTTTATTACGTAGCTCAACGATCCTTTGGGAGGTGTTCCGCCATTTTCTCCGGTCATAAAATCTTGTGCGTCTTGAAATACTGCCATGTCATAGTAAGGAAAGATCTCTTTTCCGACATAGGCGTTCCAGTTTTCAATTAGCTGGGTCTCATCATTTGATCTATCGATAATTTTTGGAAGCTCTTGGGCCTGCATTGATGAAATGGTGCAGCCTCGACCGTAAAGAGGATTTGTATGCATTAGAGAATCACCAAGAGCTATTAGACCCACTAAGCTGCCATCTTGATTTAGAGTAACAGGTCTCCTTCTTCGGTTTTTTAACTTTGTCATGACTTCAACATTGGTGATTGGTTTTACATCTTTTATTCGAAGCCACTTGCCTGTGTGCTCAAAAGCTAACATGGCACGATCAAAGGCTTCCGGGTTCTTTAATCCCTTGAGCTGCTTGTCTCGGTCATTTAAACCAACAGTCGTTGAAAAAAAACCATTGTCGGCAGGGAAAATACCTACCTTGATGTATCCGAAATCGCCGGCGAATCTCCCGTCGGGTTCTGGGAATAAAGCACTTGAGGGCAGCTTGTAAAACCGGGTTAGATATTGGATAGGACATGGGGACTCTTCAATTGTTTCCCCCCTAAGTTCCAGATTTTCGAGCCATTTGTTTCGTTCAGAGTTTCGTCCTGAACAATCAATAACTAAATCACCTAAAATTTCATCTCCGTTTTTTGTTCGCACTCCCCTAATCTTCGTGGGATTACAGGTATTTTTTGATGCCACTAGCCCCAAGATTTCACCGGCAATAAAATCAATTCCGCTTTCTTTTTGGGCAATTCCTAAAATCACGGTCTCAAAGGTGGTTCTTCTGGCTCCGATTCCAACTAGGTCCACGTCATCAGGCTCCGAATTTTTTTGCAAAATAGTTTCGGGTAAAAACTCCATAAATGGCATTTCAAAAGCACCTGCGTCCAAAAGCGCGTCTAATATATCTGGGAAATTTGACCTTAATATGTTCCTCAATTTCGCCAAAAACGCATGAGAGTGGTGTCTTTGAGCCATTCCTTTTTGGCGGGAAGAAAATCTTTTTTCGAGGTCAAGGTCCGTATTTGATGCAGTTGGATCAACTATTTTGACTTCATGTCCTTGCCTTGAAAGCGAGATTGAAGCTAATAATCCAGAAATCGATCCGCCAATTACAACAAACTTTGCCATTCAGTGAAATCTAGCGTGTTGTGGCGTGGCAGTCTATATATATGGCACAATTCGATTTAGCCAAAGATTTGAGCTGGCGATCCCTTATCTACCAAGTTACTTCTCCTGAACTCTTAGAATTCTTAGCGGGGGCCAATAAAGATCCACTAATTGTATATATTGGCTTTGATCCGACGGCAAATAGCCTTCATATTGGCTCACTTTTGCAGTTATGCCTGTTGAAGAGATTTCAGCAATCCGGCCACAAAATCGTCGTTTTGCTTGGAGGAGCCACAGGAATGATTGGAGATCCCAGTGGCAAATCAACTGAACGCCCCATGCTTGAAAGAAGTCTAATTAAAGAAAATGTCGAAGCGATAAAGCGTCAGGTGAATAATATATTGGGCCAAGTTGACGTTGTCGACAACTCGATGTGGTGGGAGAAAATAGACGTAATTTCGTATTTGAGAGATGTCGGCAAGTATGCCACGGTTAATCAGATGTTGGCCAGAGATTCCGTTCGCAATCGAATAGAGTCTAGTGAAGAGGGCATAAGCTACACTGAATTTTCTTACATGTTGTTGCAAGCCTATGACTTTATGTACTTGTACGATAATTACGGTTGCAATCTTCAGTGTGGAGCTAGTGATCAATGGGGAAACATTGTTCAAGGTGTCGACTTAATTAGAAGATGCCGCAAAGATGCCCAAGTTTTTGGAATGACCACACCGTTAGTCGTCAAAGCAGATGGCACAAAGTTTGGCAAGAGCGAATCGGGCTCAATCTGGCTCTCAAAGGAAATGACGAGTCCATACGAGCTACATCAGTATCTTTTAAGGGTGGAAGACAGCCAGGTCATAACTTATCTCAAGTATTTTACTTTCTTAGATGAAACAGTAATAAGCGAGTTGGAAAAAGAAACTTTGGAAAATCCTTCAGCACACAGGGGCCAAAAGCGGTTAGCCGATGAAGTCATAGCTATGGTCCATGGAACCGCCGAAGTTAAAAAAGCCAATGATGCGGCAAAAGATTTATTTGGACCAAGAGATTACGCGTCTTTTTCTCCGGAGGATTTTGAAATTCTTTCCAGGGAGGTTCCAACATATGAGGCCGATTCATCAAAATTAATTTCTTCCGATTATCAAATTGCCGATCTTTGTTTAGAATCTGGACTAACTTCTTCAAAAGGCGAGGCAAGAAGGCTGGCTACTCAAGGCGGTTTGTACATTAATAACAGCAAGGTCCCGGATGCATTGGCCGGGATAAAATCAGATGTTTTGATCCATGGCAAATACCTGGTGCTGCGCTCAGGAAAGTCAAAAACCCATCTAGTGAAGGTTGTATGAGGCGTCTTGGCAAAGCTAGGAAGCTAAGTTTTTTGATCTTCATTGGCTTAGTTTGTGCGAGTTGCTCTGCCGACATGTCAGGAAGTGCCCAGTCAAGGATGAAGTCTTGGATGGACGGAACCGGTTTGATTTCGTCTTCTAGCCAGATACTTACCGATATCAAAAATATTAAAATCTCCATCAAAGGCGATGATCTTTCTTCTCTTCACAGTCTCTGTGTTGTTTTAGGCAATGATGTTCAAGATGCCAACGGAAATCTGCCAAGCCCAAATACAGCTGTGACAAATGAACTTTCATTAGGCTATTCCCAAATTTATAGCCAAAGTGTTTCATGTTACAAAGCAGCTGCAAAGTCTCAAATTGAAGCTGAGATTGCTTCGATGAATAAATCTTTCCTCCTTATTCAAGATGCTATATCTGTCAGCAAGGCAATAGTAGGGAGTAGTTGAAAATGAATGCTGAATCCTTTTCTGATGACTTTGACAGGTTGCGCAGGAGGATATTTTGGGCAATGCCTTCAGGGATATACTTAATTGGAAGTTGTCATGATAAAAAAATAAATCTAATGACAATAAACTGGGTGACACAGGTAAGTGCTGAGCCAAAAATATTGGTAGCCGGAGTAGAGAAAAGCTCGCTTACTATGGAATTGATTGAAAAATCCAAAAAATTTTCCCTTAACTTTATCCAATTACAGGACAAAGCAGTGGCTAGAACTTATGCCAAAGCAGCAGTTGTAGATTTTGAGGGAATGAAACTGTCCGGAAACAAGTTTTATTTTACAAAGTTATTGAAGGTTCCTGTTTTGGAGTCAGCCGTAGCTTATTTCGAAGTAAGCGTTATTGGTATTACAAACTTTTCTTCGCACAATGCAGTATTTGGAGAAGTGGTTGGCGGCGAGATTGTCGATGAGTCATTAAAGGAAAATCAATTGGAGTTTTCTTCCAAGGTGTTAAAAATGAACGACACAAAAATGCACTACGGAGGTTGAAATTAAGAAGGTGAGCAAGCACATAACCGGTCGAGTATTAGGTGTTGATCCCGGGACAGTAAGGGTGGGGCTTGCCATTTCTGATTCGAATCGTTTAGTTGCTACTCCATTCAGGATAATTCCCTATGAGGATGAAACTCAACTAGTAAAATGTATTGATGAAATTGTAAGTGAGGAGGCTATTACATTAGTTGTAGTAGGCGTTCCCGTTTCCCTGAGTGGAACGAATGGCCTAAAGGCCCAAGAGTCAATGAAACTTGTCAGCAGGCTAAAAAAGTTGCTTGAAATTGAAATCGTCGGTTGGGATGAGCGCTTTACCTCTAAAATTGCTTCTCAGTCTTTAAGTGGACTCAAGCGATCTTCTAAGGATCGTAGGGGAAAAATTGACGCGAATGCCGCTGCAATCATGCTTCAATCTTACCTTGAGTCGATAAATAGAGAATAGGTAATCTGCCGTGTTGCTTTCAAGCTAAGTTTGAAACTGTCCATATGTCTGATACAGAATCAAACGATACCTCCACAAAACTTCGAACCGGCCCTCCAAGGTCAATTTCTCGAACAAAGGCAAGGAGAAAAGTCCGCAGTAAGAGGATTTTTATTCTCTCTCTGGTCGCTCTATTTATTGTTGCATTGTCTCTGAGTTGGTTTTATTACACTTGGGCCGAGAGTGCACCCAATACTGCCGAGAGTGTTTATGTTGTTGTCGAGCCAAATGATACTTTGTCTGGAATTGTCTCCAAGCTTTCAAGTTCCGGGGCCATTAAATCAGATTTTGCTTTTAGGGTTTACATGCAGTTTCACCAGCCTCCAACTCTTCACCCTGGAACGTATTCATTCAAAAAGCCTTCAAGTTTTGCAGCTGTCTATGCGACCATTAGAGGTGGACCGATTATGAAACCTTTAATTATTCCACCCGGTCTAAGTCTCGCTCAGGTGGCCGACAGAGTCGGTATGCTTCCCGGACACAGTGCGGCAGATTTTTTGAAACTTGAGCTTTCTAATTCGATCCGCTCTCCCTATGAACCACCCGGGATAAACTCGCTGGAGGGTCTACTTGGAACTGCTACCTATGACGTAGTCCCTGGTGAAAGCGACTCGACTTTGCTGACTGACATGGTCAATGAGTTTTCATTATTTGCCCGCCAGGCCGGGATGACCCCAGATGGAACAGATTCAAATGGTCAGAGCGCATATCAAGTCATAATCACGGCTTCAATTGTCAGAGAAGAGGCCGGCATCCCAAGTGACGGTCCAAAGGTCGCCCGAGTAATACTAAATAGGCTCGCGGCCAATATGGCGCTCCAAATGGACTCAACGGTGCGTTATGCAATTGGTGATCCTTCAAGGCCTCCTAATTTGCAGGACTTGAAAGTAAACTCCCCCTATAACACTTATCTCAACAAAGGACTTCCGCCCACGCCAATTGCCACGGTTGATATAAATGATTTAAAAGATGTGCTTTATCCTACAACTGGAAATTGGCTTTATTTTGTCGTCGTATCCAAGAACGGCGCTGAGGCGTTTGCCGATACTTACCAACAACAACTTGCCAATGAGGCCATTGCCCGAGCCCAAGGATTGATCCCTTAAAATACATTCCATGAATGACATCTGGCCTCTTTTTGATATTTGCATTGAAGCAGCCGACTTGTCGCTTAGACCTCCAGACGATGAAGCTGTATTTGCACTTGGGGAATTAGCCGGAAAAGGTATTCATGAGCCTGAATTAATGCCTTTTTCAACTCCGTGGAGCGACCTGAAATCGCCTGATCTGGAGAAAAGTGTTTTGCAAAATATTTGGAAAAACCGGGCTAATTTTGACAAGCAGTCTTGGTGTCTGGACTTTGCTGTTTTTAAAGACGGCTGCCCGATTGGAATACAAGATATTAGAGGCGAGAATTTTAATATCAGAAGATCAATATCAACCGGCTCTTGGCTTGGAAAGGAGTTCCAAGGCCAAGGGATCGGAACAAGTGTGAGACGAGCGATACTGGACTTTGCATTTTTCGGCCTTATGGCCAATGAGGCCCATTCCGATGCTTATGAAGATAATTTTGCTTCGATCAGAGTCAGCCAAAAACTGGGATATGAAGCAAATGGCACCCAAACTTGGGCCAGGAGAGGCAAGCCAGCGAAGTCACTTAATTGGATAGTGACCCGAGAAAAATGGGTCCAATCAAATCATGACAGGGCAAAGATAATAGGGCTCGACAGGTGCTTGAATTGGTTCGGCACCGAAAGCGACTAGCCTCGTAGTTGATGTTAAAAAAGCTAGATTTAAGAGGTTTTGAAGGTGAATTGGACACTGTGCTGCCTCGTCCCAGCTTGGACGACGAAGCTCCGGTGGCTCTAGTTAGAGAAATTCTTGAAAATGTTAGAACAAACGGGGACAAAGCTCTAATTGAGCTCACCTTGAAATACGACAACGTGGACCTAGATTCTCTAAGGGTTCCAAAAGACGAGTTATACGGAGCTCTCGATATGATTCCTAGAGACTTGCGCTCGGCTCTTGAAGAAGCAAGGGAAGCAATTGCAGGATTTCATGAGCACTCCTTTGTGGTTCCAAGCCGTTATGAAAGGGAAGGAATTACAGTTGATCACTTAGTAAGGCCTGTTTCAAGAGCAGGTCTTTACGCTCCCGGAGGACGTGCCATTTACCCTTCAAGTGTCTTAATGTGCGCAATTCCCGCAAGAGTGGCAGGTGTAGCCAGTCTTGTTTTATGTGTGCCTCCGGGGCCAAATGGCCAAATCCCTTTGCCCACGCTGGCTGCTGCTGCCCTAGTTGGTGTCGATGAGGTCTATTCAATAGGAGGAGCACAAGCCGTAGCTGCTATGGCCTATGGCACGGAGACCATTGATCCGGTTGACGTCATAGTGGGTCCTGGAAATAAGTATGTGTCAATTGCCAAAAGACTTGTTGCCGGCGTAGTTGGAATTCCCTCTGCATTTGCCGGGCCCAGTGAAGTTGTGGTTATCGCAGACAATACGATTGACCCTGAGTGGGCAGCAATCGATGTCATTGTCCAAGCCGAACATGGTCCCGACGGCCTGGCTTGGCTGATCTCATGGCAGGAAGAAGTAATTGATTCAATATTAAAGGTTATGGAAAACCAAGTTAAAAATGCCCCTCGCAGAAGCGAGATAGAAGCCACTTTAGCCAACGGAGGATACGCGGTGCTGGTTGATTCTCCGGCTCAGGCAGTAGATGTCGCCAACCATGTAGCGCCGGAACATTTGGAACTGGCCTGTGGCGACTCTCACATTCTTGTACCTGCGGTTCAAAATGCCGGTGCTGTATTTTGTGGACCTCTGGCACCTGCGAGCATTGGCGATTATTTAGCGGGGCCCAACCACGTGCTGCCGACTTTTAGAAGCGCTAGGTTCTCATCGGCACTCGGAGTTAACGACTTTGTTCGTCACTCCCACGCCATCTCAATTACGCAAAAGGGGCTCGAGCGCGTTGCCCCGTTTGTCGAATCAATTGCATTGGCCGAAGGCCTAGACGCGCACGCCCAATCCGTTGCCATGAGAGTTGCAGGATCAAAGTTGAGAGCTGAATTTGAAGAAGAACAGGTTTCTAAAAGTTCTTCGGGCCTAAGATTTAAAAGACACTCTGGATAATCCCATGACAGACACCCCGCCTAAACCTAAGTTCCATGTCGGGCTTCGCAGCGGCTACCACTCTCCCCAGGTCCAAGTGGCAATAAGGCTAAATACCAATGAGTCGCCATTCCCGCCGCCAATTAACTGGCAAAACGACTTAGCAAAAGAGATTTCAAATGGCCAGTTCAACCGCTATCCAGACAGGCAGGCAATGGCTCTTAGACAAGAGATAGGACTTCTACACGGCTTGGGTCCAGAGATGGTTTGGTGTGGGAATGGTTCCAACGAAATAATTCAGTCAATCTTGCTCGCTTACGCAAACTCGGAATCCAACGTAATGGTATTTGAACCCACCTACGCTCTCCACTCACACATTGCAAAAATAGTCGGTGCCAATGTTTGCACCTTTTGGCGAGACGATAACTTTCAAGTTACCCCTGAAGCCATTAAAAAGGGAATTAATGAGGCTTCACCCGACGTTATTTTTTTCTGCTCTCCAAATAACCCCACGGGTAATCTCGAGCTAGAGGATAGTATCGACCTCGCTTTAGAGATGGCCCCGGGAGTAGTCGTTGTCGATGAGGCCTATGTTCAATTTGCTTCTTCCTCATGCTTGGAAAAGCTAAAAAGGAGCAGCCGCCTGATATTAGTGAGGACTTTTTCTAAAACTTGGGCAATGGCAGGCGTGAGGTTGGGATATGCCCTAGCCAATAGTGAGGTTATATCTTCTCTGGCAGCTGTTACTCTTCCTTATAATCTCAATACGATTTCCCAGATAGCCGGGCGTTTAGCCCTGAACTATCAAAATGAGATGCAGGAGAGAGTTTCAGCCTTAGTCCAACAAAGGTCAAGACTGACCTCGGGCCTAGCATCACTTGATGTCAAAGTTTGGCCTTCCGAAGCAAATTTTATTCTTTTTAGGCCAAACAGTGTTGAGGCATCAAAACTCTGGCAACTCCTGGTGGATCAGTCGGTGTTGATAAGGGATGCATCCACTTGGCCGGGTCTTGACAACTGCCTGAGGGTCACAGTCGGGAACCATGACGAAGTGACTAGATTTCTAGAGGCCCTCTCAAAGAGTTTAGGCTAGAAGCAGTAAATTAAGTTATTGCTTTTTTCAGAGAAAGTTCACAGATGACCAGGATAGCAGCCATTTCACGGAAGACCAAAGAGACCCAGATAGATATTGAGCTCGGACTGAGTCCCGGCGAAGTTCGTGTCTCCACTGGTATTCCTTTTTTTGACCACATGGTTTCTCAACTGGGAAAGCATGGGGGTTGGACATTAAGAGTTGCGGCCAAAGGCGATTTGGAAGTCGATGCGCATCACACTGTCGAAGATGTGGGAATTTCATTGGGCAATGCCCTCAAGGAGGCCCTAGGAGACAAAACGGGCATCAGCAGATTTGCCTCAGTCTTGATCCCGCTTGACGAAGCCTTAATTGAACTGGCCCTTGATATCTCAGGTCGTCCTTATCTTTCATATGAAGTCGAATTCCCCGTGGATGCAACTCCCCTTGGCGATCCGCCTTTTGATCCTCAACTGGCCGAAGAGTTTTTAAGGGCATTTGTCACTGAGGCGGAAATCACTTTACACGTCAATATGAAAAGTGGCCGAAATACTCATCACATCCTTGAGGCAACTTTCAAAGCCTTGGCAAGAGCTCTAAAAAGTGCTTGTAAAATTGAGGGATCCGAGATTCCTTCGACAAAAGGTTCTCTTTAGGAAAATCATGTGATAGGTGTACTTGATTACGGAATCGGAAATTTAGCTTCGGCTTATAAAGCACTCGTGAAAGTAGGAGGCGATGCCAAGTTAATCGCGTCGAGCGAATCACTAGATGGGTTTGACGGTCTTGTGTTGCCCGGGGTTGGAGCTTTTGGATCCTGCGTAAATGCAATTCGAGAAGTGGGATTTGACAAGTTGATTATGTCAGCAGTTGAAAAAGAGATTCCATTCTTGGGAATATGCATTGGTATGCAGGTGCTTTTTGAAAACTCGCAAGAAGATCCATTAGCCGAAGGCTTAGGGCTGTTTAAAGGAAGTATCGAGAAAATAACAGGCGATGTAAAACTTCCTCAGATGCAGTGGAATGAGCTGGATTTTGAAAAGGGCAGAACAAGTGAACTACTCAAAGGCATTGGAGCACAACCGTGGGTCTATTTTGTCCATTCGTATGCGGCGGTTCCCGATACTAATCGAGACCTGGATCTAAAAGTTGTAGCTACCTGCCAATACGGCAATGAGGTTGTCGCTATGGTCGAAAAGAACCAGATTTATGGCGTGCAGTTCCACCCGGAAAAATCCGGCAAAGTAGGTTTAAAATTGCTTTCTAATTTTGTAGAGCTCTGCGAGGCTAACTCTTAATGGAGTTATATCCTGCGATTGATTTGCGGGAAGGTCGCAGCGTGCGGCTTTTCCAAGGAGATTTTGCGAAGGAGAAAAACTTTGGCGACCCAATTGAAATTTGCAGGGAATTTGTAGATCAAGGTGCCAAATGGATCCATGTTGTAGATCTGGATGCAGCTAAGACAGGTGTATTTTCCCAGGGTCCAACAATTGCCGAGATTGTCGAAGTGGCAAAAGGCGTTCCGGTTCAAGTTGGCGGTGGTGTCAGGGATCTTAATCGGGCCGAATCTCTTTTGAGCCTCGGAGTGAGAAGAGTAGTTGTTGGAACTATTGCCGTTGAAAATCCCCACAGAGTCAAAGCTATGGTGACTGCTCTTCCAGGCAGTGTGGCAATTGGATTAGATACCAGAGACGGCATGGTATCCATTAAGGGTTGGACCAAATCCAGCGGGCAAAGCATCGAAGAGGTGCTTTCTGGTTATGTGGAAGTGATGGGTTCGATCGGAGCTCTGGTAGTTACTGAAATCGGAAGAGACGGGACTTTGGGCGGTCCCGATTTTGAGGGACTTAAATCCATTCTTGGCCAATCAAAAATACCGATAGTGGCTTCGGGTGGAGTAGGTACTCTTGAAGATCTCCGTAAACTTGCAGTGTTGGAATCAAAAGGTGAGAAATTGGCCGGGGCAATCGTGGGAATGGCTATCCATGAAGGCCGTTTTAGCGTAAGAGAGGCGATAGAGGCTTGCAAAGCGTAAGAATTATTCCGTGTCTCGACGTGGATCAAGGCAGAGTGGTAAAAGGGGTGAATTTCATTAATATTAGAGATGCCGGAGATCCCGTAGAACTGGCCAAAATTTATGACCAAGCTGGCGCGGACGAGATTGTATTCCTTGACATAACTGCGTCAAGTGACGGGCGCTCCACTATGATCGATGTGGTAGAAAATACCGCCAAAGAGGTATTTATCCCCCTTACGGTTGGAGGCGGCGTTAGAAGTGTCGAAGATGCCAGGAAACTACTTCGAGCAGGAGCGGACAAAGTTTCTATAAATACAGCTGCAATAGAAAGGCCCGAGTTAGTTTCTGAGATATCAGCTGAATTTGGAGCTCAGTGTGTTGTTGTGGCTATTGATGCCAGGAGATGCGACACAAGTTCCAACGTTTTAAATAAAGAAGGCGTTTATGCCTGGGAAGTGTTTACTCACGGCGGTCGGGAACCAACGGGAATCGGGGCAATTGATTGGGCCAAGAGAGCCAGCGAATTAGGAGCCGGCGAACTATTGGTAACATCCATGGATCGAGACGGAACCGCGCAGGGTTACGATATTGAACTTCTCCAAGAGATGAGCCAAAATGTTGCAATACCATTAATAGCTTCAGGGGGAGTTGGCAGTATTGATCATTTGATCGAAGGCGCCATCTCGGGGAAGGCCGATGCCCTATTGGCGGCGACAATATTTCATTTTGGAATAATATCAATCGCGGAAGTGAAAAAAGCTCTAAAAGAAAATGGTGTCAGCGTAAGGCCGCTACAAGATGATCACTAGTTTTTATTAGAACATGCACTAGATTGACTAAAAGCCTTTGAGATATTTATCGATGAACCACTTTGAGTCTCAAGTTTCGCTATTGCCTCTGAGGCGCTTTGGGCAGATGCTTGGACTGATTTTCCAATATTGTCGGCCTGTACCCTAAAGGCCGTGATGTCATCTGTCGGCAAATTAGACGCAGCAGTTTTTGCGTTAGAGACTGCTAGAGCAAAACTAAACACAGTTGCCATTAGAGCTTCCTCGGTTTTTGCTCCCTTTGGATCCCTTGGGACTCCGGCTGCCTTGATCTGGTTAATCGTAGTGCCAAGCGAAGCAGCCACGGAGTCTAGGTAGCTAATAATTTCGCTTTCGGCGCTATCTAGATTAGGTATATGAGCCATCTCTTGGAGATAGGAGGTTGTATCTAAAGAAACTTGCCGAGCTCCGCTTTTAAGTGCAATGCAAACAGTATTTGCCCACTTTATAGGTAGAGTTGCAGAGGTGCTGCTTGCAGGCGTTGAAGAAATATTCGCGCCCGATGAACAACTCGACAAGGAGGTTGCTAATAAAATAATTGCCCAAAATTTGCTAAAAAGTTTCAAGACCCTAATTTCTAGCACTACCGTGGAATGTTGTGAATGAAAAACAGCAGATTGCTATGACCGCAGATAGATTATTGGTCCAAATTCCTCTTGCCGAAGGGGAGAGGCGGAGCCGTTCAGGTATACTAATCCCTGCTACTGCCCAGGTTTCAAAGCGCCTAGTATGGGCAGAAGTTGTCGGATGCGGGCCGCAGGTGAGAAATATACACATTGGAGACAAAGTTTTATTCAATCCGGAAGATAGGTTCGAAGTTGACGTTCAAGGAGAAGACTACTTGATTCTAAGGGAGCGCGACGTGCATGCGGTTGCCTCTGAAAGGATTGAGGGCTCAACGGGGCTATATCTGTAATGGAAAACGTGGAAATTAACAACTATCCAAAAATCGGAGGGGAGCCATTTTTCACCGCGGAATCCTTTTTGCCTGATCGGGAGGGTATTTCAAACCTGAAATTTAATTCAGAAGGGCTGATTCCTGCAATTATTCAGGAGAGAAGTACAGGTCAAGTTCTAATGATGGGCTGGATGAACTTGGTTTCACTTGAAAAAACTATTGAGACCGGTCGAACTTGGTTTTGGTCCAGGAGCCGCCAGGAGTACTGGTGCAAAGGGGAAACATCCGGGGACCGCCAGTATTTAAGAGCCATAAGTTATGACTGTGACGGCGACACTTTGTTAGTTGTGGTTGACCAGGAGGGCTCGGGAGCTTGCCATACGGGGGCTCACAGCTGCTTTTTCAGGCCGCTGGCGGGCCGTGTCTCCACCTCAGGCGGTTAAAACTTGCCTTCTTTTGTCGCCCCACTGGAACTGGAAACTTGGTTAAAGCACTCTAAGGCATGCAATATGATGCCCGTTGCCATCGAGGTGGCATCAGATTCAGTTACGCCCGTAGCACTTTTTTTGAAATTGGTGGAAAAAAGTGACGGATTTTTGCTTGAATCTGTAGAACATGGGGGAAGGTGGTCCAGATACTCATTTGTAGGCCTTAACTTCAAAGCCTGGCTTACATTGGATGAAGGAGAAGTCTCGTGGCAGGTTTTGGCACCGGGCGATGCCTTGGAACAGGTCAAAATAGATAGAAGCAATGGTTACTTGGGTGCTCTAGAAGACCTGCTTGGTGCAGTGGTTGCGCCCAAATTAGATACTTTTCCGCCTCTTCACAGTGGGGTAGTTGGATACATAGGTTATGACATTGTCAGGGAAATTGAATACCTGCCTAATGTTCCCAAAGATGATGTTGGGACACCGGATGCCATGATGGGGGTGATTGGCCAAATGGCAGCATTTGACCACTGGCGCCAAAGGCTGGTCTTAATCGACAATGTATTTGTCGAAAATAACTTGGACGATGATTCCAGAAAGAGTCTTTACTTGGATGCGATCAATCGATTGAACGCACTGGTTGAAAAGATAGAAGAGGCATCCTCTAGTGATACCACGTTGCCACTAAAGGAATTTAACGGTGCCTCGTTCAAGCGCTCAATGGAGCAAAAAGATTATATGGGTGCTGTCAAGGCTATAAAAGAATTTATTGTTTTAGGAGATGCTTTCCAGGTAGTCCTTTCACAAAGATTCGATTTGGTTTTGGAATCCGATCCCTTTGATGTCTATCGGGTATTAAGACAAGTTAATCCTTCGCCTTATCTTTATTTTTTGAGAAATTCTAAGGTAACAGTTGTTGGGGCCTCTCCGGAACCAATGGTGAAAGTCATTGACGGAAGAGTAATCTCACGGCCAATTGCAGGCACGAGAAAAAGGGGCGCCACCGACGAGGAAGACCGCATTTTGGGTGCAGAGTTAATCGAAGATCCAAAAGAAAAGGCCGAGCATGTAATGCTTGTAGATTTAGCCCGCAACGATGTGGGTCGGGTGGTGAACTTTGGAAGCGAGGAAGTCGATGAACTTATGGTGCTTGAGCACTACAGCCACGTTATGCATCTTACTTCCCAAGTTTCCGGAGAGCTAAAGGAGAATACTTCTTTGGTAGACGTTTTAAGAGCTACGCTTCCGGCCGGAACACTCTCAGGGGCTCCCAAAGTGAGGGCAATGGAAATAATAGATGAGCTTGAAGTGACAAAACGAGGTATTTATGGAGGAGTGGTGGGTTACTTCGATTTCTCGGGAAACATGGACACCGCAATTGCCATCAGAACAATGGTTGTGACCCCCAATGGCAATGCCTTCCTCCAAGCCGGTGCTGGCATAGTCGCAGATTCAGACCCTGAAAAAGAAGATGCCGAGTGTTTGGCAAAAGCTGCCGCGATGATCAGTGCGATTTCAGGTGCAAGATCAATGGCCTCAAGGCGTATTAAATCCGATAAGGAAAAATCTTGATTTCTATAACAGGAACCGTTCAAGATCGCCAAGTAGTTGCAGTATCGGGTGCCGATACCATCAAATATCTACATAGCCAGCTTTCAAATGATATTGAGAATCTAGAGATAGGGACTCCCATTTGGTCGCTCCTGTTAAAGCCCACAGGCAAACTTATTTCCCTGATGAGAGTCTTGAAATCATCCGAAGAGCTTGTTTATTTAGAAATGGATAAAGATGCCGCGATCGAAACTGTAGAAGCCTTAGAGCGTTTTAAGATCAGGGTGAAGGCCAATATTGAACTTAGTAAATTTCAAGTAGTGAGACTCCCGAAAGATGAATCTCTGATCCAATCCCAATACGAAGGCATAAGTGGATGTATACGCATTGAGTTTCTATGGAACCAAATAAAGCGGCTCGACATTATCGTGAATCCACAGAAGGTTGAAATTGCCTCCGTGCCCGATGAATATGGTGAAGTCGAGCGGATCATGGGTGGATTTCCTAAAAAAGGTCAAGAGTATGGTTCTGACCTTATTCCTGCCGAAATACCGTCTTTGGTTGAAAATGCAGTTAGCTTTACAAAGGGTTGTTATATAGGCCAAGAACTAGTGGCAAGAGTAGATTCGAGAGGCTCAAATACCCCCAAGGTTCTAAAGGGTATTTACTCCACCGAACAAGAGATAACACCTGGTGAGAGGCTTTTTTTGGATTCCACGGAGTGTGGAGTAGTAACATCTGCTTGCCCTCTTCCTGGCCGTGGTTATATCGGACTTGCATTTATTAACAGGCGAGGTTACGAGACATCTTCCATGGAAGTAAAAAGGGGCAAAATGAGCGGAAACTTCCAGGTCAGAGTGGGTCCAATTCCTTTACACTTTCCTAACAATTAGGTCATAATATTAAAACAATACGAAGTTTTAATAGAAACATAGATTGAAAAGTTCAATCTATTCTCAAGTGAAAATCACTTGTATGATCGCAATTAAAGGAGATAACAATGAAGTTAGTAAGCCTTCCGGCAGCGGTAGCTGCAAGTGCAGTGCTTGGAGTAGGGGGAGTGGCTTTTGCCTTGACCTCTGGATCCTCACCAACTCCGCTCAACGCATCCCAGGCATCGGCCACAACTACCCCAAGCGGACCTCACGGTGGACTGGGTCAAGCATGTAAGCATGCAAATGCCCAAGCTTCTGGAAAGACTGGAGTGTGCAACAAGGGCGATTTGATGAAAATGCTCAGGAAAAGAAGCGTTCACGCTGAGATTATTTTCAAAGGCAAGGACAACACTTGGGTAACTGTAGATGAGGACAGAGGAACTGTAGCAAATGTTTCTTCCACATCCATAACAGTGTCAAGGCCCGATGGAGTTAGCGTGACTGCCCCTATTACGTCAACCACAAAGTTCCGTGGACTTCCCGAGTCCAAGATTGTTTCTGGTGACAGAGTAATTCTTGTGGAGAAGGACCACTCGGCAGTACTTATCGCAACAGCTGCTCCAAAAACATCGACTAACTCTTAGTAGTTATTCCGAGAGTCACTAACCGGTGGACCCATTAGGGGTCCACCGGTTTTTCATATTCGGGGTCTGAATTAGTAGCGGTAGGCGAAGTTATAATGTAAGAAGTTTCCTGTCAAGCTCTAAATACCTGGTCAAAAGGGTATTATTTTCATCTGCGTAGATTAGTCAGGTCTACCCCTACTAGGTGTTACACTGACTAGTGTGTTAGCCCCACTACTTGGACGCCAAAAAGAACTGGCAAGACTCGAGAACTATTGGGAACTTGCAGTAGGTGGAACGCCTCAATTTGTGGTTATGAGTGGCCAACGAAGAGTTGGGAAAACCTTTTTGCTCCACCATTTCGCTGTTTCAAAACGTACGATTTGGCACACAGGTGTCGGAGATTCCCAAAATATTGAGCTTGGTCGCTTAGCCGATAATTATAGAAAATCCGAACTGGCTAGTTCGGAACCATTTCTGTGGGAATTCGGGAATTGGAGACAAGCACTTCAATTTGTTTTTGGGCAGGCAACCGAAAAGCCATTGCTAGTAGTGATCGATGAATTTACCTCAATCATAGAAGGTTCACCCTCATTTTCCGCCGAATTAAGAGATGCTTGGGATTTAGTCGCATTTCAAAGAGAGCACCACTTGATGTTGGTGTTGCTTGATTCATCTATTACTTCTACTGAGAGGCAATTAAAAGACAACGCTCCCTTATATGGCAGAGCAACTTCATTCAATCTTAAACCTTTTAAACTTGCCGAGTCGCTGGACTTTCTTCCAACCACCAATGCCAAGAATATCGTTGAGGCATATGCTGCTTGCGGTGGTTACCCACTCCATCTACTCAAATGGGATACAGAGATAAACACCGAGAAGAATCTAATCAACCTGGCAGGCACACCGGGAGGAATTCTTTTAGAATCAGCTCGACTGCAGTTGAATGAATTCTTTTCTAGATCCAGGGGATACGAGCGGGTCATACGTGCATTGGGAAGCGATCGTCTTTCCCATAAAAAACTGTCGAATATTGTGACTTCGGACTTACAGACGGTGGTCCCAGTGCTAATAAAGGCCGGGGTAGTCGAACATGAGTGGCCTGTTGGAAAGGCATTTGAAAAAACGAACACGAGACTTTATAGGCTCGTAGATCCCTATCTCCGCTTTTGGTACTCGGTGGTTGCTATACACGCGGATTCCATCGAAGGAGGAATTGGCGAGAGTATTATCAAGAGTAACCTTGAGCAATTCAAACACCATGTTGCCCAAGTGTTTGAAGATTCCTGCCGTGTCCATGGGGGGAAAGTATTACAAAAAGAAGGAATACTTTTTAATAAGACAGGTAGATGGTGGGGAAATATTAGGGACGCTTCTTCTAGAATGGCAAGACAGATAGAAGTAGATTTTGCAGCCGTTAATTTGGGGTCTGAGTTAATAGCGCTTGGCGAAGTGGCATGGGGATCAGAGAGCACCGAAAAACTGGAAACTGAGGTGTTAGAAAAGGCAGAAAAATTGAGGGTCAGACCCGAGGGAAGAAAGTTCGTTTGGTCTGGTCGCCAGGGTGTTTCTAAGAGAGCAAAAGAGGTAAGCACCTACTTTATCGACGACGTCGTATTTTCTGAAATTTAGCAAACTCACTGGCCCTAGGTTCCCGAGATTTGTTCTTTAGGATTCCCAACCGGCCCATCAGCTTGCAGTTTTTGACCAAGTGCAACTCCAGCCCATAAGATTAATAGCGCCATCGTCCACATCGGAAGCAGAACGCTCAGAATGTCGGATTGCCAGCCGCTTGAAAACCACCAGTAAGGTTCCAAGACGCATATAGCAACGACGCCCCATAGCATCGCCCGAACAGGACGGGCAACTCCTTTGTTTTGGTTAGCCAGAAGGGTTGGCGGAATAACTATCACCCACACCCAATGATGAGACCAAGAGATTGGACTTGCCAAAAGGCCGCCAAGGGCTATAGCAATCATCGATAGCGAGCGCTGGTTTGCAATTGCATATTTCCAGGCAATGAAGGCACCGGCGGCCACAGCCATAGCGGAGATTCCAAGCCATAGTGGGTTAACAGGCAAGCCAGAAAAGGGAGGCCTATGCAACACTCCTAGCAGTGACTGGTTGCCGATAAATGCCACTTGTCCAACACGGCTAGTGTCAAAGACATCTTTATTCCAGAAAGTCGAAGATATAGTGGGTTGAAAGAGCCATGGAAGAGCGCTCAAAAAGACAAAAGTCACCAGTGCTCGAAGTGCTGCCTTGAAGTCTCGGCAGGCTATTAGTGCGAAGACAAATATGAGTGGAGTCAATTTCAAAGCTGAAGCGATGCCAATAGCGATCCCCCTGAAGCCTTTTGGCACTACTAATAGATCAGCTACGACGAAACACATCAGCACGAACTCGATCTGACCGTAGTCAAGTCCGCTCCGAGCAGGTTCGAGTAGAAGAAGTGAGATGCATGTCCAGGCCAAGGCTGATATCCAAGTTTTTCTTGAAAAGCCCATTCCACCTTCGCTAAATACAATGGCTACGGCACAGGTCGTTACTCCGATACAGATGATCCAGAATACAAAATGGGCGACTTGGAAAGAAACTAGTGTCGATGGGACGAAAAAGGCAAGAGCAATGGGAGGGTAAGTGAAGTCGAGATGGTGTGCCGTGAATACCGGCAAGTATGGGTTAGCCCCGTTGAGCCATGAAAGTGATGCATCTCGATACACGCTAAAGTCGAGCCCATAGTTTCGCCCCCAAAAAGCGAAATAGATCCCAACCAGAATCACGGAGCAAAGCGCAATGATAGTCAAGCGAAAATTTGCCCCACGGTCCTGAGTTGTTTGCACCACCCTAGTAGTTGTCATGAAGCTGTAGCGACCAAAGGTTCGATAGAGGGTCCCAAACAAACGACTTTGGAAGACGACTGCCCAGACAACCGAGGGAAGGTTACTGCGCCATATGACGAGCGCACCCGTATGCACAGCGAGTATCCAATATTTTCTCGGCGCATGTACTTAGTGTATACCTAGGCTCTTTTGCACTTAAGCCTCTATCAACTTTTGTTGCCATTTGGCCTTAATTTGGGATTTTGGCAAAGCTAATTCTATAGTATTTCAAACACACACATTTCCAACTGGCCGGTATTAATTAGCCAGCTCTCGCTATCTTTGACCGTGTAGAATATTGCAGGGAGAATGTCAATTAAGAGAAATTAGGAAAGCTACGCTAGCCATAAAACCAGCCAAAGCCTAATATATTTCGATTTTCGCTGATATTGCCGAAAGGGCGCAGAAAATGCAGTCAAATGCCAATTGGAGCGCCAATCGGAATATCAGATTGTAATTAGATCTACAACGTCTTTGTGAAATCCATGGAGCCCAGAATCAAAAGTAACCAATTTGCCTTGTTTTACCCGCGCTAATTGTGCTAGATAGAAGTCAGTCACTTGACGGTGTCCGATAATTTGTTCAAGCTTGAAATCACTAAAACCGATTTCATCCATCCAAAATTCATGTCTTGGATTAGAACAGATCTCCATAAGAATGCCACTGGCAAAATCGGAGTCTTGGCCTTCCCTAAGCAAAAATCTAATTAAACTACCTTGTGTAATGGGGCATGTTGCAAACTTTTCACGATTATTTTTGAACCAAAATTCCGCTTTTTCATGATGAATATGGTCTTGAACTATTAGCGAAATCAATACATTCGAATCCAGAAGAACTGCCACTTTATTCGTCTTCTAAGGAGCGAATATCTTCGGCTGTAATAATTTTATTAAGCCGGATCTGGGGAAGACCAGTTATGCTGCTCACTGAGAATTCCTTTAAAACTTTTGGAGTTCCAATAGCTCTTCTTAATAATTCCGCTACGGTTTCGCTCAAAGACATTGAAGTATCTTTTGCAATTGACTTGGCAACATAATACAAGTCGTCTGGAATATTAATTGTAGTACGCATGCATGCATCTTAGCATATTGATGTAGTGATGCATAACCATGACAGATGGATTTACAGACAGAAATGCCAAAAGGGTCATAAAAACACCAGTTTGCACTAGTTGACCTTCTGCTGATGAACTCGAAACTTCGCCTAAAAATTTCGGGCATGAAGAATTGCTCTCTTAAATTAAAGTCACAGTCGGCCAAAAGATTTCAGCAGTACTTTGAATATGATGGAGCGAAAGCAGGAGTCAAGTAGCTCACTAAATCTGAATCATTTAATATGACTCTTGGTGTTCCACTTCTTTTCCATTTTGCTCTACTTCTTTCCAACCGGTAGTCTTAGGAAGTTCTCCGGCAAGGTATTCCATGATGTCGCCATATTTCAATCTGAAATACTCGAAGATCGGCTCAATCTGGCTCATTAGGTCAATATTAGGAGCTACGGCAGCTGCAAATCCATTGAGGTAAAGCAGGTTTTTGAAGAACAGTACGAGGGGAATTGGAAGGCGGAAACCTTCGGTGATCAGCACTTTAATTACGACTCCAAGCGTTTCAGCTAATTGTTCCTGAGTAACCTCTGTTATATCGGGGAGTGCGTCGTCAATTTTTTGAGCCAGTTTTGCGACATCGGCACCTTCAGGCACGGCGCCAAAGGTGACCATAGATTGGAGCATTTCAGTCGTGTCTTGTGAAGCAAATGCTATGAGGAATTGGACGAGTGATACCCGCTGTATTGCGTCGAGACGGCCAACGATGCCAAAGTCGACAAGTCCCAATATTCCATCGGGATTAGCCAGCACGTTTCCAGCGTGTAAATCCCCGTGGAAAACCCCATAGACCAAAGTATGTTCAATTACTCCCGCTATAACAAGCTTTAGGACTTTCTCGCGAGACTCATCGTCAAGTTCTCCCCACTGTGCATCGGTGTAGGGAACTCCACTTAGCTCTTCCATCACTAATACTCTTGGCGTCACATATTCGGGAAGGGGCCTTGGAAATACAACGAAATTGGCTTCTGCATGTTCGGCGGCAAGCCCCAGTTCAACCATGTTGCAAGCTTCCAATCGAAAGTCAATCTCTTGGAAGACAAGAGTTCCGAAGAGTTCTACGAAACCAGGAAGGTTGGCCTGAGCTACAGTCTTTGAAATTCGTTCTAGGGCCCAAGACAGAATAGCCATGGCCTTTAAATCTCGGGTGAAGCTATCTCTGAGGTGAGGCCGCTGCACTTTTACAACGACTTTACGTCCGTCTTTGGTAACTGCTCTATGTGCTTGGGCTATCGATGCGGCGGCCATTGGTTCTTCAGAAAAAGATGCAAAAATCTCTTCGGGAGGGCTCCCTAACTCTTGCGTTATTATTCGTCTGACAACTTGTGAACTAAGCGGGGGCACGCTGTCTCTGCACCAAGCGAATGAATTTACAACTGAGTCCGGCAAAATGCCATTGGCCGTTGAAATAAACTGGCCAAGCTTGACCATCGAAGGTCCGCTCTTTTTAAGCACACCTCCAACGTGTTCCATAATCCTCACCGTGCCGGCATCGGATTTTCCATTCATGATTCTCTTAATAGCCATAGATGGCACATCCAAAAGTGCCATAAGCAATGCAAGGACTAGCCTTCCCAAGACGAGAAACACCTGGGCAAATGAGCTTGCCTTGAAAATGGGCTTAGCTAGGTTCCTCGCCAAGTCATCCGACCTATCCCGAATTGCAGGAAGCGACTTCTCCCAATCCAAAGCGGCCTCTGGCAATCCGGGAATAGCCTTTAACCATTTTGATTTTGGGGCGAGTTCCTCAAAGCTAGGAAGCCTATTAAGTTCGGGGTCATCATAAATTTGCATAAGACATACACCATTTAAAGGCCTTCACTCGGCTCCTGTCAAACCGGCTCGAATTTGTACGATCTGTTCACGTGAATGATTTCATTACTAGTGCAAAAGTACTTGATCAAAGGCAGAAAAACCAATAATAGTTAACGGGTATAAGAATAATTTTGTTACTGACTCAGATTGGTGAACTCGAAGCAAAAAATTAAAAAATTAGTGTAATGCGGGCGTATACAAACGGAGCTGTCGACTTATGAGTCCCATGCGATCAGAGCATCTACAAAAAGGTCAAGAAAGTGTAGAGCGTCACCTTTTTCAAATTGAGCGTTTCTATACCTTAAAGTAAGATCAATTGAGGAGTCATATCCAATGGCTCCAATGGCCACGCCTCTTGGCATCCTCCCTGCAGTGGAGAAATAAATATGGTTCACTTTTGATGAAGCGCCTAAGACAAGCACTTCTTGAATGCGTCCTAAGTTTGACAGTATTGCCGAGTGAACATATTTATTTCCAAGAGGGTTATACGCAGCTAATATCAAATTCACCAATGGCGGCCTTGAGAGAATCTCATTTATCATTTGAAATATCGGTGACGCAGGAGTTGCTTTAAAAGTTGAAGTTTGGGCCGAGATGGCATTTAAAAGTTGTACTGAGTTAACTCTGTCGCTTAAATTGGAACCAATGGGAACTGCCGCGGTGAAATTACCAATTCCCAAATAGCGGCCGCTTTCTGGCCGTAGGTTTATTGGCATAGTAATTAGAGTCAGATCTGTTTCAGATTTATTACTGTTATTCCACTTGTCGATTGCATTGTTAAATGCCATTAACAGAAGGTCATTTACCGTAGCATTGTAAATTTTCCTCCTTTTAGAAACAATTTCAAATTCGCTTTGGGAAAGGCTTCTGTTAACTACAGAGTATCCGGGTATATTGGAAGAGACAGTCCTATGTATTCGCGTAACTTTGTGAATAAATGGAAGGTACTTTAGCGACCTGTTCTTCGGGTTCTTAGAAGCTATATTCTTGCCTCCATTGCCTTGCTGCCCAACTTTTAATTCATTTGAAATGTGAAATAATGCTGATTCCCAGTTTGGATCTCCACTGTAGCACTCGCACAACGACTTTAATATTGCAATGCAAGAAACTCCATCGAATGCGGCGTGATGGGCCATCAGTAGAAGGCTAAAACTGCCTTTTCCAAGTGTTACAAAGAGCTCACATGAACCTCTTGTCGGATCGACTTGTTTTGATGAGATCTGGTTTCTAAGAACCTCTAATTCTTGGATATTTTCATAATGCAACCATGTAATTGGAAAATTTGAGTCAGTTTCACTCCAGTACAAATGGGAACGAAACCGTTTAGATTCCTTTACTAATTTGGAACTCAATAAAGGAGTTCTCACTTGAACTTTTCTCCAGGACTCTTCTAATTTATTTTTATCAAATACTCCGTTGCCTTGGAATTCGCAATAAATGGTGTTTGGATCATCTGGGAAATCAAAACGCAAGCCCAACTTGTCCCAGATACTAAGCGGAACTTTCATTGCTTATTTTACCCAGAATTAATTTGTTATCGTCATTTTTCTTTAGCTGAGCGAACTGGGGCAAAAGGGCGCCTGCTAAGGCAACAAGAGCCAGACCTTGGCTAATAAAGCCGAAGGAACCAGTACCCGACGCAGCATTTAATCCAAGATCAACAGCTGCGCCAATCCCTGCCAATACCATTGCCACAAACGATATTCGAGAAAGAATATCCGTTTTCCCGTACCTATTGGCCACTAGGGCAAGCAAGGGAACGGCCAGCACCATTGGACCTCCTACTAGAAAGAGAACAACTGAAATGCCAAGTAGCCAAATCATCCTCGGGGGATCAGGGCGTCCCATTACCCTTTCATGATTTTTGCCTTGATCCAAACGGCCCAGTAATGCCAATATTGCCGCAATGACCAGAGCCAGTGCGGCCAGTGCGCCTGCCACGATGCCCAGCCTATAAAGATAATTTGGAACAAATGTCAAACTAATGACGCCGCCCTGACCGGAAGGCACAACGAAACCCTGCTGCCAGCCGTCGAGAGTCACAGGCTGCAGCGGCACTCCATTTAGTGTTGCCCTCCACCCGGGATTAAAGTTTTCGTGGATCTCGAAGTACGACTGGACTCCGGCACCGATGCTAACCGATCTAGAATCCGCGCCCCAGCTCTCAACCGTGAGGGTGCGATTGGGCGCTACAGGCGTCGGTCCGGGGAAGGCATTGAATGTTCCCTTGGGGTAAAGAGCTATTGAGGAAATAGAAAACGGGACATTCGTTGGCTCGGCTACCAGATCTGAAATTCCGGGGGAAAGGTTAATAGAAGAAGTTCCACAGACACTGAGCTGCATAGGCCTCGTAAGCACTAGATCACTTCTAGTCCCGCTTAAGCTTGTGTCGTAGACGTGTCCGTTAATGGAAATCGGTGGTCCCTGGCCGCAAGGAATGGTAACTTGGGTTTGCAATGGCGGGGGAGCCTCATACAAATCACTTAAAGCAGGAATTTCAATTGAATCTAAGCCGACGGGAAGTTGGCCAATGTCGCCGGTTAGTTGGTTCACCGCGATGATCTGTTGGACTTTGGGGAACGTAAGAGTCATTGAATTTGTCATAAGCGGGGAAAAACTTGCTTCGCCATTTACTTGAATTGTCGCGTCGCGACTTCCTGAAGGCGAAGATATGTGAACGCTTTCAGGCCTTGCTGCAAAGTTTTGAGTGAATACAAACTTTATGTTGCTGATCGATCTATCTCCGGGCCAAGACAAGGTGATCTTAGGACTAAATGTATCGGCAATCCAAGCTGAATCATTTGTGGGGGACAGAAGATTGGAAACGTCAAATCTTGGCAGGTCCCCATAGGTTGAATTAGTTGAGATAGATATTTTTCCTTTGGGCGTAATTAAGGAGCTCAGCTGCGGCGAAGGCACCGGAAGGGCTTGCCCGGAGATTTGGAAATCTTCACTTTTTTGAACTGTAAAAAGCCTTGAAAGTTGTGGATAAGCAGCCCCGCCTGAATAGTTAGCATTTGTTGGATCGGTAAAAAACGAAAATGCTTGACTTGATGCAGTTCCGGGAGCTACATCGGACGGAGTGGCTATGTATCTCTGAATCAGTACACCTGGAATACCAATTTCCCTTATTCCGACTCCTGGCCCCCCTTTGATTCCTCCCGTTGTGCTTTTTATCGTAATTCGAATCCAAGAAGTGTATCCTGCTGGGACAGACAGCACTTGTGGCAAGTTTGTGTTTGCAACCGAGGTGGTTGTGGTGCCGTTTGCGGTAGTTACGCTAAGGGCAGTGGCAATAGCACGTTGAGGATTGTTGTCGTCAAGCATTTCTACTGTGATCTTTGAGATGGCCCTTGGCGTATTGAGGTTTGCCTGAATCCACTGTCCATCTGATCCATTTACCGATCCGGCAATCCATGCTGTTCTAGGGTCACCGTCGAATGCCGAAAACGGTCCGTCTTGAGGAAGAGTGAAATACCAAGATCCATAAGATGACGCGGTCAGCGAAACCACGCCGGGCATGACGGCAACACTTTGATGATTGCTTGGAGGGAATGGCAGTATTTGCTTAGGGGTCTTGCCGCCTTGTCCTCCCGGACTGTCAAGTGGTGCAAGTTCGTTTGAAGTTAGCGTGTAGGAAGAGTTTGAATTGATTAATCCAAAATCGACTTGTTTTAGTCTTAGCGTATCTGTGGAGACCCAAAGAGGTTTGACATTAACATTTGACGGTATTGAGTTCCCGGCCAATATCACTGGGTCTGAGTTTGAAAGTCCTTGCGTAGCAAGTTGCATCAAGGCTTCGGGTCCACCGCTTACCAGCACTGTTTTGGAAGTTGGAAGTGATGTTATGGGATAGGTGGGAAGAACTTGGCCCACGAGAGTCGATGGAGCATAAATTTCCACTGATTGGTATAGGGGAGCACTAAGGGGAGTAAGTCCGTCGGGTGAGGAAGTTAGATAGTCCTGGCTCGGGATATTTGGTCCAAATCCGGCAACTTTGACATAGTTCATTGCCTGTAGAACTCCGTGAACTTTGGCAGGAGATGGCGATCCGGCCGCTTCCCAGTCAAGATCGTTTCTAACTACCAAGTATGTAATACCAGCTCTTGCTAGATAGGCCGGCAAGTTTGCGGTATCTTGACCCGACTCAAAAACGGATTCGATCTCATCCAAAAATCGCCTGTTGCCAGCACCTCCGTAGGGGACTTGGTCAAGGGTAGTCCAAGGCGAAGTGGCCATTGATTCAAGAGGTTCATCAACCGGCGTTCCCCATACGTACATTCCTTGGGCCGAGGCGGGCACCATGAGTGCAGAGCTTTGGGGTGAGTACTTAGCAAGGTAATCCGCAACCTGTTGCCAATAATTTGGAACCGAAGAAAAAGAACCTCCGTTTAAAACTCTTCCCGTTAGATAAGGTGCCCCGGCAAACAAAAAGATTACAACTGTTATTCTGACCAAAAGCGAGATGGGATTTTTGGAGCCCCTCTTGGTCAAGAACGCCTTCAAAGACGGGAGAAAAGCAGTTATTCCATAAGTCCCCGCTACCACCAAGACTAGGGCCATTGCGGGTTCCAATTTGTAGACATTTCTAAGTGGAGCAAGCGAAGTATCCAAGAGCTTCTGCACCACAGGAGAAAGTGGACCCCCCAGGTGTCCCCAGTACCCTGCTAGAGTTCCCAGCGCGCTAAGGGCCAGTACCGTTCTAAGAAAAAAACCTTCCGTAAGTTTTTTCAAACCCATTCCCGCCAGGCCAATTCCTGCGACAATAGTGGTTGCAACAATTGTAAATGGATAAGTAGCCATGACCCATCCGCCTTGAATCCAAGGGTGTGCAAGATCAAGTGACGGGTTTGGATTCCCCCCTCCTGCCAGCACGACTGTATCGGTGCCTTTCATGAATCCAAAGTCTAAATATGCCGTCCAGTTGCCAGCTCCTCGCAAAACCTCGGTAGCCGACATGGTGGAAGTGGTAGTTCTGGCCTGTTCCACGAAGGGTAAAAAGTTGAACCCGTAGGCACCTAAGAACAAAAGTGGCAGCAACCACCAGGTAATGGCCAAAACAAGGCCAAGTATCCACCACTTAAAGACCGCTCGCATCCGAGGCGTGTACTGCCTGGTTGCAAAGTAAATAAGTGGAACTATCATGTTGTCTAAGGTGGAAGTTGCATTTACGCCTCCCATGCAAAGGACAACCAATCCTGAAAGCAGTCCCGCTTTGGCAGGGGAGCCCCCTTTCATTCCCTTTACCAGCGGAACCATTGAAAGTGGAAGAAGAGCGCCTGGAAGTAAAGCGTAAGAAGTTGAACCAATCAACATCGTGAAAGTAGGCCATAGCGAAAATGCAAGCGAACCGACTATTCTCGTTCCCGGCAGCCCGACCTCTAGGGTCTCCAACAAGCGCATCATGCCCCAAAAAGCGACAGTAAAAACCCCGGCCATCCACATTCGCTGGACTATCCACATAGGAAGATTCATTGCATGGCCCAAGGCAAAGAATGGACCCATCGGCCATGCATACCCAATGTACTGGTCTTGCAACGTGCCTTGATATCTCTGCCCATCCCAGAGGTGCCATAGAGAGGTGAGTAATCCGGTCGGATTAATTACCAGGTCAAGCTTTGTGTCAAAGACCTCTCTCCCTGGCGCTTGGAGAAGAAAAAGCATAAATACACCCAGCCAAATAAACCAGAACACTCTGGAGTTGACAGGTTTTGCATTGAATCCAAATGAACGGGCCAGTAAGTCCTTCAGGGATCTGGAAGCATTAAATTCGCTATCAACTTCGGTGACGGTTGGTCTAGGTGCAGTTGTTGTAAATGCCATCTATTAATAAATCTCCTTGGTCTGAAGGGGTGCAACTGAACTAAATCGAATAGGCGAATGTTAGTCAATATTTAAACAATTCTCACGTAAATTATCTGTAAGTAGTCATCTGACTACTTATTGTGGTCCTACTATACTTTTAGACTGACGTGCCAGTAAATATAAACATACCTCATGAGGACAACGAAATTTTCAAACAAGCCTTCGACATATCATTGAATACAAGATTCAGAGAGGAGACACATGGAGCGTTTTCGATGCGACGCATGTGGCAACATAACAAGATTTGACTTCGAGGTAGTTGAGCACTCCAAGGCTTTTTATCATTTCGGCATAGGGGGAGAGCTTAACATCGAGGACCTTAAAATTATTGATAGAAAAGTTGTTGAAATAACATGCAGATGGTGTGGACACGGAAAAGCCATATCTAAATTTGACGATGCTGCGGGCGAACCCGACTCTAGCCGGCCTGAGGAAAAATAGAAGCTTCAGTTTTCTTCTATACCCGAAGTTGCAGGGACTCGGGTCCCTTTGCCAAATTTTAAGGTTAAGTAGGTAACTCCGCCGACAGGGATCGGTATCCAAAAATTCACAAGTCTATATGCCAGTACCCCAATAATCGCAATATTTTTGGGAGTTCCGAAGCCGTTTAAAGTCGGAATCAAAATTCCTTCGATTACTCCAAGACCTCCTGGAGTAATCGGAATTACTGCCAATACGTTTGCTACTCCGTAAGCCACCAAAAGGTCGAGCGGCGATACGAGTTTGCCAAATGCAAGTATAAAAACCCAAAGGGAAGCGGCATCAAGTAACCAGTTAAGACTCGCCCAAACAAGTGCGTGGATCAGCCTATGACGCTCCTGGGCCAACTCGTCTATTCGACCTGCCACATTTCTAATTACCGCTACAAGCTTTTCCTCGCTTATAAATGGCATTTTTCTGGCTATGGTGTTGATAATTCCTACGGCGTGTTCCTCTCCTCGGGTGAATAAGAGTATTAACGCGGCAAGCAACCCTATTAGCAGAGCTCCAATTACGGCTGCAACACCATAAAGTGGATTAGTAATGGAATGAAATGGAATTGATGCAATTAGGGAAATCCAAAGAATAACGTTTAGGACTAGTGCAGATCCGATTCCCTCGGTGGCCATGCAAAAAGTTGCATTTGTTGCACTAACCCCACGGCTAGTGAGAAGCCTATAGCCAAGCGCGGAACCAGGTGCTGTTCCACCCGGGAGTACATGGCTTAACGAAAGGGTGGAGAGATTTATCCGAACTAGAGTAGCAATGGAAGGCGACTCTTTGGGAAGAACTGATTTTGTTAAGAGTGCGTAAGCCAATAGTGCACCGGCTTCTAATATCACGCCTAAAACCACATAGAAAATATTTACTTTTGCCAAGATTGAAATTGACTTGGAGGCCCCGGTTAGTTTTGGAATAACAAAATATTCAAGAATTGGAATTAAAATGATTAAGAGCGCACCATTCCGCAGAATTCTCAAAAATCTTCTTAAAGGTTTCAGATGGTCGGCCACATAACAATGCTTACACTAAATCTGACCAATTAGGTGGATTTAAATAAAATTGGTGAAAGAATTACGATTTACGAGATTTGGCCGAGCCATTCCGCCATTTGTTAAGGAGCGTAACTTTGGTGATCCTTGCCTATGTGGGCCAAGGGGTGTCGAAGAATCTTAAATATTGGCAGTATCCGCGCGTTGCTTCCAAATATTGTGTTGACTTGGATTGATGGAAGATAGCGATAGCCTGCCGGTTTCAAAAATCGATAGAGTTCAAAATTGGATCCATGGAGAAACAGGAGAAGTCCCAACCGGGCGTATATTGGCTATTGTAGCTGCATCTATTCTAATTTTCAACATCGTCACAATTTCCAGTGTTGTGTTGACCATCTTGCTATGGAGAATTAGATTTACATTACTATTAGTTGGTCTCGGCGGCTTTATGGCCCTAGTTCTAAACCCACCGGTGGCTTATTTGGTCGGAAAAGGCTGGAAGCGTTCATTTGCTGCATCCCTGGTCTTCTTGGTTGCACTTGTGGGCTTTTTTGGAATTGGTTATTTATTTGTCCACCCTGTATATGTCTCAGCGAATCATTTAGTGGCATCATTCCCAAATTTGGTTAAAGACGCCGCGGCAGGACGAGGACCTATTGGCCAATTAGTTCAGAGATTTCACCTTGAAAAATGGGTGAACAGCAATCAGCCCAAAATACAGAGCGGCCTAAAATCCCTAGCCAAGCCAGCACTGGCCGCAGGAGCTGAAGTAGCCAAGGCATTGATTGATGCCGCCACCGTTTCTTTCATTGCTTTTTTCATTCTGGTTCAAGGCCCGTCACTTGCGGGCAGTGCCGTTAGCCTTTTAAAGCCAAACCATGCCAATCGCCTAAAACACATAGGGAGAGAGGTCTCAAAGGCCGTAACCGGATATGTGATTGGAGACTTTTTGACTTCGGTAATAGCGGGAATAATAGTCGGGATTACTTTAATGATATTTGGAGTCCCATACGCTGCAGTGCTTGCAATTTGGGTTGGATTGGTTGACTTTTTGCCCCTCGTGGGTGGACTTTTGGCCGGTGCGCCCGTTGTATTTGTCGCTACTTTACACTCACTTCCTGCAGGTATTGTTACCCTAATTGTGTTCTTGATATACCAGCAGATAGAAAATCATGTTCTCTACCCAATAATTATGTCCAAGACAACCAGGTTAAACCCACTTTGGGTTTTGCTTGCGGTCTTGGTGGCTGCAGGTATAGGAAATATAGTTGGGTCTTCACTTGGCGCAATAGTCGGAGCAGTTATGGCCATTCCGGTTGCGGGTGCAATTCAGGTTGTTGCTCGGGAGATTTGGTCCATTTTGAAAGAAAGCAGGGTCGATTCTGAACAAGCAAATCTACTAGAAAGATAGCATGGCCAGGGAAAAAGCCTTCGGAATCGTGCCATTGCAATGCAGTACCTCTTATATTTGACTAATCTGGCATAGTGCGAACTCTAGTAGTCCTTCCTACATACAACGAGGCCCTTAATATTGAAGAAGTATTGAGAAAGGTGCGCGAGGCTCTTCCAAATACAGGAATTTTGATAGTTGATGACGGATCGCCAGATGGAACAGCTGAAATAGCGGAGTATTTTTCGGACGAATTAGGACCAATCTCAGTTTTGAGGCGCAACGAAAAATCTGGTCTTGGAAGTGCCTACAGAGCCGGGTTTCGATGGGGGATAGATAACGGTTATGACATTTTAATTGAGATGGATTCGGATCTCTCTCATGATCCAAAAGCGCTACCCGAAATTGTAAAGCCATTCGAAGACGGATACGAACTCATAGTGGGATCCAGGTATGTTTCGGGTGGAACCATTCCGAATTGGAAGTGGCATCGAAGACTTCTTTCACGAGGCGGCAATCTTTATGCACAGATCGCCCTTGGACTGCCGATAAAGGATTCGACCGCCGGATATAGGGCTTATTCGGCAAAACTGCTTGATGCGATTGATCTGACAACAGTCAAGGCCGACGGGTATGGGTTTCAGATTGAAATGACATATAGGTCGAAGTGTCTTGGTGCCAAAATGGGAGAAGTTCCTATTTCATTTCGAGATCGAGAGCGGGGCACTTCCAAGATGTCGCTTCACATTACCGTGGAGGCGCTCCTTCTTGTGACTAAATGGGGTTTAGAAAGAATTATAGGTAAATCGCCAAAAAAGAAAGTATAGGGTTCATTCCAAACCATGAATACG
>JAJYDO010000019.1:13818-39001 GCA_021777355.1 Actinomycetes bacterium | reverse complement strand
TCTATAGGCAATGTAGACGCTAAAACTTGCAATTATCAGTACATAGGGCCTCAAATTTCGAGGCAGCATCCAGAACATCATTATCGTTGTAATTACCCATGCTGCAATATTTACAATTACTGCACCTTGAAAGTGAATGCCTAGCCAGAGAAGTGGCAGGTAAAGTTCAAATGACAACGCAGGATAAGAAAGCTTGTCGACCACACCGCCATTGAGTAAGAATGTGTATCCATTTGGAGATACTCTATAAAGGTCAAATGAGGGCGCCATGGATGCCAAGTATGGATTGTGAAAATGGGAAGCAAGCAAAGCAGCGTACTGGTCAAACGCCGCTTCATCAGTTCCATAGGCTGGTGCGGCATAAATTTGGCCAAAACACCATAAAACAAAGGCTCCGACTATAAGAAAAAGTGAAACATATCCTATGTAGCGCCAAACATTTTCATCATTTTTCCAGTGAACCCAGCTGGAACAAACTATCCCAAGTCCAGCCACGCCGAGAATAATGACGGCAATGTCAAAAAAAGAAAAAACCGAAACAGTCCCGAATAGCCTTAAGGCCCATAGCATAAGAACAACCCCAACAACTGACCACGCCAATTTTTCAGGCCAGTTGATTTGAATTGTACTTACAGAATGGGCCTCATCGGGCAAAGGCTTTTAACCCGTCAAAGAAAAGGCTTGAACGTTACCGTACGAAGGATTGCCAACCGCATCCCAAATCTTAGATCCATCCGGTGATACTTGAATTTGCACGGTGTCTATCGGGGCTGGAATTACCTTCTCAACTTGCTGCCCAACCACATCAACCACCGAAACGTTACAAGAACCAAGAGGGCACTTAAGAACGAAGAGAGTTTGGGAGTCACTGCTCAATGCCAGTTCCTTGGCATTGGATCCTACTTGGAAATGAGCCTGTGAACCGCCGCCTGATGTTGAAATCTCGGTAACAGATCCGTTTGGCTCGAGGTAGAAAAGGAAATTACCGTCGGCGGTTGGAACTATGGAAATCGTGTCACCTGCCACAGGAATCGAATTACCGACAACTCCTCTTCCGTCAGAAGACACTACCTGGACTGCCGAAACACTTCCTAATTGTGTCAACACATAAAATACTGAACCGTCGGCCGATGGCGCAATCGCCAGCACCGGAGCTGACACGGGTGTGGTTGCAATCATTGCACCATTTGAACCATTACGCAGCTCTACGGCACCACCTCTTCCTGCGGAAGTACCTACGGCGATGACTCCTTTGACGTTTTCAGCGATTGCGGTCGCATCCGCACTCTCAGGCTGCGGAGTACCCAAATTTCCATTTGCTAAGTTAATTTGGACAATTGTCTTATTCCCGGTAGAGTTTGCGAGCAGCCACATCATATTATTGGATTGCGGCGCACCTGCTCCAAGAATTCCCGAAGGCCCGGAGTATGAACTTACAGGCTTAACAGGCGGAGTTGAAGTCCCCTGATTTCCCGACGAATTACCGCTGTTTGCAGAACAGGCAGCAAAAGCCATTCCCGCACTTAAGGTAAGTAATCCGATCTTGGTGACCTTTTTAAATATCATTATTTCCTTCCTATAAAATACGCGTATCTTTAGCAAATTCAAAACTTCAAATACGCGCCAAAATTGTAAGTGCCCTACGAATCGATAAGATCAATTACCGATACGTAGGGCACTCTTAAAAACTACTAGCTAGCGTTACGCTTTCTTGACCTCGCAAGCAGAACTACGGTTGAAACGCCTGCCAACAGTAAGACACCGGCTCCAACTTCCTCACCGAGGAATGGCTTTCCAGTCTGAGGAGTTGTGCCTCCGGCAATCGTCGACGGTGCAGTATTTACTTGAGCAAGCAGTGCGAACTGAGATGGAGCACTTACACTTAAAGTTACGCCTCCAGATTGGTTTCCAGAAATTTGGTTCCACTGACCTGTAGAAGAGTTATATTGAGTAAGCAAGTCCGAGTTTGGCGGCTGAATTGAAGAAGCTGTCCAATCAAAGCTAATTGCAGGAGAGTACGGTCCCATGATCTCAGTGTTAGTAGTTACGTCTTCAACATAGAATCCGATACATACAATTGCACTGTAACCCGAATACCCTGCGTTGCCAAGTGAAGATGGCGTACAACTTGTAACGACAAGGTCGATGGTATCAGTTTGCGAAGAAAAAGTACCTGCGGGAATGGTGATAACAAATGTCACACCCTGATCTGTAAATGTGTAGGTAAAAGGTGAACCCGGCGTTACCTGTTGAACCTGTAAAATATTAAACCCGGGAGCACCAGATGGTGTAGTGGTTGTCGATCCAGGATACCCGCTACCGGCAGCATTCGCTACCGTAGAAGATGAAACAAGAAAAGCGCCGATAGCTAACAGTATCGCAACTCCTGCCCTTCTCATTAATTTAAAGCTTGCCATCAAACCTAAATCCTTTCTTCGGTATGGCGAACTCCCGCCTCCGTTATTAAGTTACAACTTACCATATTATTCAATTTGAAATGTGATATTAAAAATATAGCCTATTTTCCGCTACATGTCTAGCATCACACTCACTTTTTGTATTTGCATTTTCACTGCATGTAGTAACTTTATCGCCTACTTCAGCACAAAATGCCAACACTTCAAGAAAATGTCAAATACGGCTTAAACTATATATCACGCCAAGGTATTTGTCCACTTTATTCGGAAATTTCAGGATTTCCGTCTTCAGACGTGGCATTTTCCCCTGATTTGGCCGCTTCAGCAGCTATTTGGGCCTCATGAGCGTACTCCGCCCATGCCGCCTGTGCTTCGGTCTCCGGAGTGAAATCTGCGTCAGAAAACACAAAACTCCCGATATAGTTCCCTTCTTCGTCATACGCGTGCTCGCCGAAAGCCTCCTGGTATTCGGCGGCCACTTCGCCACCTTCTGCAGCTTGCTTGATAGATAGACTGATTCTTCTTCTGCCTAGGTCCAGATCGATAATTTTGACCCACAACTCTTCTCCCGAAGTTACGACTTGATCAGGTGAATCTACATGGTGTCCAGCCATTTCGGATATGTGAGAAAGTCCTTCAATTCCCTCTCCTACCTGAATAAATGCTCCGAAAGGAACAATCTTGGTTACTCTCCCGTAAACCAATTCCCCGACCTTATGCGCATCGGCGAATTGTTGCCATGGATCCACCTGGGTAGCCTTTAGAGACAAGGAAATCCTCTTCTGGCTGAGATCTACATCTAACACCTGGACTGTGACTTTGTCGCCGACGGAAACAACAGAGGAAGGGTGGTCTATGTGCTTCCATGACAATTCGGAAACGTGGACCAGTCCGTCCATTCCGCCAAGGTCTACAAAAGCACCAAAGTTGACCACCGAAGAGATGACTCCCTGTCTGATCTCTCCCGATTTTAGGTTCACTAAGAACTCTTCTCGCTGCTCGGCCTGGGTTTCTTCTAACCAGCGCCGCCTCGAAAGCACAACATTGTTGCGGTTCTTATCCAATTCGATAATTTTCGCATCAATTATCTTTCCGATATATGGAGAGAGGTCTCGTACTCTTCTTAATTCAACAAGTGATGCGGGAAGAAATCCTCGTAAGCCAATGTCAATTATTAACCCGCCCTTGACGACCTCTATTACTGGTCCGGTTACTGTTCCATTAGTCTCTTTGATTCGTTCTATTACATTCCATGCCTTTTCGTACTGGGCACGCTTCTTAGAAAGTATCAGCCGGCCTTCTTTGTCTTCTCTCTGAAGCACTAAAGCTTCGATCTCGTCTCCGACTTTTACAATTTCTGAGGCAGCAACATCGTTTCTGATTGTGAGTTCCTTTATCGGAATAATGCCTTCTGATTTGAACCCCACATCTACCAGCACTTCGTCTCGATCGACGCTTACAACTATGCCTTTTACCAAGTCACCGTCGTCTAGCTTGACCATTGAAGCTGCCATTGCAGCTTCTAATTCCGCTTCGCCTAAATCATCCTCGACGATTTGGCGTGGGTGGTAAACACCGCTTTCATCGAAAGTACCCATCGATGAGCTTGAACCAAGCTCATCGGTAATTGAAAAATCTGACATCTTCTTTTTCGCCCTTACTCAGTTGGTGTCACCCAAATGATCTACGGCCAAGTATTAGGGCAATCTTGGAGAGATCATCTAGAGAGGATTGCGGTGCAAGCCCAACTAGAAATTAACACGTTTTTGCTACCACCCTTTACCGACTTGCCTTTTGTTTGGCCAATCCCCATGATTTTCCTATTCCAACTTCAACCAATAAGGGGATGTCCAAATCGACAACTTTGGCCATGCCTTCTTCCAACAAAGTCTTTATATGGCCGGCAATGCCCTCGTGTGCTTCCACAATAATCTCATCATGGACCTGGAGGACAATTGCTGCATCCAGCTCTTCTTGTATTAGCTTCCTGCTGACGGATAATAAGGCCAGCTTGAAAATATCGGCAGCACTACCTTGGACTACTGCATTCATAGCTTGTCGCTCAGCTGCATTTCTCCTAACCCATTCACTTGCTCTCAGATCAGGAAGTGGCCGTCTCCTTTTAAACATTGTTTCTGCATAACCAAGTTCTCTCGCAGATTCGATACAACTTTGAGTGTAGGTGGCAACCCCTTTAAAAGCGTCGAAAAATCTATCAAGTATTTCCTTAGCCTCGCCTACCGAAGTACCTAGCCGCTCTGAAAGACCGTAGGCTTCCATCCCGTAAGAAAGCCCATAGGCCACCATCTTTGCCCGGTTTCTTTCAACTGGGGTAACTTCACTTGGCTCGATTCCATAAATACCGCTTGCCACCTGGCAATGGACATCAAGCCCTTTGGAAAACGCATAAATTAATCCTGGGTCTTTAGACAAATGAGCAATTAGACGAAGTTCGATCTGGTTGTAATCGGCACTAAGCAACAAAGCTCCTTCTTTGGCCACAAAAACATCACGCAGCTTTTTTCCGATCTCGGTCCGAATGGGAATATTATGCAAATTCGGATTTTCAGATGAGAGTCGCCCTGTGCGAGCTACGGTTTGAGTAAACGACGCATGAATTCTGCCGTCTGATTCGACTGTATCTAAAAGAGGCTTTCCGTATGTGGATCGAAGTTTCTCTAGTTCTCTATACTTTAAAATGACATCAATAATTGGGTGAAATCCAACTAATTTTTGAAGTGACCTTGCATCGGTAGACCTACCTGTCTTGGTTTTTTTTCCAGAGTGAAGGCCAATCTCGTCGTAAAGAATCTCGGATAATTGCTTGGTGGAATTGACATTGAACTTCCGCCCAGCCATCGCTTGTATCTGCGTTGAAAGACTGTCAACTTCCTTTTCAATTTCAAGTCCAAATTCTTCCAGGGAATCTCTCGAAACGCCAATTCCTACGATTTCCATTTTTGCCAGAAGATCAACTAGGGGCATTTCAATGTCTTCGAGCAGTTTTGTCATTGATTTTTTTTCAATGTCGGGAATTAAGGCATGGTAAAGCAAAACAATTAATCTAATATTTTCTACCAATTCGTCATTTGAATTTGTCTCGGTACCTAATGCCATTTGTTCTTGAACTGCCTGAACTGATTGGCCGGATTGTTTCCCGATACCTAATATTTGGTAAATTTCTCCAAGTTGTCTTAAATTACTCTTTCCTTCCGTTGGATTCAATAAATAACTAGCTACCAGGCAGTCAAACTTTGTAGTTCCCGGCTCAATACCAAAATTTGAAAGAGATCTCCATATTTCCTTTTGACTATATCCAATGACTCCACCACTAGTGAGAAATTTAGAAACTTCGCTAGCGAACGACGAGGAACTAATTTGCGCTGTGTTGAAAACTGCGCCTTTCACTTGAATTTTATTGGCGTATGAATTGGTCTGGCAACCCAAAAAAAGAAGTTTTAATACGCCCCTGCCTGGTTGGCCATCCCAGATCGCCGACATTAGGATCTGGCCATTTAGCTCTATCAACTCTTGGATGCACGCCGAGACATCTACAGCTTCCAACAATTCGATATCCACTTCAGGGCTTGAATTTTCTAGATCTTCGATCCGCCCGTCATCAGTGTCGGTAATGACGAATTCGTTTAGAACCTTTGAAAATCTAGTCCAAGTATTATGCAACTCATATTTTTTAAACCACTTCTCAACATCGCGCTTTTGGAAGTTCCCAAACCCTAAATGTTCTATATCTATTTCAAGTGGAACATCACTAACGAGAGGAACTACTTCCATGGATGAGACAAGCAGATCCCTATTTGCTTCCAATGACTCCCTTACCTTTGGTTTTAAGTCGTCCAGATGTGCGTAAATTCCGTCGATTGTTTTATAGCTGTTAACTAAAATTGCAGCGGTCTTTTCACCGATTCCCGGTATACCCGGCAGGTTGTCTGATTTATCACCACGCAATGCCGCATATAACGGGTAGTCGACTGGCAATACACCAGTTCGCTTTGCGATTCCCTCTTCATCGTAAAGCTCGACCTGAGAAACTCCTTTTAACGTGTACATAACTTTTGTCCACGGATCTTCAACCAACTGGAAACAGTCTCGATCTCCCGTAACGATGATCGTCGAACCGCCTAGCAATTTGTTTGACCTGGCAACCGTGGCTACAATATCATCAGCTTCATATCCTGGCACCTTTAAAACCGGTATATTTAAAAGACCTAATACTTCTTGAATTTGTTCTATTTGGACTATGAGATCTTCCGGTGTCGGCTGGCGACCACCTTTATAGTCGGCGACTACTACATGTCTAAAAGTGGGATCTGGCAGGTCAAAGGCTGCCACTACAAGATCGGGCTTTTGGTCTCTAAGCATAGAGATGAGCATCGACATAAACCCATGTAATGCACCTGTAGGAGCTCCTGTCGAAGTGGTTAAGTCCTGTCTCGACAGGCCATAATAAGCTCTATAGGCAAGAGAATTACCGTCCAAGGCAAGTACTTTCACATATTCAATGCTAGAAGAGTTGGAGGTGCAGGCTGTCAATATTATTACGATGTAGATATGGTCTATGGGTTTCATCCTCCTCTCGAAGAGTATTTGGTGGCAATCTTTGAACTCGAAGAAGACGGAATTACGGTGATCCAAGCCCGCCTAGCCGAGAGATTGGGGCATTCGCCGCCAACTGTTTCTGAAGTAATCAGAACTTTATTAAAAGAGGGCACGGTTACTAAGTCTGGACGCGGAATATCACTCACCGAAAGTGGAAGACAAAAAGCTCAAAGTATCGTAAGAAAACATCGATTGGCCGAGCGACTTTTAGTTGACATCCTCGGACTTGACTGGCACTTGGCCCACGAAGAAGCAGGCAGATGGGAACACGTAATTTCGGACCGCGTAGCCGGGCGAATCGCGGCCCTTACGGCAAACCCTTCCACCTGCCCTCACGGCAACCCGATCCCGGGCACTATTCAGCTTCCCGACGATGGCAGGGTCCGCTTAGCAGACGCCTCTGTCGGCAAATTTGTCAGCTTGGTTCGGATAGGGGAAGGCGCTGAATCTAAGGGAGAAACTCTAAGCTACCTATTTAATAGCGGAATAAGCATTGGCACAACACTAAAAGTCTCCAAACCTCTTAAACCACAGACTGTAAGGGTTAAAGTTGATTCCCGCTTCGTCGAACTGGATGCGAATGTCTCTCAATTTCTTTGGGTAGTGGATTCACCTTAAGGAACCAATTCGCCCGAAACTACGAGTGAACTTACTTCGCGCATAGTTTTACGGTTGTCCATTGCCCATTTCTGCAAAAACTTGAAAGCACTTGACTCGGTCATAGAATAATCATCCATTAACTTCCCTTTAGCTTGATCGAGAACCTTTCGAGCTTCCAACTTGGCTTTGATCTTCTCATTTTCCTCTGTCAAATTAGCTAAATCAATTTCTAAAGCTCTGTTTTCTTGATGCCTGGCCAAAGCAACCTCAATTGCAGGGAGAATTTCCGCTCTTTGAAAGGGTTTGACAAGATAGGCCATGGCGCCAGCATCCCGAGCTTCTTCGATTAGATCACGCTGGCTAAATGCAGTTAAAAAAACTATTGCCGGCCCATCCTCACTTTGCATTTGCTTAGCAGCACTAATTCCATCTAGACCCGGCATCTTTATGTCCAGTATTGCTACGTCGGGCTTTAATTCCATTACTATTTTGACTGCGTCGTCGCCTCTTGAAGCTTCACCGATTACGTCAAATCCTTCTTCAGCCAAAATCTCTTTCAAATCCAGCCTTACAATTGCCTCGTCTTCTGCAATTACGACTTTCACTGTTTCAGCGCTATTTTCTGATTTTTCCAATGAACTCATTTAAATTTCTCTTTTTCAGCCAAACTTTAGACTCTTCCCGTCCAGGAAAGGATCGTTACCAAATTGTAGTCTGGCTCCTTTAGCTGCTAATTCCTCCACCTGAGCTTCAAGGCTGACCAGATTGCGCTTCGCGACTTCCAGATGTCTCTCATGATCCTGCCATTCTCTCTGCGAAAGAGGCGTTTCCGACACCAAAGCTCTTATCCGGGCATCTTCTGTAATGTCACGAATGTGGTCAAGTTCCTCTTGGGCAATTAACAATTCTTCCCTCTTGGCAGAGAGTTTTCTTAAAGTTGCATCTACCTTCTTGGAACTTGAGCGTAAAGGCATACCATCCATTTTATTGATAAAAGCCACCTCCGGCATCCCGAAAAACCCATTATGGGGATTTTGCTGGAAATTTAGCAGGGCAATCCAATTGATTATCTTAGAATCTAAGAGGGCTTTATACTTTTAAACTTACGTCATGCTTGGCAATTATCTTGCTCCCAAAACAATCTTGGCTAAATTCCTGCCCAAGCCCTACATTATTGGGAACTCTCACATTCCCGTCAACTATCTCTAATAAATCATTTTCAGAGATATCTAGCCCTCTAAAAGGCAGTGCAATGTCACTCGACAGCGAAAAATACTCGAGCCCGGCACATACGATATCTACGCATCTCCCGAGGGAACTTGAAAACGTTCCGCCAATCCAGCCTTTTACACCCATTTCCTCACAGTAGTCGTGCAACTTCAAAACCTGGGTAATTCCACCCAAACGGCCCACCTTTGCTGAAACTATGTCACAAGCTCCAAGTTCAATAAGGGTTCTGGCCATAGCGGGCGATGTAAGGGACTCATCCAGACATATTGGAGTAGCTATATGACCGCAAAGCCTTGTGGAAAGTACTATCTCATCCGGAGAAAAGGGCTGCTCAATTAAAGTGATTCCAAAGTCATCCATGGGGGTAAATGCTTCCAAGGCTTGACTAAGCGTTTCGTAGGATCCATTTGCGTCCAAATAAATTTCCGTTTGAGGATAAGAAACCCTTACCTGTCTAGCTACCTCGGTGTCGTATCCGGGTTCAATCTTAAGCTTGACTCTTTCATATCCTTGACTAGTTGCCAGTTCCACTTCGTCCAAAGTTTCCTGGATACTTCCGCATCGCCCAATCACTGCACCCGGCTTAACTTCGTCTTTGGCAACTCCAAGCGCAGTTTTTAATGACTGGCCTTTTTTCTTTAATGCCGCATCTATAAATGCCATCTCTACCGCCGACTTTGCCATTTGGTGATCCACATATTTGTTCAAGCACGACCCAATCCCTTCTAAATTCCACCTGTTTCGAAGTTTCTTGGCAATGTCTGGCAAAAACATGTCGCGAATAACACCAAAAGACCCCAGAGCATATTCCGAGGTGTAAAATGGAAACTCCAAGGAAGCGCATTCGCCAAAACCTTGAACTCCCTCACCTTGGATATTTACAAAAACAATTGGCCGTTTGACGTAATTTCGATCTTTAGAAGCAGCTACTGATCTCAAGAGATTAGCTTCAACTAGAAACACCTCCACTTTCTCAACTAGGAGATCTTCTCTAAGTTCCAGCCTCATTGGAAAACGACCATCAAAACGCAAAAAATCAAAGAAACCACAATTGCTACGAAATCTCTTTTCGAAGGTCTAGTGTCTAATCCTACGGACTCACCATATCCTCCTCGTGCCACCATGGCTTCACCCATTTCTTGGGCCCTTCTAAGCGACGAAGCAAGAGCTGACACTACTAAGTCGATTCCTTCTCTGAACACATCTCTTACACTATTTGCGTCGTCAAAGGCTGGTTTGTGCTTACGTCTTTGCTTTTCGCTTGCCGCAATCATTTTCAGCTCCTCTGTGACAAGTGGAACCCCCCGGATCGAAAGGGCTATGGTGTTGACTAGCTCAGTCGTAGGAAATCCAATTCTTTTAAGGGGACCAAGCAAAGTAGCTAAGCTGTCTGATACTTCTCCAAGCCTTGATGTCCAACCTACTAGCATAAGAGTCACAAGTATCTCTAGAGTAAATGCGAGAAATTGAAGAAACAGTTCCACTCCGCCAAGTTGAATTGCAATATGGTTCATTTTGACAATAGGTTTTCCCCCTGTGGCGATTCCTGTGGCTATACCTGAAATAAGGATGAATCCAACAAACCACATCGGGATTCTAGGTGTCGCATTTAACGGAACTTTAGAGACAAGCCAAACCAAGAGTAAAAATGCGAAGAAAATACCCAGCACTTTCCAAGAAACTGTCACCGTGGCAGTAGTGGTTACCAAGACCATTACGATTATTTTTGTTCCCGCCCACAACTTATGAATCGGCGATTCAATGTCAAGAAACCTGAATAAGGTCATTTCCCGCTGCTTTGACTTAGCCATCTTTGCCCCCCTCAGCATTAGAAATTCCTTCGGTATCAATTAGCTTGGAAGATATTGAAACAACTGAACCGGATTCTAATTGCAGAAAATGATCAGCCATTTCCAAAGCATATTCAAAGTCATGCGAGACTACCAACGTAGCGATCCCTTGGGACTGCAAAGAGGATATGACAGAGATAACCTGCACTCTAGATGGTTCATCCAAGCCTGCCAATGGCTCATCTAAAACCAACAGCTTCGGAGCCGCCGACAATACAGACGCGATGGCTACTCTGCGGAGTTCTCCGCCTGAAAGCGACGATACTTTTCTGTGAAAAATATCAGGACCCATGAACCCGACCGCTCGAAGTACCGAACGTCCAATAGATTCTGCTTCCAGAGGGTTTTTCACATCTCTAGGAATAACGTTATCCGAAACATTTGATCGAACTAATTGCAACCTCGCGTGTTGAAATACAAGTCCAGTGTTAAATACTCTGTCATTTTCAGCAGCATTTTTCTTGGAATCTGATTCTTGTCCCTCGAGCCATTCAATTGTGCCATTACTAGGAGTCATCAGTCCTGAAATAATCCAGGCGAGAGTCGACTTACCCGAGCCGTTATCGCCATAGACTAACCACCCCTCGCCTTTATTGATTGTCATATTGACGTTCCTTAAAGCTTCATGGGCCCAAGGCGTGCCCAATGCGTGGGTATGGCCGACACCAACCAGTTTCACAAGAGGTTCACAGATAATGCGACCAATTTCCAAAGTACTCGGGATTCCAAGAATTGAACTGCCGTCAAAAGCACTTACACCATCATTAGTGCCAACCGGTTTATCTTCAGTAGCTGAATCGACTGAAACAATCTCACCCTTTTCGAGTTCCAATACTTGGGTAGAACCGATGACTTCATTTCTAAGGTGAGTAATATGAACTACTGAAGATCCGTGAGTTGAAATATCTTTCAACACTTTCATCACAGCTTCTCGACCTTTTTGATCCAATAGCGCAGTTGATTCATCGGAAATTACCAACTTGGGATCGCGAACCAATGCCGCAGCCAATGCGAGTCTTTGAAGTTCACCCCCTGATAGCGCAGACGTCTCTCGCCCTCCGTAGCCCTGCAAGCCGACTTTTTCCAATGTCTGTTCTATTTGGACATTAACTCGCTCCTGTTTGGAAAGTCCCCAAACCAAATCGTCTTCGACTCGGTTTCCAAGAACCTGGGACTCAGGCCTTTGAAAAACCATTGATGTCCCGCCTTTTCTGCCGACACCCACAGAGCCTCTCCGGTGAATTTCACCATGGCTGGGAATCATCCCTGCAATAATTTTACCCAAAGTTGATTTTCCCGATCCGTTGCTTCCGATAATGGAAGTTAGAGTCCCTGGCTCAATTGATAAATTGATCTCGCGTATTGAATCAAAACTGTTATTCGGGTAGCGATGGGTTATATTTACCAATTCAAGTGGTACCGGTGCCACTAAATTTTCATTTGGCTCCAAATCAATCAGAACCGCAGCACTTGTATCATCTGAAATCGGCTTTCCAACCTCTTTAATCACTTGACGAACCACTAACCGGGTGAACCAATTTATGACAAGTGAAAGCAAAGTAATCGAAAAAATAGTTGCCAGGGGAAACACATACCACCAATTCTTAACAACCCAGTTCCCTGAATGAATCAACCAATTCCCAGAATCGAAGAACCACTTAAAAATGCCGTAAAAAAATCCGCTTCCGGATTGGTTGCTCCCACCTGACAAATTCATCATGGCATTGGAAATATCAACAATTATTTTTCCTGCGCCAGACCAAAATATCTGGATCTGTTCAAGACTGAGCTTTCTGGCTCTGGTGAAAATAAGCAAAAGCAGATCTGCAGTAAGGGCAACGGGAACCGCTCCTTCCAGCACGCTTAAAAATACCGCATAGGACCAATGTTTGCGCTTTACATAGGTCTTCCCCACAGCATGTCCAATTGCGCCGGCAAGATAGATCTGTAAACCCAGAGTTGCTCCGCCCAGCAGAAATCCCACCAGGGAGACTGAGGCAACCGAAAATACAACTACTCTTCTCCGATGCCTTATTACCAGGAGTGCAAAAGGTATTACCGAAAGCCATTGAATGGCCGCTCCAATGCTCAATAGCCATCCCAGAACCTGCATGCCAAGGGCGACGTCACCCAGTATTGCAGCCTCGGCAATTTCCAACTGAGTTAAGGGCTTTTTAGCTCTCGACTTCTTCGTGCTCAAAATTTATCCGATCTCAAATTTAAATCATAAATCAACAAAACCCACAGTTCATTTGTACGACATCGAAGCAAATTAAAAACTTCGAAGGCGGGTTCCCAACCGCGGACATTTTGCAATGACTTGAACAGGCCGCCTGTAACCTCGGATTTCCTTTGCCATGGTACTGCTCTTGGTCATGACAATTTCTAACATTGTTTCTTTACAACTTCCTCTGTTAATGGATCTATGCTCTTAAGCCAAAATTACAATACCGCGAGGCCTAATAAACTTTGTGCTGGCTCAATTCTATCTAAAAAAGCCATAAAAATATGGCTCCGGTGATTGGAGTTTCTTATTTCTTCCTTAATTTTGGCAATTTCCAACCGAATTTTCTTTCAGGTGCAAAAGTGCTCGTATGTCAAATGCAAGATTAATCCGCTCCCGGAGTACAGGCTAATTAGCTGCACTAATGCTTAAATTTGAAAAAATAGAAAGACTATATATTCGATATTTTCCTAGCTTGTTGCAGAATCAAAATTTGGTCCGATGCGGTTTCTTAGGCTAGGCTAAAGTGTCAAAAGTATCGATGCCCGGGTGGCGAAATCGGCAGACGCGGCGGATTCAAAATCCGTTGTCTTTACAGACGTGCGGGTTCGACTCCCGCCCCGGGCACCAATGTAACTTTTTGATATGTTGAGTGATCTAAGAATTACCAACAAACTACCGATAGGAGGTCAGCGCGTTTGCTGGCGTATTTGTTTCCAGGTCAAGGGTCGCAACGAGAAGGAATGGGGAAAGCTTGGGTTGACCATCCTTCGTTCGAATTAGTCTCAGAAGCTTCCAGGCTTTCGTCGAGGGATCTTGAGTACTTGCTGCTTGATTGCCCCCAAGACGAGCTAACCGAGACCAAAAATGCTCAGATAGCAACTTTTTTGATGTCGCTGGTTGTCCTCGACAGCATTGAGCGCCTCGGCATTCAACCCTCGATCACCGCTGGGCACAGCCTTGGTGAATACAGTGCATTAGTGGCAAGCGGGGCAATGTCTCTGGAAGAAGGCATAAACCTGGTTATTCATAGAGGCGAAGCGATGCAGAGTTGTGCCCTTGAGGTAAAGGGTACTATGGCTGCACTAATCGGCCTTGACTACGAAGGAGCCGATATTGCATGTTGCAGAGCTGATGGCCCTGTTTGGGTTGCAAATGACAACGCAAGCGGCCAGGTAGTTATAGCTGGTGAGCCGGCTGCCCTTGACAAAGCTATAGCAATTGCCAAAGAACTAGGTGCTAAAAAAGCCATGAAACTGCCGGTATCCGGAGCATTTCACACTCCTTTTATGGCAGATGCCAGAGAGAGCTTGAGGAAGGGTTTGTCTTTAATTGATTGGAGAATTCCTGCTAATCCGGTAGTGGCCAACGTGGATGGAAAAATTCATGAAGGCGATGAAGAGTGGGCGGATTTGTTAAGCGCTCAGTTGTGTTCACCCGTTAGGTGGCGAAAAACCATGGATACAATAACGGCATTTGGAGTGACGACTGCAATCGAAGTGGGTCCTGGCGGAGTATTAGCCGGCCTGGCCAGGAGGGCAATGGGTTCCAGTGGAGTCGCCTCAATAGGAGTAGGTACCCCGGAAGATCTGAACTCGCTGTTAAATCATCTTGGAGGTGATAGAACTGAGATCCAAGAAGTGCCTCACGGCGAAAGCGTCCATGTGACGGAACGGATTGTCATAAGCCCGGTTTCCGGTGTATTTAGTCCATTGGATAATTTGATCAGCCAAGTTTCTTCGCCGGCCAAAATGGCTAAACCCGGAAAAAAAGAGAAGCTCCATCAAATTCGATTGGCCGTGGGAGACCTGGTAGGTTACGTCGGTGATGTTGAAGTTGTGACGCCTTTTGGCGGACAACTGCAGGGTTACCTTACGATTCCGGGAGAGAGAGTGACTGAGGGTCAACCGGTGGCATGGATAAGAACAGAAGTTGCTTCCGAAGGGAGTCGCAATTAAATGACCGGATCAATAATTTCAGGGTGGGGATATTCACTGCCTGAGAAAGTCCTCACAAATAAAGACTTTGAAGCTATGTTCGACACCTCCGATTCCTGGATAGTTGAGCGCACTGGTATTCGAGAGCGACATATTGGGAGTTCCACTTCGGAGATGGCTCGAGAAGCGAGCACCATTGCCATGGGACGGGCAAACCTAACACCGGAGGACGTCGGAACATTTATTTTGTCGACCACTACACCTGATCAAAGAGTGCCGGCAACTTCTTCCGTGGTACACGACAGCCTGAAGCTTTCGTGCGGAGCCTTTGACCTAAATGCTGCATGTGCAGGATTTGTATATGCTCTCGTGGTGGGCGAAACAATGCTCCAAGCGACCAATAAGACCTCGTTAGTGGTTGGGGCAGACAAATTAAGCGAGATAACCGACTATTCCGACCGATCTACCGCAATTCTTTTTGGAGACGCAGGCGGTGCCGTCACGCTCAGTCCCTATGAAGGCACAAGCTGCATTCTTTCTTGGGATCTAGGTGTGGATGGAAGCCTAAGAGACATACTTTATTGCGACTATGGCGGATACATGAAAATGGTTGGCAAGGAAGTATTTAGAAAGGCAGTAAGAGCAACAGTTGCAAGTGCTGAAAAAGTACTGGATCAGGCAGGAATCAAGCCTATTGATATTGCTCATTTCATTCCTCATCAGGCAAACATCAGAATAATGGATGCCGTTTTAGAAAGGCTCTCCATTCCCAGTGAAAGATTGGTTAACGTTTTGGATAGGACCGGAAATACATCTTCTGCTTCAGTTCCTGTGGCGCTGGCGGTGGCTTCTGATGAGGGAAGACTTAAAGACGGTGATTTAATACTTTTTTCAGGATTCGGAGCAGGCTTGACCTGGGCAAGTGCGATAGTTAGATGGGGAAAAGATACATGAACGATGAAATAGTTTTGATAACTGGGGGAAATCGAGGCATTGGGGCTCAAATTACTAATCTCATGTCACGTGATCACAGAGTGGCTATAACTTATCGATCACAATCTCCAAATCTTGATGAATTTGACAATAAAGAAAATGTCTTTCCGTTCAAATGCGATGTTTCTTCTCCGGCAGATGTAGATGAGATGTTTTCAAAGATCGAGGAGCAGCTAGGGAAGGTATCAATATTGATTGCCTGTGCGGGTGCGACAAAAGATGCTCTCGCTTTGCGGATGAGCGAAGAATCGTGGCATGAAATAATTGAGACTAATTTAAGTGGGTCATTCCGAGTGGCCAAGAGGGCACTTTCCGGGATGATAAAAGCCCATTACGGGAGAGTTATTTTCATCTCGTCGGTGGTTGGATTTATTGGATCTCCCGGACAAATTAACTACGCTGCTTCTAAATCGGGTCTTATCGGTCTGGCTAGATCCTTGGCCAGAGAAGTTGGCAGTCGTCATATTACTGTCAATGTGGTCTCGCCAGGTGCAATTGACACTGAGATGTTAAAAGCTGCCGGTGACAAGAGAATCGACGCATTGGTGGACCTTATTCCCCTAGGAAGGGTGGGTCAGGCGCACGAGGTTGCTTCGCTGGTAGAGTTCTTGGCATCAAAGAATGCCTCGTACATTACCGGAGCAGTTATTCCCGTTGACGGCGGGATGGGGATGGGGATGTAATTTAGGTATGCGTTTTTTACATAAAATTGTTAGACAATACCGAGAAAGGAAACATAATGGATAATGAAGCGGCTTTTAACACCTTTCGCACATGTGCGGTCGAGGTACTCCAAGTCAGTCCCGACAAAATAGTTTTGGAGGCGAAATTTGCCGATGATCTTGAGGCTGACAGTCTAGACCTGGTAGAACTTGTCATGGCCCTTGAAGAAGCCTTCGATATCACCGTTGAGGAGACAGAATTAGAAGGAGTCGAAACCGTGGGTCAAGCTTTTGAGCTAATTTCTTCGAAACTCTAAAATGCGGCTTGTCGATTCAAATTTGGCCGACGAAAGTGGTTTCCATCTTCCTTTCGGGCGGGATGTGGTAATCACGGGATATGGAGCTATATCTTGTTGCGGCAATGACGGAGATACTTTTTTCAGTGGTCTTTTCGACCATCCTCCAAAATCGGTTCCGAGAATAGTTGAAGATTTTGACCCCCTAAACTATTTTGATCCTAAAGAGGCTCGACGTATTGACAGATTCGCCCAGTTTGCCGTTGCCGCAGCTCATGAAGCACTTTCAAGGGCCGGCATATCTCCTGACCTTTTAGAAGACGGAAGCGTGAACCTGCCTCCTAATATGGATCCCGAACGAGCGGGAGTCGTAATTGCCACCGGAATAGGTGGCCTTGCCACGCTTGAATCCCAGATAATAGTAAACGAGAATAAAGGCCCCAGACGAGTTTCACCTTTCTTGGTTCCCATGATGATGCCAAATGCCGCTGCGGCCGCCGTTTCCATGCGTTTTGGATGGCAAGGTCCCTGTGAGACCGCTACCACGGCTTGTGCTGCCGGGACTCAAGCAATTGGCAATGCAGCGCGACTGGTCGCATCTGGTCGATGTGACATAGTACTTGCAGGCGGTTCGGAGTCATCCCTTACTCCAACAGCTATTGCCGCATTTGGAAATATGACTGCTCTATCAACTTCAGGAGTTTCAAAGCCATTCGACAGGTCGAGAGACGGATTTATTATGGCCGAAGGTGCAGGAGTTTTAGTGCTTGAATCCAGACAGAGCGCCATGGCTCGAGGTGCAACTATTTTGGCGCTGATAAAAGGTGCGTCGTCGGGTGCCGATGCTCACCATATCACCGCCCCGGCTCCGGGTGGAAGGGGTGCAATTGCTTGCATGAGCAGGGCAATATCAGATGCAGGCTTGACTGTCTCTGATATTGGCCAAATAAACGCCCACGGAACTTCGACGCCTTTAAATGATCTTGCAGAAGCCCAGGCAATTGCTAAATTATTCGGCAAAAATGCCCCTCCTGTAACTTCGATCAAAGGTGTTACCGGCCATGCCTTAGGGGCAGCGGGAGCACTCGAAGCAGTAGCATGTGTACTTTCAATTCGAAACAAATTAATCCCCCCTACCATGGGCTTAGAAAATGTAGACGAAGAGATCTCAATAGATATTGTTCTCGATAAGAATCGGATTTGGGAACCAAAGGCAATTCTTTCCAACTCGTTTGGATTCGGCGGTCATAACGGCTGTTTAGTAATTGCACCGGACGACATGTGACCAAAGGCACTTAACGAATCAAACTTCGCCCTTTAAAAAGTTCTTTAATTCGTTTAAAATCGGAATTGGTCCAGGATCCAACTGGACTAAATTTGCCATTCTTAGTGAAACAATATCTCCTAAAAAAACAAGATCCATCAGCTGTGCTAAATCATTTTCGCCCTGAGCTTCAACATCAATTACCTCAGATACGCTTTCTCTCATAACCTCTCCCACCCACTTCATTCGCCTTGTCAATTGCGGGTGGATGCCTTCGGTCCTAAGTTGGACCAATGACAGAGCTTGCCGGGTAATATCGCCAAAAAGGCCCCAACCAGCCAACTCATTGTGGCAAACTTCGGGGTAAACCCCGCCAAATGCAGGAGACTTTACATTCTCGTTAATCTGCTTCTTCCATCTATCCACCGCAACTGAACCAATCCCAGAACTACCATAAATTAAAGGTATTGTTCCATTTAGTTTTTCAGCTATGCCTTTAGTTAAATCTGCCTTGGTGTCAATCTGGTCTCGTCTTTTGACAAGGTTTGAAACCGACTCGGAAATCCAGTCCTTAGCTCCTTTAAAAAGTCCTACCTGCTCTAAAACTACCAGAACCGGAATCGTCATAGCCCCAATTCCAGCGCGAGGCTGTGGAATACTTCCTGGGACATGGATAAGTGGAACTTCCCATTCTTTTGCCAATTCGGCAAGTGTCCCCCCATTTGTAATGGCAACTACCCAAGCGCCGTCTTCATATGCTTCTTCGACTGCCGATAGCGTTTCTTCAGTTTCCCCGGAAAATGATATTGCAAATACCAGCGAACCACTGCCCACAAAGGCCGGAGTCTCATAGGATTTGACCACGCTAACTGGGACCGGGAATAACGGTCCGCCTAAGGCTACTGCGATGTCGCCTGCAATGCCACTTCCACCCATTCCCAAAATGACAACATTTTCCACATCATCATGACTTGGGAGCCCATTCAAATTTAATTCTTGATTGCACGCAGATTCAACCTGTTCAGGAAGTGAGAGCGTGGCTTCCCACATGCCTAACGAATCAGGGGTCCTATTTGACATTGCCTAATAAGTCAGGATTTCTCTTCGAAAGCGGGTTTGATGCCTTTAGAATTAATCTCACCCATTATCGACTCGTTCCGTTTTTCATCCACTGTTTCCGATTCAGAAATTAAGAGGTTTGGGATGCCATCCGTGATTCTATAAATGCGTCTCAACCTGGGATTATAGAGAATCTCTTGAGATTCAACATAGTAAAGTGGACCCTTGTCGTCCGGACAGGCCAAAATTGTCTGCAGGTTCTCATCAAGCGGCACTTTATTTTTCCTTTCAATTATCCGATTTCTAAAAATCGCCTGATACTGACCCTATCAGGTTCCTGATCATGCCTACTTTACTTTGGCATTCTTCCTCGTTGACCGCTTCTACGTTGAGCCTTAAAAGGGGCTCGGTATTTGATGGCCTAATGTTGCACCACCAATCGCCGAAATCTGCGGTTACTCCATCGAGCAGGTCAATAGATGCACCCATTTCCTCCAACTTAGGAATCAAAGAATCAAGCACCGACTTCGTATTGCTAACTTTGGTGTTGATTTCCCCAGAGTCGCTATATCTCTCATAATCAAGCCGCAACTGCGAAAGCGAGACTCCGGTTTTGGCAAGCACAGAAAGCACCACCATCGCCGCGATTATTCCGGAGTCGGCTCGATAATTATCTCTGAAATAGTAATGCCCCGAATGCTCCCCGCCAAAAACGGCATCACTTGAAGCCATTTCCGCCTTTATGAAAGAGTGGCCCACACGTGTTCTCAAAGGAATTCCTCCGGATTCTCTAATAATCTCGGGAACTGATTTTGAACATATCAAATTGTGAAGAATTGTTGAACCCGGAAATTTCTCAAGCATGAACTTGGCAACGATTGCAGTGGTAGTGGATCCTGACAGAGGCTGGCCGAGATCATCAACCAAAAACACCCTGTCGGCATCTCCGTCAAAAGCAAGCCCCACGTCACTTTTAGTCTCAACTACCCTTCTCGAAAGGTCAACCAGGTTTTCTGCCTGAATGGGATCGGCGGGATGATTAGGGAAACTTCCGTCTAACTCACCGAATAGTAAATCCAGATTAACCGGGAGTTTTGAAAAGACTTCGGGAGCGATTAGCCCGCCCATTCCATTCGCCGCGTCGGCAACAACTTTTATCGAGGAAAGGTCGGCTCCAAAAAGAAAACCCCGGACATGGTTGGCAAATGCTCCCAGTGCGTCTCTTTCGTCAATTAGGTCCTGATTCCCGATAATTTCGTCACCGGTCTCGAGTATCTTTATAGCTTCATCTCGAATTGAAAATAGGCCTGTTTCTTCCCCGATAGGAGCGGCTTTAGCCCCGCAAAGTTTTATTCCGTTATATTCCTTTGGATTGTGAGAAGCAGTAAACATCGCACCCGGCATATTGAGTGCACCCGAAGCATAATAGAGCATGTCGGTTGAACCTAATCCCAGAAATACTACCTTCACTCCTTGTGAAGTTACTCCTTCGCCAAAAGCCTCACACAGTTCCACTCCGCTTTGCCGCATGTCCCGAGCCACAACAATTGAAGGCTCCCCAAAGTGTCTCGCTACGCTTACTCCGATTGCCCTACACATATCCGCGTCCAACTCACCCGGAGCTAGGCCTCTAATGTCATAGGCTTTAAAGACTTTATGAAATTTTTCCGAAACTGGCATACGGTGGAAAATCTTAGTGTAACCATCGGCAGGAAAGTCACCAAATCCCCACAGTGGGCCATCTGAAAAATCAGAATCATTTGCTGGCTTCTTTTTGGTGGGGTTTCTCCTGTGGGGCCTCAGAAGCACCAAGAACCAAAGGCCTACAAATCCAAATCCGGCAACAACTGCCCCAATCCAATCGTAACTTGTGGTTCCATAATAAAGTGTTACATTGTTTGAAGTTGGAACTACAACCATTTGATTTGGTGACGCCCTATAAGGTCCCGTAGCTCCAACTGCTTTCCAATTGGGAAAGTAAGAGATTTTTACTAATATCGGTACTCCAACCTTTGAAACATGAAAACTAATCGAATCTGAAGTCGACTTTATATCTGTGACGGCTACACTTGGCTCTTTCACGGTTTGAGATTCGACATTTCCAGGCGCTACTCTTTTCCAACTGCTAGGTCCACTTGCCACAAGTTCTACCGGCCAATAAGTCGGATTTTGATACCAGTTCATAACGGCCGTCACCCATGGTTCAAGAGTGGCCGGATGAGGCGGGGGCATGTGTGAAATTACTGCTGGTTGTTCGGTTAAAGGTTGTACTAAAGAAGAGTTCGCCACCAGAAAAACATGCCACGTAATGTAACTTGGAACGCCTCCGGGTGCAGCAGTGTTCCAAGGGCCAGATGTTGCAATAAGACTGAGAGAAGGATCAAGCGATGCCTCCTGGTATATCAACTCCGATGATGTCATAAAATATCTCACTCCCATTAATGAAAGATGCTCCACTCCGAGTCGGACATCTGGAGTGTTGTAAATATATGGCAGTCCACTCATGGCATAATCAGGCGCAGAAGACATTTCTGACTGATTCAAGAAATGAAACGGAGTCGTTGCCGATGATTCGAAAAACAAACCTTCTTCTGAATCAATACAACCTTGAGTGAAATATGGCAGCAAGAATGGAGCCATAGGAGAACCAAACCGATCAAGATCACTTGAATACTCCCAGAATGCTCTGCCGCACCCGTACTTTTTCCCCACAGTTGCCATCATATTCATAAAAGCTTTGTACTCGGGATAACCCGACTTTGCTTGGTATCCCGTGAAGTTGTAAGCAACCCAAGATGGTGCATAGTTCACGGTCACATGCTTTTGCATGGCATTAAAGGGACCGGCTTTTCCGTAGGGAATTAGCGACAAAGTCAACGGGACTGTGGTAAGCATTGTGAAGATCACTCCCGAAGATGCATTCCACCACTTGTTGATTGCAACCGTGAAATAACCTATTTGGCGGTAGTAAGAGCGAGAGATCTCTCCTAACAAGTTTCCGATTTCAAAGGCCCCAATTGCTGCCATCATGTATATTGCAAGCGAGTAAAGCGGGAGCATTCTTGGATTGTAAAGCTTGGCATTCGGAGATAAAACAACAAAGGCAACACCGGTGACTAGGCCTAACACCGAGAACCATAGAGACATGGGACGCTTTCTGTAAAGAATTCCCGCCGCTACGACTCCTGCCGCACCAAAACAGAGTTCTCCGTTGGCGCTGAAAATCAAAGCAATGCCTAGCCCCGTCAAAACTGCAATCGCCCCAACATAGAGCTTTTCGGCAAAAAGAGAAGCAATTGCGCCGAGAAATATTAGCCAAAACACCCACAGGTAACTGCTCGGGAACAGATTTAGCATATAGGTAGTTACCTTTGAGTAACCCATATTGGTGCTATAAGCAATGTCGCCTGCAAATGGCACTGCCCATATGGCCGTTATTGCAAATCCCACAATTATAATTAGGGCAGTCTTGATCATTCGTGTTCCATAGTGAGGACCTTTGCCTCTTCTGAAAAGCAAAGTAAGTAAAAAGGCGCCGCCAATTGCTAGGAATCCTCCTAATAAGTGGCTTGCAAGCGTGAGACCGAACAAAACGGCAGCGGATCTGGCACCCGTGCCGGTCTTCATCCACTTTAGTAACCTGGAAAAGAAGAAAAATGAAAACGCCAATGATAGTGAGAATGAGTACTCACCTGCCATTGTTGAAAAGATATTTCCCCCGTCAATTGTGTAAGCATAATTAAAGAGGTAGGAAAGCGATCCAATCCCAAGCATTCCGGGAACCGGAAGAGGAGCACCGAATGATCTCGCGAAGCACCAGAGGCTAATTGGAAGCAAAAGGGTTCCCAAGACCACAACCATTTTAAATGCCACCACATAAGGAATCACAAAACTAAGAAGGGCTATAAAAAGACTTGGAATAGGAAAATAAAAAACATTAAGAGGCCATCCGTTGTACCAATCCGGACTCCAGCCTGTCACCCGACCTTGAGGCAGAAGATGATGCATCAAGTACCATGGAACATCCAAATGACCGCCGTAATCACCGCCTGTTGGAATGGACGAAGAAAAAATAAGATCCGGCCTTACCTGCCAGAATAAATACAATACGGCAGCAATCAAGAAAATTACATCAAAGTACTCCAAAGGGCCGCCTTTGGGCACAAAGCGAGTTCTGAATTTGACTGAACTCTTATCTTCTCGTATTTCTTTTAACTGATCTGGCTTAACTGCCTCGTCATCCACGTTATTCAAACAGATCTTCCGCTCTTATTCGACCCAAGTAAACCAAAGCTTATTTAGCCATTAGATAACAATAGCCCCTCGAACTATTGAATATGATGCACTTATTCCGATCTAGTGGTACTTCCAAAGCCAAAAAACCGTAACCGCATTGAAACCGGCGTGTGCAAACATCGAGGTTGCTAATCGACCTGTTTTTGTGACCATGTAACCAAGAACCAGGCCTAGGATTATAAGGCCAGGGAGTTGCAATAACTCGAAATGGACAAGGCCAAATACAACAGCCGATATTGAAATACTTAGCCATTTCGTCCATTTTTTGCCAGAACGGCTCTTCAGCGAAGCATTAAGAGACTTCAAAAGAAGGCCTCGAAAAAATAGTTCTTCCACAAATGGGGCACAGACACAGATCAAAATCGCTAGCGCTAAAAATGTAACTCCATGGCCAGATCCGGTTAGCTGCTTGGCGGGGTTGCCTAAAGTTTGCTTTAGTGAGGGATCCAGTTGGAAAAATGGGAGATAGATTAGCCAACCTGCTACTACTTGGCATACAACCCCAACGGAAAGACCAAGGGGAATATCGATTAATTTCACCCTCAAGCCCAGATCTTTGACCAGACTTCCAGTTCCTCTGAAGCGAGAGGCCAATACCGCGGCTCCCACCAGCCCGACCCAAAAACCAAAAAAACCTGAAGCTTCCTCTCCGAAGGGATAAGCGGTATTCGGAGCTGCTACCTTACTCCCGGATATGGAAGCCCAGATCGCCAGGGACACTGATTCAAGCACAATTGCCACCACCAGGCCCAGTGCTACGTCAAATAAGCTCCAATTAATTTCGGCGTCGTTTTCACCAATCATTCCTCTCGGCACGATAGTTGAAAAATACCCCCCTCGGTGACATCTCGAACCGGTGTGCACACACGCTTGGTTAAAAAGCCTACGATATGTGTTGTGGATTCTTTCCCTCAACCAGGAAATGCAGGTCAAGACGGCACAAACAAGTCGAAGAAGCCAGATGTAGGCAGAATCGTTGCTTTTGCACTTCTGACAGCCGTTGTCATCGCGCTTTTTGTAGTGCCGACTTTGGTATCGCGCCCTGCAAACTCGGCAATCTCCAACTACACGCAGTTTATGAAAGACGTGACAAAACACCAGGTATCTACGGCTGTAATTAATTCATCGACCGGAGAAGTCAGCGGAAAGCTGACTAATGGGAAAACCTACGATTTCACCGGTCCTCTGCCTCCTATTCCACAGGATCAAATTACGCTTCGCGACAACTCGGTCTCCGTAACCTACTCGGCACCGTCTGCTTCCATTTTCTCTTACGTGTGGAATATCCTGCTGATATTGCTTCTTGTGGGAGGCATAGTCTTCATGTACAGAGCAGCCAAAGGCCAGATGGCTTCTGTGATGTCCGTCGGGCGCTCTAAGGCCAAACTTTATACTTCAGAGCGGCCTAAAACCACATTTGCAGATGTAGCGGGTTACACCGGAGTCAAATTGGAGATCTCCGAGGTGGTTGATTTTCTAAAAGCGCCGGCAAGATACCGTGACATCGGTGCAAGAATTCCACGGGGCATTCTCTTAGTCGGTCCTCCGGGAACTGGCAAGACTCTGCTTGCACGAGCTGTCGCCGGCGAAGCCGGAGTTCCCTTTTTGTCGGTTTCCGGATCTGATTTCATGGAAATGTTTGTAGGAGTCGGTGCGTCACGAGTCAGGGACCTTTTCCAGACTGCCCGAAAGCAAGCTCCATCGATAGTGTTCATCGACGAGATTGACTCAATCGGCC
>JAJYDO010000019.1:0-13808 GCA_021777355.1 Actinomycetes bacterium | reverse complement strand
GGAGCCGGTTTTGGAGGAGGGCACGACGAGAGAGAGCAAACACTAAATCAACTTCTCTCCGAAATGGACGGTTTTGATGCGTCCGAGGGCGTAATTATGATGGCTGCTACAAACCGACCCGACATCTTGGACCTGGCACTTCTTCGACCTGGGCGCTTCGACAGGCAGATCGTGGTTCCACTCCCCGATCTTGAAGAGCGTCTGCCAATCCTCGCAGTTCACTGCAAAGACATACGGCTTTCTCCTGAAGTCAACCTCGAATTGGTTGCCAGGGGAACTCCCGGTCTTAGCGGCGCCGATCTTGCAAACTTAGTCAATGAGGCCGCACTTCATGCCGTGAGGCGAAATTCGGCTGTGATAGAGATGTTGGATTTTGAAGCCGCCAGAGATCGAGAACTGATGGGACAGAGGCGTGAAAGTACCGTCTTAAGCGAGCAGGAAAAAGAGAGAGTTGCTTACCATGAGGCAGGGCACGCAGTTTTGGCATATGTACTGGCCGACGCCGATCCATTACATAAAGTCACTATCCTCCCCACTGGCATGGCGCTCGGTGTGACCCAGCAGCTTCCCATGGAAGAGCGGCACATTTATTCAAAAAAGGTTATAGAAGATCGACTCGCCGTCAGGATGGGTGGAAGAGTGGCTGAATTATTGATATACGGAGATCTTTCAACGGGAGCTTCAAATGACCTTCAAGGCAACACTGAGCTGGCGAAAAAGATGGTCAAGGAGTGGGGATTTTCATCCAGACTCGGACCGATGGCCTGGGGAAACGAGTCGCCTGCATTCTTAGGGGATGAACTTATGCATTCGAGGGATTTTTCAGAGGCAACCGGCACGGTTATCGATGAAGAGATTGCAAGAATCCTTCAAGAACAAGAAGACAGGGCATTCGATTTGCTCTCACAGCACAAAGGTGGACTTGTTGCAGTCACAGGTGAGCTTCTCAAGCGGGAAACAATTTCTGGCGAAGAGGTGGGCAAGCTAGTCGACGAGGCATTCGGCGGTCCGGTTCACACCGGCCAGGCTGCCTTAGTCCCACACTTTACTCCCCAAGGGGGATCTCTCACCCCTCCGAACGATGACACTGTAGCCGCTACTTCCAGGATGGTTTTTCCAGAACCTGAGAATAAAACAGGCACAGTTTAAGGCTCGTAATTTGTGCCTTGGAACCTCTCCAGATTCCCAAATGAGTCGCTCATATCTCCTTCTGTGATAATCGATCCGCTGGATTGAACTGCGTATCCAACAGATTCCAAGCCTGTAGAGGATAAGTCCAATACCTTTACCGAATAAGGCTGGATTGCTATTTGAATATTTTTTTCTTCTGAGGACTGAGGAGATAGAAGAGAAACCAAGACCCTTTCGTTTAGGGAACTCGGATTGAGTAAAGTTAGCATACCTTGACCCGGTAATTGGAAGAAGGTGATGGCGCCTGAAGCAGTATTTGTTCCAAAAGGAACACCAAAAGAACATTGGACGCCATATGAATTGGAAATAGTTCTAAAGGCGGTCACCGCCACATTGCTCTTCACCACATAGCCATGAGGTGAACCTCCAAAAGTCGACGCAAATGTAGACGAGTTCACGACCCAAGTTGACTTCGGAGCAATCATTGCAGTAATTGGAGAAGAAACTAAATTTGAGGTAAGAATCGGAACAAGAGAAACCTTTGCCGCACTTTCTCCGGCATTAACCACCGTGATGCTCTCGGTTTCGCTTACAAGGCCCTCGGTGGCAGAAATTATTGCGTTGTTGCCAACATATGGACTCCCGGATGAAAGAGTCGTAACTCCGGCAGAAACATCAGCCATTGCAGCCACTATATTTGGCGAACCTTGCATCGCCGACACAGTTACTGCACTTATGTTTTCATCGGGAGCAGCAATAGATAAGTTTTCAAGCAAAGTGTCCCCCGAGGCGACTACTAGTCCTTGAATTGATGGGGGTTCAAGGTAACCGTTTGTACTAAATATCGAAATGTTCACTACGGCGACGCTTGGGCCGGAGTTTGAAATTGCCAAGTAATACTGGCTCGTAGTATTAGTTGATCCACCCGGAAGCAATACGCTTTGAGCACCCATTGGCGAACATCCCGAGGTAATCCATCCTGAAGCAATATGTTCTGCCAGAGTCACCACCACGCCGCCTTCAAAAAGGTGTACCTCGATCATCTCCGCTGGCTGGCCGGCACGTTGGACAATATCTGCAACCTGAAATGACTTCTTTGGAAGTGTAAAAGCTGATTGCAGCCTTTTTCCGTTTGACAATGTCATGTCAAAATAGCCACCTACACTTTTATCTAACGGATTACTTAGCAAAATATCTTGATAATCAATTCCATTAAGAGCACCTCCAAATCCTTCACAATACCAAGTGGCACTTGATGCCCCTCCGTCAAGTGCATAGCTTGGGTTGAGATATCTGGAAGCAATTATCGGTGAGGGCACTTTGAGACCAACTTGGCCCGATACAAAAATACACGCTAGAACTAAAACGACAATTGCAGCAATTGGCCACCACGAAACTGAGCTTGACTCTCCGGAGATTTTGGCTCCACTTTTCATGAATCGCCCTTTGCCGGATTACCAGATCGCCAGTAAAGTGCGAAAGTGCATACTAAGATCCAGATAAATACCGAATAAATGCCGCCTAGCTCGGATAACGGCGTAGGAAAGAGCGCGATTTCGCCATATTCACCCTTGGCATCAAATACTTCTGTCTCAGATCCGTTTTGGCCTGAAATTAAATATCTTGGGCTTGATCCATTAACCTTCCAATTGCCCGATGTAGCACTTAAAGCTACGTTTCCCGTAACATTTTCGAAGTGAAAAGGACCCACCGAATTACTCCCCAAGATAGGAGAGACATAACTTGCCGAAGCAATACCTTGTCTTGACGATTCGACTGTCACCACCTGTCGGATTGGATTTGACTGAGGTACTTCAAAAACTCTGATCGAACCAATAGTGGGAATGGAAAGCAAATCACTTTGTGCGCCCATATTATTAGTTAGCGTTCCAAAAAGCGAACTTCTCGAGTCAGTAATAACTATCCATCTAATTCCAAGTCCAGACAGAACGCTGCCGATCTGTGTATTTTCACCTTTTAGCAAAGTTGTGACTGCAGCTAAGTAAGGACTTAGCGCAGAGGCTGATAAAAGAGGTTGGTTGTCTTCAACAGTGCCAAGCCCATTGGGCGTCACGGAAAGGGCAAATTCATTGTTAATAACAACAGGAGTCCCTGGTAAATTACTTGGCGCTCCAATCCAGAGAACTCTGGAACCTCCTGGCAATGGCGAAATTACCGAAGGAGGGAGCCAAGTTGAGTAATAAATACCTTTGTTGTTAAAGCTGCCGTTTCGACTCGAGTATAAAAGCGGACCAATCATAGAAATCAATACACCTACGCAAAACACCAGCACAATCTGTCGCCAGCCAAGTTTATGACTCGGGAGATCCCTCAAAAACGCCAGAGCACTAGAAGCAACTATTAAACAAAAACCAGTTAGTGCCACAGATCCGAGTACCTCAGGATCTGCCAGTGCTCCTCCAAATACACCTTCATTTTGGAGCATACCTATGAGCCACATCAATACAACAATTATCCATCCGATTTCCAATACCACGAGCCTTTTTCTCCTGGCAATAAAAATTGGAAGCACTCCCGCCAATACTGCTGCTAAAGTCATCCACTTTACCCCGACCTGGGTTGGTCCAAATGTGACGATATCTATAAATGAAAACTTGCCTGCGTAAACCTTATTCCCGCCCACTAGGCTTCCGATTTGAATTGATTTAATTACCTCAAAAGACCATGGAAAAAGTATTATCGAAGATGCAATTGTTGTAGCTAATAGATAGAAAATGGAAAGAATTCCAAACCGCAACGAAAATCTTATGGCTACCCAAATTGCCAGCATAACTGAGATAATTGGAATCAACAAAAGTAGAGAGGGGCAAATTGACGATCCAATTGAAACGACTATGACACCCCCGATTAATTTCTTTAATAACTCGCTCCGACTTAACTTGGTATCACCGGAAACTAATTCCAAAAACTTCGTCATTAGGTACAAAAGCCATGAAATAGTGAAAAACGCTGCCAGGCCCGAAACCGAGTTCTTAGAGAAATCATTCCATAAAAAAGGAAATCCCAAAACTGCCAGAATTAAAGCCACTCGACATGCATTCTTCTCTCGATTAGCGCTAAGGCCAAAAAAATAAGTGCAAAGTTTTGCAACTGCAACTAAACCTAAAACAGGGAGCGCAAATACTACTAAGGTCCTCATCAGGCTTGTAGATCCGCCCAAAATATAGCCGCCGACGGAGAGAAACAGCATGTAGGGCGACTGTGGGTATTGGGAACCCAGCCCCTCTGGATAGTATCCGCTAAAGTAAGCATGCCACATCTCGCTAGGAGAAACCATTGCTCCCAACTGGCCGGTACTTGCAAATCCGGTAATAAAATTACGCCCTCCGATTAATAAGACCAAAAGCAAAAAGGCTATAGAAAAAGTTAACAAGGAATTAAATTGAGTTGCCACTTGGGCAATTCGGCTGGCGCTTAGCACCCTCGCTAATCTTTCGGACCCCGAAATCTCCAGCTTTGTAAATTCCCGATCACTAATTTTTCTAATTTTCTGAGTTTTTTTCCGAGCATCAAGTAATGACCTGTATTTTGAGATATTCCAAATCCAGGCTCTAACTACTTCGCGTGCACGTGTTCTCTTACCGCCAAAGGTAGCTCCAATTACCTCAAGAATAGAGAGTAAAATTAGTCCGGCAAGCGTGGTGAAGAGCCTCCAGGGGGAATATGATTTAACAACTATTCTTATTTCGCTGCGCCTTAAAAGCAAAAAACCACTTGGAGATTTTAAAGTGGCTGAGCGATTTCCGCTTTTTTCTTTCGGTATTTCTCGATAATTAGAGGACAGCGCCTGCCTATGAGCGACTTTGGCGGCCGGGGCTACAAAGACATGCGAACCGGCCAGTCTTGCACGCCAACAAAGATCAATGTCCTCGCCAAAGTAGGTTATTTCCTCATCAAAGCCACCTAACCGCTCAAAAAGGTCTGCACGAACCAACATGAAACCACCCGGCACAGCTGAAACCTCACGACTTCCGTCGTGCTGGCCCTGGTCTCTTTCATTTGGTTCGGTTCTTGGAACTACCACTGCCGCCCTGTCGGTGCCAAGTCCCACAGATAGAAGAATAGAAGGGTTATCCCAGTTAACATACTTAGGCCCCACCACACCCGCATTGGATTTATATGCCTCTACCAGTAATTGCCTGGTGGCATCGCTTTCGGGTGAAATGTCATCATGACAGAATAGGTAATGAGTTGCCCCTTTCACCAAGTTAATAACTTCGTTTGCCTTTTTCCCGTAGCCTCCGGCCTGCGGGATGCGCTTGTAATGGGCCCCGGGGAGAACGCCCATTACAAAATCTTCGACACCGTCGGTGGAAGAGTCAAGAATTAAATATGAAAGTCCTTCAACATCCTGAGATGCCAGAGAATTCAACGTCGACCCTAACCAATCTTGGCAATCCGAGACCACAATTACTGCAACTACTGCAGGCAGATCACTACTCATGCAAACCTAAAGGCTAGTCCCAAAAGGCGTCTGGATTGACCAACAATGCAAATAAAATTTCATGAGATCCTCAAAAATATCCCTTAGGTTTAACACTTTCAACAAATATTTTCTATGGGATAACACCTCATTTATCCTGGTTAGAATGGTTTGATATCTTGAATAAGCCTCAATTTGATATTATTATTAAATTAGTGCTTGCAAAAGTTTGCACATATGTATAATATAAGTATTATTAATTATTTGATTTCACTACCAAAAGGAGAGAATTGAAATGGAAGATGTGGCTGGAACTATCGTAAATACTGCGAAAGATGCTTTTTATGTCACTGTTGGACTTGGCGTCATGGGATTCCAAAAAGCCCAGGTGCGAAGACAAGAGTTCAAAAAGAAGTTAGAAGAGCCATGGGCCAACTTCGAAGCACAACTTGACGATGTGAGGGTAACAATTAATAATCGCATCTCTGAGTTGGATTCAAGTTTGGAAGCCTTTATTTCCGACCTCGAAGAGAGAATTTCACCCCTTGAAGACAAGCTTCCGGAGCCTGCTCGGGAATTTGCCAAAGAAGCGCACGCAAAAGGCAAAGAAATTAGAGGGCAGATTCTCGCCCATCTGACAAACTAGCCTGCTAATTCGTCGACAAAAACTCACAGCTGACTGAGTGAATTTGATTATTTGCTCGATCTTTTGTGGGTTTTTGTCTCTGTTTGGCCTTTTGATTCGAAACTTCATATTGTTGGAAGACCAAAGCTTCTCCCATATGAATTGCCGAAATAATTTAGGTTTAAAAACTTAAGCTTGAGCGTTGAGCCAATAGTCAAAAGTATCTCTTAGCGTGTCTTCAAAAACTATCTCTGGCTGCCAGCCAACCGCCTGTCTGACTTTGGCGTTATCCCCTCTTAAAACAGGTACATCTGCATTCCTGGTTAAGCTTTCATCTTTAACCAATTTAATGTCTTTTTGCGCCAAGCCAAGATAAACATCGGCCACTTCACGGACTGATCTGTCAAATCCGGAACAAATGTTATAGATCTCGCCCGGTTGACCTTCTTTAGCGAGCAGCCTGTAAGCCCTCACTACATCCCTCACATCCGTATAGTCTCGCCTGGAATCAAGATTGCCTACCTTGATCTCCGATGCACCGGATTTTACGGCTTCGACTATTCTCTTGGCAAGCGCAGAAACTACAAACCGCTCGGACTGCATCGGCCCGACATGATTGAATGGTCTAACAACCACCACGTCTGCACCACTTCCCCTAAATGCTTGGAGGGCCGCCACTTCAGCGGCTAATTTTGAACCGGCGTACGGAGTAACAGGTCGAGTCTCGCTGTTTTCATGTAGTGGCAAATCTGAAGGCGAAACAATGCCGTAGACTTCCGCTGACGATACTACAATTACTCTAGGCTTATTTTTAAGTTCCAGTGATGCTTGAACTACATTTAGGGTTCCCTCTGCATTAACTCTAAAAACTTCACCTGGTTCAGCCCACGACTCTCCCACATGACTTAGGGCAGCCAAATGGAAAATGACCTCCGGTTCGGCTGAAATCAATGCCTTGGATATTGCGCCTTTATCAGTTATGTCCACCGATTCATCCGGCGCAACAACGGTATCTCCAAATGTCTCCAAGTGCCTGCAAAGCCATTGGCCGACAAATCCGTGGCCTCCCGTCAGATACGCTCGCATTGTTATACCTTACCCAACAATGACAAGAAGATTTTACTTAAATCTCCTATAAATTTCCGCATGGCGCTTTGCGGATTCCTGCCAGCTGGACTTCCTGGCCAAATAAAGTCCCATTTGTTTTCTGGTATTAAAGACGGCTTCTCCATTGCTAGAACCAGAGTAGTTCGTCAAATCGCATAGGGCCGAATTTATGGCTACTTCCAAGCTCTCGGGAAGCCCGGGCTCGCAAAGATAAGCCACATCGTTAGAAATCTCAGCCATAACAGTGTCTTGAGTAGTTATAATTTTTGACCCGCATGCCATAGCCTCTAATACCGGAAGCCCAAATCCTTCAGCCTGAGACGGATATACCACTGCCAGTGATCTTCTAATAAGGGAAGGAACTGCTTCATCGGCTACCCATCCCAATCTGAGAATTCTGGCGCTATTGGGTGATTCCTTGATGGCAGCTTCAACCTCAGCTGTCTTCCACCCATTTTTGCCGGCCATAACGAGTTTAACGTTGTTTTGGATAAGTTTGTCCTTGATTAAAAGGTCAAATGCCTTCACCAGAACATCAATGCGTTTACGACCTTCAACTGTTCCCAAATAAAGTATGAAGTCATCTCCGAGAATAAGCTCATCGATTATTTTCTGGTCCTGTCCCACAAAGTCCTCCTCCGGTTTAAATCTGCCGGTATCAACTCCGTGAGGAATTACGCTGACTTCACCTTTCGGATCAAACAATTCAATTAAGCGGCTCTTTGTGTGCTGACTGACGCAAATGATGACATCGGCCCTTTTGCAGGCATCTGCAATTGCCTTTCTAAAAAACATCACCTTTGATTTGGAATGATATTGGGGAAAGTCAAAAAATGTTAAATCATGAATTGTTGAGATCAGCGAAATTTTTGATGTGGAAGGAAGCGTATAATGCGGGCCGTGATGGACTTTAATTCCTCGCCTTTCCAACTGAGCCCCAAGGCTTAAGCGTTCATAAGCCAATCGCATGGCTCGATTGTTCGGGACCAAGCTTTGCACCAAGAAGGATTCATTAACGGATTTACTCCACCTTTTTGCGTCACCATAGCGAGAGATGAGGAGAATCCCCATATCGCCCGAGAAGTCGGGAAGATTTTTTAACAACTCAATTACATATCTGCCCGCACCTACTGGCTCCAACGGAATTGCTGAAACATCGATGGAAACCGATGCTCCCTTTAAATCCGAGCTATCTTGGCTCAAGTCGCAACTCCATGAGATCGAAGCAGATCCTCAAGTGCGGTCTTAGAGTGGCGCTCGCCAACTTCTAAGTGCTTTATAACAAGTACACAGGGAAGATAATATGTCCCGCCTTCAAATTTTCGCTCCCTCGATGCCCCAACGGCAACGCTCCATGGTGGAACTATCCCTCTTGAAATTTCATCCCCGCTTTTCGCGTCAATAACGGGGATAGAGGGATTTAAAATCACACCTGCCCCAACTACCGCGCCTTGGCAGACACGGGCTCCTTCTACAATCATTGATCTAGAGCCTATATAAGCATCATCTTCAACCACTACAGGAGCGGCCTGCGGCGGCTCTAAAACCCCGCCGATGCCAACTCCGCCGCTTAAGTGAACCCGAGCACCAATTTGTGCGCACGACCCAACAGTGGCCCAGGTGTCCACCATGGTTCCCTCCCCCACATAGGCGCCAATATTGACAAAGCTAGGCATCAAGACAACCCCGGGGGCCAGATATGAACCGAATCGGGCCAGGGCTCCGGGCACCACTCTCACTTTAGATGCATCATAGTGTGACTTTAACTTAAGGCGATCGACGTATTCGAAAGGTCCCACCTCCGTAGTTTGCATTTCATTGACCCTAAACCATAGCAAAATGGCCTTCTTTATCCATTCGTTGACCTCGACTAGGTCAGTTTCAGGATTGACCTGTGCCACTCTAATCAAACCGCGATCAAGCCCTGAGATAATTTTTTCGACCAATGGTCTATCCCTATTTATATCAAGATTTTCCCTATTTTCAAAGAGCTCCTCAACTGCCCCTTTTTGCGACATAAGCTCCATAGCGTACTCTTTCCAGTCAATATCCGAGTTTTCCATGATGACAGGTTAATTCACTTTCCACCTTAGGCTTAGACAACGAACTTAGATATTTTATCGGCAACTGCTACGATCTCATTGGTCGGCTGGACCATAGCTATTCTGAGAAACGAATCTCCAGATTCGCCATAAAGGTCTCCCGGGGCTACAATTACTCCAAAATTATTGGCAAGCCAACTCGTCCAGGCCCAACTCAAAGGCTCCGAGCCATCTGCACCGGGAGGTGCTCCCATGATCTTGGCCCAAAGATAAAATCCTCCGTCGGGAAGACTTACTTTAAGACCGATATTACTCAAAGCGTCGCTAAATATTCTCAAACGCTCCAAGTATCTATCTCTTTGCATTTGCACATGTTCATCGTCGTACAGCGCGGCGCTTGCCGCATGTAAAAGTGGACCGGCGACCATGGCACCTGCATGCTTTCTTATCTCTGTCAGATAATAGACAAGGTCTGGATCACCACAGAATGATCCCACCCGAATACCTGCTGCGTTGGATCTCTTGGATAGCGAATGCAGGGCTAGCACGTTTTTTTTGCCATATTTTAGAATTGTGTCGGGTGGTCCAATCCAGTTGTACTCCATGTAGCACTCATCGCTAATTACCGGAACGCCCTTCAGATTCGCCCATTTTGCCACTCTTTGAAGATCTTCCAAATGACCAGTAGGATTGCCGGGCGAATTAACCCAAAGGCAGAGTAAGTTGTCAATTTCGTCTAAATATTCAAGGTCAATGCCAATGCCGGTTTCCGCCAGCCCAACATAATCACAACCGGCTAGTTTGGCTCCCATCTCGTATGTCGGGTACGCAAGTTTTGGTCCGGCAACCACATTTTTCTCCGGAGTCCGGAGTCTCAAATAATGAGGAAGAGAAGCCACAAACTCTTTGGTTCCCACACAGGCCGAGATTTGATTTGTTTCAATATCGACTCCGCATGTTCGATTTAACCACTTAGAAACCGATAAAAGATATTCGGGTGTTCCTTTGGATGGTGGATACCCATTTACGGCACTTCCAGATGAACTCATTTCCTTCATTAGCATCGAAGGCGGATCGTCGCATGGCGTCCCAACCGATAGATCAAGAAGCTGGGAAAACTTTCGCGAGGCATCATCAATAATATCTTTTATCCGATCGTAGGGATAAGGAGCTAACTCAAATTTTGACAATCTCTTTCCCTTCGTCACAAATAAAGTCGGCAATCTCCCCGTAATATTTTGGATCCATTCGCACTTTAATCAAATACACAATTTCGCCCGAGTCCTTAGTAACAGTCTCTTCATCAATTACACTACCGTGCTCATGGATTTTTGAGCGAAGTGCCCCAAATGAAATAGGTATCTCCAACATATAGTTAGCTTTCGATCCTTCAATGCGGTCGAAAATTACCTCTTTTAACTCTCTCATTCCGGTATTTTTTAATGCGCTAACTACCACTGAACCTGGGAAGAGGCTCTCTAAATGTTTGCACTCTATTTTTGCAACGTCGGCTTTGTTGAATACTTTCACTTCTGGAATATGAGAAGCTCCTATTTCGTCAAGAACACTTCTAACCGCATTGATTTGATCTAGAGCATCAGCCGAGGAACTGTTCACAACGTGAATTAAAAGATCCGAATCACACACCTCTTCCAAAGTAGAACGAAACGCTTCAATTAACTCATGGGGAAGCTTGCGAATAAACCCTACCGTATCGGCAATGACTACGGGATCCCGTCCTCTTAGGCGAAGTGCTCGCATTCGTGGGTCAAGGGTGGCAAAAAGTCTATTTTCAACTAAGACATCTGAACCTGTTAAGGCATTGAGCAATGTAGACTTGCCCGCGTTGGTGTAGCCAACCAATGAAACCTTTGGAATTGAACTCCTTAAACGGTTTCGTCTTTGAGTGGATCTGACCTTTGTTATGTCTTTTATCTGGCGCTGCAATTTGTGCATCCGCTCCAAAAGAGCTCTTCGATCCACTTCTAATTTCGTCTCACCGGGGCCTCTAGTTCCAATGCCGCCACCTTGCTGGCTCATAAACACTCCACGACCTCTCAAACGGGGAAGCCGGTAACTTAACAGCGCCAATTCAACCTGGATTACACCTGCTTCAGTTCTGGCATTTTGAGCAAAAATGTCCAGGATTACCGCGGGACGATCAATCGCCGTTCGTCCCAATATCTTCTCCAAATTTCTTTGTTGGGCCGGACTTAACTCTTCGTCAAATACCACAGTATCGGCGTCAAATTGATTACATAGTGCTGCTAGCTCCAAAGCTTTGCCGCTTCCGATAAAAGTTGCCGGATCAGGAGTATCTCGCTTTTGAAGCATGCGGCCAACTACATCGGCACCTGCGGTATCAACCAGAAGAGCCAACTCGTCCAAATCGTCTTCAACCTGTGCAATAGTTGAAGAGCCTAAGACTACTCCAACCAGAAATATCTTTTCTCTAAATGAACGGTCAATAAGCGTCAAATTGAGCTCCGAACATTGTGCCTTTTAACACTTCACTTTCATAAGGCACGCTAATCTCAGCCACATAAGAACTTGGACCTCTCATGGACGCCCGATCACCTTCTAACGACACCATTAACTCCCCGCCGGGATTGCATACGGAAATGACATCTCCGCTTCTTTCGCTTTCCCTTGATGCCGCGGCAATGGCAACTGAACCGGTCCCGCAAGCCTGGGTTATGCCTACCCCTCTTTCGTAAACGACCATCTGGCAGGTCTCACCCTGCGAAACTACAAACTCCACATTGACCCCGCTCTGCATGGAAGTTGACAGGTAGTTTCCGACCTTTTCCAGATAAGAGTCGTTAAAAATTTCGAGGTTCTTTACAAAAACAACCAAATGAGGATTTCCTACGTCAACTATCCAGGAGTCCAAAGCCATACGCTCAAGTGTCTCTTCCACAATCGCTTTAAGCGTCCCATCAGCGCGCTGAATAGTGACTGATCCCATTTCTTGGTCGACGGTGACGCATAGTTTATTTTCCTGGTTCCCGATTATTTGAACCCGTCTCATTCCGGCACCGGTTTCGACTTGAAAAGGCTCGGTACTTTTGAACCCTAAAAGAAAAGCGCAATGAGCAAAGCATCTGAGCCCATTTCCACTCATCTCCGCCACTGACCCATCAGCGTTGAAAAGCTCCATTTTCAGATTGTCGTTACTATTTTGTCTGAATAGATTTAAGAGACCATCTGCACCAATACCTCTATTTCTATCCAGAAGCTTTTGTGCTTGATCTCCTGATACGGCTGTTTCGGATGCATCATGTATTAAAAAATCGTTTCCAAGCCCGTGATATTTATACAGGAGAAGCTGTCCAGTCATAACTTGATTAACCCGCAGCACTCCAAAATTGTTTCCCTAACTGTCAAACTAACCTCTTTTAAGTCACTTCCATCTATCCACAAGATTCTAGGATCTCTTCGCCACCATCGTAGCTGTCTTCTGGCAAACCTCTTGGTTCTAACTATAATTTCGCCAACAGCGGCTTCAAGTGTCATTTTTCCTTGGAGATAGTCTGCTATCTCGGAATATCCGATTGCGTTCTTTGGAGCCCGCGCCAAAGCTTGGGGCTGATCCAGCAGCCAACTTACCTCTTCTACCAGGCCTCTTTCTAATTGGATATGCACCCTTTGTTCAATGTTCTTATCCATAATTTCCATTTCGAGCTGAATTCCTATTTGACGAAAGCAGTTCGGTTGATAGGAACCAAACCCCGGTCCATACGAGGAAAACTTCTTTCCGGACCCCAAAATCACTTCCAGAGCTCTAACAATCCTGCGTCCATTTGTAGGTTCCATCTTCGCCGAGGCCGCCGGGTCTTTTTCCTCAAGCATCTTATACAGTCCAAGTGGACCGTTTTTGTCCAACTCTTCTTCTAAGTCTCTTCTAATATCAGGCCAAGTTCCCGGAAATTCCATTCCTTCCACGATCGAAGACAGATACATAGCGCTTCCACCAACTAAAAGAGGAATATTTTTTCTTGATTCAATCTCTGAAATTACTCTTTCGGCTTCTTTTTTGAAAAGTCCCGCCGAGTAATCGGCACTCGGTTCCACCAAATCAATCATATGAAAAAAGAGATCATTTAGTTGTGGCCGTTCAGGTTTAGCTGTACCTATATCCATGCCTTTATATACGGCAAATGCATCAACACTAACGAGCTCGACTTTTGGGAGAGATCTTGCAATGTCTATGGCAACTGAGGTCTTGCCTGACGCGGTGGGACCCAATAATACTACTTTGGGGTATTGGCTACCCAACCGTCACACTTGCCTTTATAGGGATCTTCTTGCCGAAGGTTTTGATTGAAGGAGGTGAAACGACTTCTCTCATCTCCCCTTTTAAATAATGAGTACTGGCTCCAACTATTAGCACTTTGACAAGAGCGCCTCTTAGTTCTTGCCCGGGATCTGGGAGATGTACCAGCTTTCCCTGTCTTGT
>JAJYDO010000091.1 GCA_021777355.1 Actinomycetes bacterium | reverse complement strand
CTCGTCGTCAACCAAGAACTCGCGCATATTCAACTATAACATGCTGACTCTCTATTCGCGCGGATAGTTCTGCGCAGAGGCCTAAGTGGATGTCGAGGATCTAATGAATTATAGATAAGCCATTTTCAGCCATATTCATCCTTGTTTCAATAGCTAGGAAATATGAATTACTTTTTACTTCTGGCAGATGTTTTTAGCTTGAATATAAGACCAACTCCAAGTGTTAATAGCGTGAAGGCAGACACAAAATCAAATAGAAAGCTCTTTCCCGTACCTGCACTAAGTGCATTGGCAACAATTGATGGATTTTCTGAGGAAGCAGATTGTTGTGAAGATCCATAAATCAAAGCACTTGCGTTAGCGTCAACTGCAACACAGAATGTAGTGGTAGGACACGAGACGGAGGCAATGTAATTATTCCCGTCAGTTTTGACGGGTGATGACCAAGTGGATCCGTTGTAGGTGAGAGCATTGCCGAGATAATTAACCGCTGCACAGAAAGTGGTTGTGGGACATGATACGGAGTTAATGTTATTAGTCCCATCAACACTGACCGACCAAGTGGATCCGTTGTAGGTAAGGGCATCGCCATTTCCTTCAACGGCCATACAGAATGTAGTGGTAGGGCATGATACCGAGTAAATGAGATCAGTTCCATCAACATTAATAGGAGTTGACCAAGTGGATCCGTTGTAAGTGAAGGCATTACCGTCATAATCAACTGCCATGCAAAAAGTGGCGGTAGGACATGAGACGGAGTTGCTGAAACTACTCCCATCCATGTTGACTGGTGTTGACCAGGTTGTCCCGTTGTAGGTGAGTGCATCACTGCCATCAACTGCCATGCAGAAAGTGGGCATAGGACATGAGACAGAATTGATGCCAGTAGTCCCATCAGCGCTGATAGGTGCTGACCAGTTGGATCCGTTGTAAGTCAGTGCATTGCCGCCGCCATCAACTGCCATGCAAAAAGTGGTTGTGGGGCATGAGACCGAGGAAATCCAGCCTCCACCAACATTAGGGATAATTTTCGTAGGATTTGACCAAATTGGACTAGCAGCGCTAGCTGGTTTTGTAGATCCTAGGTAAACCATGGTTGCGGTAGAAAAGACCATAAAAGTTATTACACAAAATAACTTGAACATTACTGTGACTAATGAATGAGATCTAGCTTGATTGTTGAATTCACTGTTCGGACTAACCTGCCAACTAACGCCTACCATATGAATTCTCCTTTTGCTACTTAACAGCCCTAACCCATGATCATTAGCTCACTGACGGCGAGATGGTATCATTTATTTTTGTCCATGTCAATGGGTATTTTTAGATAAATACTTGTGAGATCGAGTCGAAATTGACTGTCTCTAAAACTTTTAAGAGAGCGGTCAAATTTGACTTTCCAACCCTTTGTAATCTGAGGAGGATTAGTACAACTTTAAGTCAGGCAGGTACTTAGATGTTTAGGATGAAAAGTCACCGGTGTAATCCATCACCGAAGTCAAGGAACTACTGAGTAGTATCCCTCAACATCAACAACCACATCAACTGAGCCTGTGAGGTTGTAGGCACTAAATGATCCACTGGACAAGGTGATCTGGGCAAGATTAGCTAAGGTATCTCCTTGTACCCAGTTGAGATCTGAGACTGTAGGCAGGTTTCCTCCTGGGTAGAGGGATAAGAAGCTTGATGATGTTGTATTGGTGACTGTCACATTGGCTACAACAGCAGAGATAGTGCTTGGAAGACCGTTCGTGCCACTAACTTGGATTACCTTGGTTGATAAAGCAGACAAAGTCCCAGCACCACCTGAGTTGCATTGGTTAGAGACAACTCCCACTTGAATAGCTCTTGTGTCACAGATCCTAGTAGGAGTGATTGGCATAAAGGTGCTAGCACCTAATGGAGTAGAAGATCCATCAGTGAAGTATCCATTTATATCAACTGCAATGTTGAGCATCCCATAGGGGTTGTAAATTGAAATGGTCCCAGATGAAGGCAGTTCCACGATGACTCTGTTGGGGACTACCTGACCGGCTACAAAATTCACATTAGAAACTGTTGGAAGACTTCCACCTGTTGGATAGACACTCAAAAAGCCAGGGCTAGTTGGCTCTATTGCAGTTAGATTAAGAGCAACTGCTGATATTCCACTAACCGGAAGCCCTCCTTGGCCAGAGATGTTCACAGTCATAGTTTGACCGGGACCTATTGGACCATTGGAGCCACTATTGCACTGATTGGAGATAACTCCTAGTTGGACCGGTCTTGTGTCACAGATCCTATTTGGGGTAATTGGAACGTAAAGTCCGGCATTGCTTGTTGTATCTGGTCCGTAGTAGCCGGCAATGTCCACTACTACATCAGCACTGCCCTGAAAGTTATATGCCTCAATATCGCCGTTTGGTCCAATAGCAACTGTGACTAGGTTAGCAACAGTTACACCATTTGCCCAGTTGAGATTAGAAGCAGTCGGAGGAGTACCCTCTCCACCTGGATAAACAGTCAAATAACCTGCACTTGTCGTATCTGTGACCGTGACATTTGCCACAACTGCCGTGGCGTTAGATGGAATAGAGTCCAACCCAACTACCGGGATATCTAAAATGGTTCCGGAGGTTAAGGTATGAGCGCCACCAGTATTGCACTCATTTGAACTAACTCCAACTTGTATTGCTCTTGTGTCACAGATCCGAGTAGGAGTGAGTGAGTGATAGGGCTCTGGTGAAACATAGACAAAAGCATCTGAGGCAACAATGGCAGATACTCCATTCGGAGTAGTAACAGTCACATCCACTTTCCCGGTTCCAGACGGTGAAGTAGCAGTAATTTCACTTGAAGATACAACTACGACATTGGTGGCAGGAGTTGATCCAAAGTCAACCGAAGTTGCACCTGTGAAGTTTGACCCAGTAATAGTCTCACTTGTTCCACCTGAAGTGGGACCAGATGACTGAGCTAAACCGGCAACTACAGGAATAGGTTGTTGTACAACTCCATAAATCAAAGCGCTGGCATTGCTGTCAACTGCAACACAGAACGTCGTCGTAGCGCATGATGCGGAGTTTAAAGAATTAGTCCCGTCAATATTGACACGTGTTGACCAAGTAGTTCCGCTGTAGGTTAACTCACCTCCAATTCCATCAAGTGCTATACAAAATGTAGTTGTAGGGCATGACACGGAAGCGATGTAATTAGTCCCTTCAATGCTGACAGGTGTCGACCAAGTTGATCCGTTGTAAGTTAACGCATTGCCAGCATTGTCGACAGCCACACAGTATGCGGTCGTGGGGCATGACACTGAGCTGAATCGATTGGTCCCATCAACGCTGACAGGAGCGGACCAGGTAGTTCCATTGTAGGTAAGAGCATTGCCTTGAGCATCAACAGCCACACAAAACAAAGCTGTAGGACATGAGACGGAAAAGCTGAAGAATATGTTAGTTCCATCAATTTTAGTAGGAGCTGACCAAGTGGGTCCATTATACGTTATATCGTTCCCGACATCATCAACTGCCACGCAGAAGATGGTTGTAGGGCATGACACGGATAAAATTAAATTATACCCATCAATCTTAGTAGGAGTTGACCAAATAGTTCCGTTGTAAGTTAACGCATTGCCTTGAGCATCAACAGCCACACAAAACAAAGCTGTGGGGCATGAAATGGACATGATGTTGCTTGAGGCGACATTAACAGGAGTTGACCAGGTGGAGCCATCATAGGCTACTGTGTCACCGCCACCTGTACCCGCCATACAGAAGGTCGTAGTAGGGCAAGAGACAGCGTATATGTAGTAACTTCCGTCGATATTAACAGGCGTTGACCACGTGGATCCGTTGGAAGTTAAAACATTCCCGTTATAAACTGCAACGCAGAACGTAGGTGAAGCACATGAAAAGGACGAGGTAATAAAAGTTCCATAAACATTGACTGGAGTTGACCAGGTGGATCCATTGTATATGAGGGCATTGCCGCCCCAGTCAACCACTTCGCAGAAAGTGGCCGTCAGACATGACACGGTATGGAGGCCGGTTTTATCGATGTTAGTAGGAGTTGACCAGGTGGATCCATTGTATGTGAGGGCATTGCCACCATTGTCGACAGCTACACAGAAAGTGGTTGTAGCGCATGACACTGAGTTGAAGAGATGGGTCCCATCAACATTATCAGGAGTTGACCAGGTCGATCCGTTATAGGTTAGAGCATTGCCCATATCATCAACAGCTACACAGAAAGTGGTTGTAGCGCACGATACGGAGTAAATTTCTAAGCTCCGATCAATATTAGTAGCACTTGACCAAGTGGAACCGTTGTAGGTGAAGGCGTTCCCATTGCTATCAACAGCGACACAAAACGCAGATGTTACACATTCCACTGAGGCGATGTTATTAAGCGAGTCTATTCGTGTACGTGGCGACCAAGTGGAACCGTTGTAGGTGAAGGCGTCCCCATCGCCATCAACAGCGGCACAGAACGAAGATGTTGTACATGCAACCGAGGTTAGGTTATAAGGCCAGTCGAAGCGTACAGGTGCTGACCAAGTTGAACCGTTATATGTGAGACCATAGCCGCCATTGTCGACAGCCATACAGAAAGTGGTTGTGGGACATGAGACGGAGGTGATATAGGCACTACCAGGATTCGGGATAATCTTCTCAGGAGATGACCACGTGGGAGAAGAGGCTTCGGCTGACTTGTGAGATCCGAAATAAACCATTGCTGATGTGAATGCGAGCATAAAAATTATTGAGCAAAAGATTTTAAATGTTGCCGACATTGCAAAAGAAAATCTACTCTGTTTCTTAAACTCGCTGCCTAACGCAATCTGCCTTATATTATTCACCATTTCACTACTCCCTATTTCACCTAAAGTGCTAACCTTCTATGCAATTTTTCAAGCTTTTTTACTTTATCACCTTTGTTCCTACTCTACGGCTGAGTATTTAAGGTTGAAACTGAGATTGCCAATTTCGGAGCCTTTTTAAATATTTGCTTTTTAAAATAACCTACGCTTCTCAAGGTGAAGCGTTATCAGTTTTGCATTGAAATGCTGGAGCTAATAAGTCATATTACCAATCAAGAAGGAGAGCAAATAGCAATCGGCCAAAGTACACGTCTATTTTCAATACCGATTGGCTCGTTGCCTTTAATTTTAAACAAGAGTAGGTACATAACACTTACACGTGCGAGTCATGACGACATGTTTCATGTGACTTAAAGTGTGAACGATATCAGCCGAGCTTGGCGTTTGCTGAACAAATAGGCCTCAAGCTCAAAAGAAGCATAAGTAAATGATCGCATATCTGGATTGAGTCCGAGTTAAGAAAACTACGTGTCAGAGTGAGAAGAAAACTTGATTCGTTTTGCGCTGGTAATAGAATGCAACTAACTAATTGTCCTCCTATTTGATGAAGTAGAAGTTGTAACGTTGGGAGATCACTGCACTGGAAGTGCGAAATTAAGATTAAAAGTCTAGAGATGAGCTATTTTTAAGGGATATGAAAAGTAGCTTCAGAGCCATAATCAGGACTTCGGAAGAGGATATTCCAGCCTCCTTAACTGATGTGCCTTTGTCCGAACTTCCAGAGGGTGACGTTTTAATTGAGTCTACCCATGCTTCTCTTAACTATAAGGATGCACTAGCTATTCTTGGCACTCGACCAGTCATTAGGAAGTTTCCAATGGTTTGCGGTGTAGATGTGGCAGGGGTAGTTAAAGAATCAAATAGTCAAGAATTCAAAGTTGGAGACCGAGTATTAGTTACAGGAGAGGGACTTGGCGAGGATAGGTTTGGGGGACTAAGCGAACTGGTTCGAATTGATGCCAAATCAGTAGTTGAGATTCCACCAAATCTGACTAATAGTGACGCCATGGCCGTAGGCACGGGAGGGCTAACTGCAGCTTTATGTGTAATGGCACTTGAAAGATTCGGATTATTCGAAGAGTCCAGCGAATATCCTGTACTAGTTAGCGGAGCTAGCGGCGGGGTAGGGAGCTTTGCTGTTGCACTGTTAGCAAAAAAGGGAGTTGACGTTACAGCTGTCAGCGGCAAAAAGGACGCCCTGGAATATCTCGGCGATCTTGGCGCTACGCACGTTGTTGATCGCAGCGAAGTATTTGCCAAATCTACAGGATATTTGGCAACCGCTAAGTATCGTGGAGCAATAGATGTTGTCGGTGGTGAGATGTTAGGCGAGATTCTTCGCCAGATTATTCCTTATGGTGCAGTTGCCGCTTGTGGATTAACCGGCGGCGGCGAATTAAAGACATCGGTTTACCCATTTATTATCAGAAATGTTGCTTTAATTGGTGTCGAATCAATTCGCACTCCGCGACAACTACGTCAGAAGGCCTGGGAAAGGCTTGCCAATGATATTGACAGGAGTCTTTTGGCAAAGACTACAAGCACTATTGATCTTAAAGACGTAGTTGAAGTGGTGCCTAAGTTTCTTAATGGTGAAGTACAGGGAAGAATTGTGGTAGAGATTGGAAAATAAAGGTAGTTCTTCTATAGATTTAGTCGTCCAAGTGCAAATGAGGTCAATAGAACCACTAAAACGAAACTTGTAATTAATACAAATGGCGTATCGTGGGACTTTTTAAATACCAACAGAGAAGTAGCCACTCGCACAATTGGAGTAAGTATCAGGGCAAAAAGTCCCAGCAAGGTTATTCCCATTCCCTGGCCGTGAGCGATTGATTTGAATATGGCCTGGGGGGTAGTTGGAAAATGAAAAGACTTTGTGGCTACTTTTTTGTAGGACTCTGATGCTAGAGAGTGATCTTGAATAAAAGTAATTGCAATTCCAAGTCCAATCAAAGTTGCCGCAATACTTACGCCAAGTAGCAATACCATGGAGACTACGATTTCAGCTCGGCGCATCTCATCGGAGTCCTCTACTTTTTCAGGCACAACTTTGTTTTCTTCATCTGGCATAGTTAGAACAGTCCTCGTTGCAGCATTTCAATAGAGATCACTAGCAATACCCCTACGAAGATGTATCTTAAAACTTTAGCGTTTAGTTTTCCCAAAATTCGCGATCCAATAATGGCTCCAACTAATACCCCGATCGCCACTGGTGCTGTGAGAACAGGGTTAATGTCGCCCTTGGAAAAATAAACTCCGGCCGAAGCGGCAGCAGTTACGCCGATCATGAAATTTGAGGTCGCCGACGATGCTTTAAGGGGAATTTTCATGGCCAAGTCCATTGCCGGCACCTTTAAGGCACCTGATCCGATGCCAAGAAGTGCACTAATCATCCCAGCAAGATACATTAGCCCCAGTCCAAGTTTTGTTCCCGTCACTGCGTAAGTTACGGTTTGGCCGGTTGCGCGATCTTCATAGTGGCTGTGGAGCTTAAGGTAGTTTGCAATTTTGTCCTTAGATGATTGAAGTGGTTTGGCATCTGCTGGACTTTTGTACATTGATATCCCGGACCAGGCCAATACTATTCCAAAGAGAATGAAAAGGGCACGATCCGGAACAACGCTTACAAGTAGAGCTCCAGTTAATGCTCCTACAGTGGTGCCCATCTCCAAAAACATCCCAACTCTTAGATTTGTCATCCGCTCTCTGATGTATGCAACAGCAGCACCTGAGGATGTGGCAATTACCGAAATAATCGATGCTCCAATGGCCAGACGGATATCAATGTGAAATACAAGGGTCAAAAGCGGAACAATTACCGCTCCTCCACCGATTCCAACTACTGCTCCAAGTAAACCAGCAAGAATCGAAACGGAAAATATTAATAGATCAAAAAGGAGTGCAGACACTACTATTTAACTTAGCCCAGCCGACTAAGTGAGTGGCATTACCTGGAACCGGGTATCCAACTCTTCAAACCTTTGGCGCTTAATCTCGGAAAATTCCTTAATGCCAGATAGTGTAATTATTGACTTTAGTAACTCAGCTTTGGGATCATCAAAAACTTTAGAGATGATTGGCCCATGCATCGCTCCTCCATCGGGCAAGAGTTGGAGTACTGGAGAGCCAACATCGGGTCCAACAAGTTCCATAGCTTCACTGTGCAATTGGACCAGGTAGTCATTTGACAAAGCTGCATTATCTTCAACCTCGTCAAAAAATTGCAGAAACATTTCGTGAACCTCTTTTACGGCAATATCAATGTCTTGAATTTTCGAAACATGGAGGCGGTATCCTGTTTGGAAATATAGCTCCTTTGATAGGTCTACCCGGCCAGTCTTTGCTGCGTAAGCCATAGATTCAAGAATTGGCTCGATCAAGTCGAATTTGGTCTTAATTTCTTTTTTTAGATCATTATTCTCATTTAAAATCTTTAGGCTCATTGGCAAAATCTCGACTTCAAGATTCAACACTTTGGCTGCTCCAACTACATAATTGGCACTTACCCAGGTCCAAGGGCAAATTGGATCAGCAAAAAATCGAATCTTAGTAATATCTTCATTTTCCATTAATTCTGGTTCTTTCTCGTTTTATATCGGCAAGTGTCAATATGTATCAACCAATTCAGCGGTTTGGATATTCCAAATCGCTCATAGTTGCAGCTTGCAGGCCTCAAGATACGTCCCACGGATTCGCTT
>JAJYDO010000090.1 GCA_021777355.1 Actinomycetes bacterium | reverse complement strand
GTTGATTCTCGGTGAGCTGCGTGTAATTTTTCAAAGTGTTTCCTTTATTTGTTGGTTCGCTGAAAAGATATCCAGCTCACCAAGCCTAACAATTAAGGTTGCACTTCGAATTAGAATCCAAGTTTGTTAATATCGAACTCTGAATGAATTATTGCTTCAACTTTTTTATCTTTTGATATTACGAAAGTTGTGCGTTTGGAAAATAAAGGTCCTGGTCTTTTCACCCCGTATAGCTTGGCAACTTCTTTGTTTGCATCTGATAATAATTTATATCCAAGACTATACTTAGAACTGAACTTTTCTTGGCGTTCAATTGAGTCGCTGCTAATGCCAAGCCTGATTGCCCCTAGGGCCTCCAAGTCTTCTCCTGCATCTCTAAAAGCACAACTCTCAGCCGTGCATCCCGGCGTGAAAGCACGAGGGTAGAAAAAGAGAACCACAGGGTTACTTGCAAGGAGAGAAAAAAACGACACTTGTTCTCCATCTTGGTCAGGCAGGGTGAAGTCTGGAGCGATATCTCCGATTTTCATTTAATATCTATTCCTTCCATGGATCATCGTAAATCTCTCCATTCATAAAAACGAAGTTACTCCATTGACTTCCATCGTAATACCTTAACGGGAAACGTCCGAATGGGTCGTCATACCAATCAGGGGGCGCTGATATAACAGTTTCTAAGTCCGAACTTCGACCTCCATCTAAAGTAGAAGCACTATAGAGCTGGACTGGCTCCAACTCTTTGACACCTAAACGGTTGAGATACCAAGTGAGTCCAGCTCCGAATGGAAGAATAAGGAAATTTACAGCCATTAAGAAATACTGCCCGGAAACTCTCTTCCCATTTGGAATCGGTAAATAAGTGTCAAGGGCCCTAATGTAAAATAACGGCAACAGAAGCATCGACAGCAGGACAGTTAAAATGAGCTCGTGCCTACCTGCATAAATAAGCAGCACCTGCGCCTCCTTCCACTTGCCCTTTTATTAAATCGTAACGCATATTCAAATTGAGTACTCAAAAGTCCTGAAGCGAATCCGTAAAGGCCGGTTCTTAAAATGCCTGACAACTGTGAGAAACTTCTTGGTGTTGGCTAATAACCAATTGAAGTAATAAGTTGTAACAATAATGAATATGGGAAAAAGCAGTCCAAATGATCCATCCAGGAAAGACTTCATCGAGCCGACTCGCATTAGTGGCACTTTGTCCTGGGAACTAGCGAGAGAGCGGCTGGCTACATCGAGGGAGTATTGGATTGCCACTGTTAGATCCAGTGGTGCCCCACATATAATGCCGGTTTGGGGTGTTGTTTCAGAAAATTCTTTCTTCTTTTCTTCAATGACAAGTTCAATAAAGGCGCGAAATCTCAAAGCTAATCCTCATATTTCTATCGCTTCAAGCGACCCGAATATCCCTGTGGTGGCTGAAGGTAGAGCTGAAGAAATGAGTTCCAAGACGGACATTATCAGATTTCTTGAGATGGAGAATGAAAAGTATGGGACCAAAATGGGCTTTAGTGCGGTGGATCCCGATTTCAATACCAACTACAGATGCCAAATCATCAAAATCATTGCTATCGACAAAAAACTCTCGCCAGACGGCCCTTCTACCTGGAAATTGAATAAATCCTAGAATCCTTTTCAGTTTTTTAAAATTGTATAGATCTTGTGAAATAGAAATCGCACAATTATCTCGCCGAAAGCATTCCCATTTGCGACCCATAAGGTGAGTATAGTAGTAGTACGATATACTATCCATATGAGTAAAAGGCTTCAAATAGTTGTAAAGGACTCGGAGTATGCAACAATTGAGGGCTTTGCAACGGTGAGCGGAATGACTGTTTCCGAGTGGGTAAGACAAGCCATAAGAGCAGCTGAGTTATCTAAGTCTCACAAAGACGTAAAAAAGAAACTGGCAGCACTTGATAGAGCTATTCTTAACAACTTTCCGACAGGCGAAATCAGTGGAATCTTGGATGAGATTGAAGGCGGATATTTAGATGGTGATCCCAGTTGATCTTGATCGATTCCAACATTCCAATGTATTTAATCGGAGCAAATCACCCTCACAAGCGTGAAGCTCGTCGAATTCTTGAAGACCTGATCGATCAGAGCGTGCGACTTGTCACAGATGCCGAAGTTTTCCAGGAAATAATCCACCGATATGTTGTAATAAAACGCCGAGAGGCAATTCAGCCAGCATTCGACCTTTTGATGGCAATTTCAGATGAAATATTTCCAATAGAAGATGTTGATGTGATAGCGGCCAAGGACCTTTTGGGTTCGAAATCTGAACTGTCTTCCCGTGACGCGTTGCACTTAGCAATTATGAAAAGGCAAAATGTGGAGACGATTTTCTCTTTTGACCACGGATTCGATTCGATTTTAGGCATAAACAGAATTCCCGGTTAATGGGTTGTATGCCAAAATATATTGGGTAAATTTTAAAGGAGCACTTAGGCGACCAGCTAAATGCGCTCTGCTACTTCCCCTATAAAATTCTTCAGACAATACTTGCCAGGCTCAGGGTGCGTTACTTGAAATGGAATCTAATCCATACATTTTCCCGCTCAGTACTGAGACTATACGGATCCAATGCAAAATAATTTTCTGCCTTTTTCATCTACAAGTTCACTCATTGGAAGCAATTTGAAGGCATCTCCCTACGCGTCTCATTCGGATCAAAATGCTCAGTTTTGCCTTGAGAAACACATCGTAACTAATTCAAGAAAATACCTCCAGCTTTTTGAAAATAGATAATTTCGGTTCAAATTAGGCTTTGGTGCAGTGGTTCTCGATTTCAACTCTAATTCCGATGCCGAATCATCAGAGATATTGTTATCGACAAAAACTCTCGCCAGTTAGCCCTTCTACCTGGAGATTTAGCGGATCTAATTAACTGCATTTTCGGGATCCCCAAGATGTTTCTCTGGCAAGAATTAAACGATACCCAGGAAGTTTTATAAAATCATTCCAGAAAATTGTACTTGGTGGCCAAATTCTTGGTAATTTTGTATCATTCCTATTTTTCATAGAAACCGTCAAGATGTTGAGGTAGAGGCCCAGCCTATTTCAGAAGATGTGGCCTCGGAGATTTTGACGCGTCAGATCGACGAACTGGACACATTGATTTCAGCTGATTTAATTCGTTCAATTCTTGCCACCGGGCTTGATCCCGAGAAGTCTGATTACCGAGAAGCTGAGTCCCTGGCAACCTCAAAAGGACGAGAATCTATATCTAAAGCCCTTTTGGCCTCGGCACAAACGACTTCTGAGGAAGGCACGGAAAAAGGTGGCGTTAGTGGAAATGCCGCCATTCCTGTGATGGTTACCGCCCGATTGGCATCTCAAGCCGGCATTGAAGTTACGGTAAATGCGCTTAGCGGTGTAATCCAAAGATGTATCAATCAGTGGCTGGCAGAAAAAGCTGCCGGACTTGATGAGGAAAGAGAAGCTTTCCATGTTAGCGAAGCCGCCAAACTTTGGGAGGAAGAGAAACTCCGAAGGAAGAAAGAAGAAGAGCGCAAAGAAGCCGAAGAAGATGCTCAAAGATGGGCCGAGTGGGATTCTCTTACAGATGCAGAACGAGCGGCCAGAACATTTGAAATGGCATCTGCATGGAAAACTGCCGCCACGACTACTCCCACCCCGCAGGTAAGTCCCGAAGAAAAGCAAAGAATTCAAGAGGAAAAGGAAGCCAAAGAAGCCGAGGAAGAGAAAAGAGTCCTGGCCGAGAGTGCTGAAAAAGCAAAGCAGGCCGTTATTAATGAATTCATTGAAAGTTCAATTGAAAAATCCATTCTTATTGTTAAAGGCACCCACAAAAAATGGATTGAAAGAAAAGGGGGCCCGGATGAGATTGCTTCAGAGGCTGCTTCACTGGGGGCTAGGGTGGTTGCAGCATACTCGCTTGAAGGCGAAGCATCCCAAGCACTTAACGTTTTACACGGCGAAGTTGTGGGAAGGGCCACGCGTGAGGCAGTGGACGAAGTCGCTTCTTGGCTCGCTAACATAGCCAGATAAGTTCCCTTTACGTAAAATTACTATTCTAAATAGTTAACTAGGACAAATTGAGTAAGGAGAGGTTTAATTTAATCGTGGAAATGCAAAACCAACCGCTTCTTAAAGGAAAGACTGTTGTCATTACCGGCGCTAATACCGGAATAGGCAAAGAGACTTCCCTGGAAATCGCCAAGATGGGTGCAACTGTTGTTTTAGCATGTCGAAATGTGGATAAAGCTGCTAAGGCCGCCAAGGAAATAAAGGATACGACAGGATCCACCAAAGTTGAAGTTGTCCAGATTGACCTAAGCGACCTTGCATCGGTTAAAAAGGCATCCCTCGAAATTTTAGACAAATATGCTTCAATTGAGGTTTTGATAAATAACGCGGGCGGCATTTGGTCAACCTTTCAAAAAAGTGCTCAAGGATTTGAGTTAACTTTTGCGGTTAACCACCTGGGTCCTTTTTACCTTACAAATTTGTTGATTGAAAGAGTGATCTCATCGCGGCCTGCTCGAATAATTAACGTTTCTTCCATCGCACACCGTGGTGCCAGGAAAAACTGGTCTCGAAATCTTATAGACGGATCAGGTCGATTCGCCTCTTCACAGGCTTACGCCATGTCAAAGCTTGCAAACATACATTTTACTCGAGCACTTGTCAAAAGGCTTTCTTCCAAAGACATTACGGATGTCACGGTGAATGCCTTGCACCCGGGTCCTGTTAGATCAGGCTTTGGGATGGACGGCGATCTAAAAGGTTTAATTGGGCTCGGCAATAAGTTAATTAGGCCCTTTGAAATCTCAGCGGCAGCCGGAGCCAGAACGTCAATCTACCTGGCATCATCTCAAGAAGTAGAGGGGGAAACCGGGGGATATTATGCCCACAAGAAACTTTCACCTGTTTCATCGAGAGCGTCAAATGAACATGAGAGTGAAGAACTTTGGAAGCTGTCAGAAGAACTGATCAGAGAATCCGGTTTTGAACTAAGTGAATTTTAAGCTTTACTCAACTTCACTTATTGCAAATTCAGGACAGTTGTCGATAGCTAGTTTAGCTTTTTCTTCTAGCTCTTTTGGTACCTCGCCGTCTCCAATGACCGAAGAGTACCCATAATCATCAACACTGAATAACTCAGGGGCAAGCGCATAGCATCTTGCGTGTCCTTGACACTTATCTGGATCAATCTTTATTCTCATTTAAAAATCACCGGCAACTGCCTAGGTCCTCTCACTTGTCCTCCGGCCCATGTAAGTTCCTTGCCTTCTTCTATTGAAAAATCGGGAATAGCACTGAGCCATTCTTCTAATGCTACTCTCAACTCCATACGTGCCAGATTAGACCCAGCGCACCTGTGGATTCCAGAACCAAATGCAACGTGCCGGTTCTTAGCTCGATCCAGTATTACTTGATCGGGATTCTCAAAAACTTTTGGATCCCTGTTTGCCGCGGGGAAATTCATAAGTACTTTGTCGCCCTTTTTCATGGGACAACCTTCATATTCTGTATCCTCGGTAACTACTCTGGCCATTGTCACCGGCGAATAAGCCCTCAACAACTCTTCTATTGCAAGTGGCCAAACCTCTTTATCTTGAACCATTCGCTTCCTGTCATCGGGATGAGTAGCTAGATGCCACAGCGACGAACCAATGGCAGACCAAGTTGTGTCTACTCCGGCAATCAATACTAAAGCTGCCGTTCCAAGAGCAATTCGAGCGTCAATTACTTCTCCTTCAACTTCACTCTGCAACAGAACGCTCAAAAGGTCTGTTCCCGGATTACTCTGGCGTTTTTCCAACTCTTCGATAAAGAAAATAATAAGGCCCTCAATCCCTTTCATGCGCCTCTCAGGATCGTCTGCAAACTCAAGAACGTCTCGAACCCATTCCGTGAAAGTATCTGCCATCTCAGAAGGCACGCCTAGAATATGGGCGATTACTCTAACTGGAATCTGCTGCGCGTAATCTGCTGCGGCATCGGCTCGACCGCTTTCAATAAAACTTTTGATCAAAGATTTGCAAAGCTCTCTGGTCATCTCCTCATAGGCATCCACGTTTTTATGGGAAAACCAAGGAAGAAGAAGCCTTCGCGTCCAGGTGTGAAGAGGCGGGTCGGCTGAAATTGGCGGGACTCCGTAAAGTAAGACCGGATCTTCTGGAACTACTCCTTCGAAGGGAATGACTGAAATTTCAGTCGAAGAAAACCTCTCAATATCATGGGCGATCTTCGTCACGTCTTCATAAGTAGTAGGAAGCCAAGTACTGCCTCTTCGATCTGTATGAGCTATCGGGCATGAGCCCCTTAGCTCGTCCCAAATTGAGAATGGATCGGCAATATATTGAGAGTCCAACACGTCAAAATCGGTCTTCCAATCTTGAACCGGACGAGATTCACTCATTGCTCACTCCTTTATTAAAATAAATGGCACGTCAACAGCAAAATGCATTAATGCTGCAATGAGATACACTTTAGCTTCTGATGCCAAAAATGTCACATTGGCAAACAAATTGTCTCAGTGACTTAACATTGATTTCCATTTATCACTCTTTGACCAGGACTTATTTTAAACCTAGCTCGGTTCTGAGTTTTGCGGAAAGTCTCAGAATGTTAACTTGGCCTTGTCGAGATAGCGGTTTAGGTCAATTGACTCGACAGTGCCGCAAGGATGCATTGAACTAGATTCAAGTAGAAGAGAAATTAGCTCGAGTATATCGAGAGGAGATATAAATGGAACTTGGCATGATAGGCCTGGGCAGAATGGGCGCCAATTTAGTTCGGAGGGCAAGCGCAAGTGGACATCAGTGTTTTGTATACGACTTGAACAAAAGTGCGGTCGATTCATTGGTCTCTGAAGGCTCAATTGGAGCTGGGACTATTGAAGAACTTGTAGCTAAGATGAGTGCACCTCGGGCAATCTGGATAATGGTGCCTGCCGGGGAGATTACTGAAAATACTGTCGAAAACCTATCAAAAGTCTTAGAAAAGGGCGACATTATTATTGATGGCGGAAACTCTTACTATAGAGACGACATCAAAAGAGCAAAGGTTTTGAAAACCAAGGGAATTCATTACGTCGATGTTGGAACGAGCGGAGGCATCTGGGGCCTGGAGCGAGGCTACTGCTTGATGATAGGCGGGGAGAACGAAATTGTCGATCATCTGAATCCAATTTTTGAGTCAATTGCACCGGGATTTGGTTCGGCCGAGCGCACAAACGGCAGACAAGGTGAAGAGTCCCAGGCCGAAAAAGGGTATTTGCATTGCGGTCCAAATGGAGCAGGCCATTTTGTCAAGATGGTTCACAACGGAATTGAGTACGGGATGATGGCATCACTTGCCGAAGGCCTCAATATATTGAACCATGCCGACGCGGGCCTAAAAGAGTTGGACAAAGATGCCGAAACCGCACCTCTTGAGAACCCGGAGTATTACCAGTTTGAAATTGATATTGCCTCCGTGGCCGAAGTGTGGAGACGAGGAAGTGTCATTTCATCCTGGCTACTTGACCTGACGGCATCAGCTCTTGCGCAGTCGCCAAACCTGGAGGGATTTTCAGGACACGTTTCTGACTCGGGAGAGGGACGCTGGACTGCTATTGCCGCGGTGGAAGAAGGCGTGCCTGCACCTGTTCTGACTTCGGCCCTTTACTCTCGCTTTGCCTCGAGGGATCTTGACCACTATGGAAACCAAATACTCTCAGCCATGAGAAAAGGCTTTGGTGGTCACGACGAGAAGCCGGCCAAATAGTCTTTATTAATCAGGCAGGTTCAATACCGACTCTTATTGCCCTATCAATCGGAACAGGTTGCCATTCAAGCGGCCCATAGCGAAGATGTCCATACCCTCCGGCAAGTCCCAGATACTTAACCATGCCTGGTTCGACTTCGTTAGGTCCGGTCCACCCTTTAAACATAAATGGATCCCATCCGTTATATACCGTTATTCCACCTGGTCGTTGAGCGGGAGAAGTTTTTGCTTTCACCACAAAGGAACCTACGTCGTTAAATACCCTAACCGGCTGGTGGTCGACTATCCCAAGATTTTGTGCGTCTTTGGGATGTATAACCGCGTGGGGCTCTCCCCGGTGAGTCTCCAAGATAACGGGATTGCCCATATTCATCGCATGTATAGACCACCGATTATGACCTGTTGTCATTTGGAACGGATAATTGCCGCCCATCAAAGGAGGATCTTTGTGGACCGGAAGGTCTTCACCAGCTTCCACATACCACGGATGCTCGATAAGGAACTGTGCGCGCCTAGTGAGTGTGGGATAGGGATCACCCAATTCAACATGATTAGTAAAGGCCGAGAATGACTCATTTGGCTTGGGCCAAGGCGCTGCCTGGCCTTTGGCCATAGCCATTCTGCCCCAGTTGGTGAAGCGCATAAAGCCTTTTTCTCGAACCTTGGTCAGATCAGTGCCCGCCGGAAGCACTCCGGCATGAGCTGAGTCTCGAATGACTTCGTCAACTACTCTCTCTTGAGTGTCCAAAGCCCCATTCAAGGTATACCTGTTCCAAAGGGAGTCATAATCTAGAGGCATTCCTCCTTGTCCAACAAATGATGTCAGGCCTCTCTTTTTGGCAACTTTTTCCACTGCCTTACAGAGTCGTGCA
>JAJYDO010000018.1:38559-39689 GCA_021777355.1 Actinomycetes bacterium | reverse complement strand
CTTCTACTGTTACCCATCCGTTGTGTACCCAGTGTTTGGCAAAATCGCGTCCCAGTACGACTGCTTGGGCGCGTTCATTTTCATGGTGGGGAAATATCAGATCCTGCGCACCGCCGTGTATGTCAAATCCTTCGCCCAAAAGATCTAGCGACATCACCACGCATTCAGTGTGCCAGCCCGGTCGCCCATTTCCCCATGGACTCGGCCAAACTGGCTCTCCGGGTTTAGCAAACTTCCAAAGGGCGAAATCCACTGCCGAGCGCTTATTGGAATCAATCTCAACTCTGGCACCGCTTTTCAGACTACTGATATCTTGGTGCGCCAAAAGGCCATAACCTTCGACTTTTGAAACATCCAAATAAAGGCCGTCGCTGGTTTCATAGGCTGCATCTATATTAAAGAGTTTTCCAATTAAATCCACCATTCCCTCTACGTAATCAAGGGCATGCGGGGCATAAGTGGGGCGGAGAACCGAGAGAGCATCCATTGACTCCCACCACTTTTCTTCGTAAAAATGAGCTATCTCATCGCATGTCTTTCCTTCGGCATTCGCCCTCATAATAATCTTGTCGTCAATATCGGTGATATTGCTGACGTAAACTACATTGAGCCCGCAGAAAATAAGGTATCGTCTCAGAATGTCAAAGGTCAGTGCAAAACGGCCGTGACCCAGATGGGGAAGACCATAGACTGTAGGTCCGCATACATACATAGATACTTCGCCGTCTCGACGTAGCTCTAGCTCCTTGACAGATCCGGTTGCAGTATCGTGAAGTTTCACCACTGAGGTACGGTAACACCAATATGAATAGCTCTGTGCCAGAGAAGCCAAAAATTGAAGGTCTTGAGGAAAAGTGGTCGAAGATCTGGGAGGAAAACCAGATTTATCGATTCACGCTCACACCCGGGATTTCCCGCGAGGAAGTTTACTCTATCGATACTCCGCCGCCCACGGTCTCCGGGAGCTTGCATGTCGGTCATGTATTTTCCTATACCCATACGGATACTATTGCACGTTATCAAAGAATGAAAGGCAAAAAAGTCTTTTACCCCATGGGTTGGGATGACAATGGCCTACCCACTGAAAGAAGAGTTCAAAACTTTTTCGGAGTCACTTGTGATCCGACTCT
>JAJYDO010000018.1:0-38549 GCA_021777355.1 Actinomycetes bacterium | reverse complement strand
ATGATCCAAATTTCAAAACAAAAGACACTCCGTTTGATCCGCCCGTTGCCATATCAAGACCAAATTTTGTAGAACTTTGCCTAAAACTTACCTCCAGAGACGAAGAGGCATTCGAGCACTTGTGGAAATACCTGGGCCTAAGCGTTGACTGGTCAAAGACCTATGCAACAATTGGCAGAGAAGCAATGGCAATATCTCAAAAGGGATTTTTAAACCTGCTTAATAAAGGCCTGGCATATCAAAGTGAGGCTCCGACGCTTTGGGACGTGGATTTTCAAACCGCGGTCGCCCAGGCCGAACTGGAAGACAAAGAAATTGACGGGGCATTCCACAAGCTTTCATTTAAAATTGAAAATGGGGACGCAGAAGTCCAAATCGATACGACCAGACCCGAACTCTTGCCTGCATGTGTGGCACTTGTGGCTCATCCGGATGACAAGAGGTATCAGCCACTCTTTGGAAAAATTGCAATTACCCCGCTATTTGGAGTCAAGGTTCCAATAGTGGCTCACAGCTTGGCCGATCCCGAGAAGGGAACCGGAGTAGCCATGATATGCACCTTTGGCGACATGACCGACGTAATATGGTGGAAGGATCTGGACCTTCCCCTCCGAGTAGTGGTTGCCAGAAATGGCAGAATGATGCCTGTTGACTTTGGAAGTGATGCATTTTTGTCGATTGATCCAAAGCTTGCAAATGAGAACTACTCACATTTAGCGGGCAAACGAGTGGCCGGGGCCCGAAGTGCAATTGTTGAACTTTTGATGCAGGATGGTTCCATGATTGGCGAGGCCAGAAAGATAAAGCATGCCGTTAAGTTTTTTGAAAAGGGAGAAAGGCCCTTAGAAATAGTAACTTCCAGGCAGTGGTATATAAGGACTATGGATGCCATTGATCCGCTGTTGAAGCGGGGAGAAGAGCTCGTCTGGCACCCCCAGTACATGAAAGCTCGATATGAGGCTTGGGTCAAAGGGCTGAATGGGGACTGGAATATCTCGAGGCAGAGGTACTTCGGGGTGCCTTTTCCGCTTTGGTATAAAGTCGATGAAAATGGCATGCCCAACTATGGCGCACCATTAATTCCAAGTGAATCCGATCTTCCGATTGATCCGTCATCGGATATCCCTGAAGGATTCTCCGAAAAAGATCGCAACCAACCCGAAGGCTTCGTTGGAGATCCGGATGTAATGGATACCTGGGCGACATCTTCGCTAACTCCCCAAATTGCAGGAGGATGGATTGCTAATCCCGAGCTTTTCAAGGCGGTCTTCCCAATGGATTTAAGACCCCAAGCCCATGACATAATACGGACCTGGCTTTTTTCGACAGTAGTAAGGTCGCATTTTGAACACAACTCGCTTCCCTTTAACCATGCGGCGATATCCGGGTTTGTTCTAGATCCCGACCGCAAGAAGATGTCGAAGTCAAAAGGCAATGTAGTTACGCCTCTTCCTCTTCTGGAATCTCATGGAGCTGATGCCGTTAGGTACTGGGCGGCATCGGGGAGGCCCGGGGTTGACACCGCCGTAGATGATGGTCAGATGAAAATCGGCAGAAGGCTTGTAATAAAGATTTTAAATGCATCTAAGTTTGTATTGGACCGGCTGACTAATCCAGAAGGCGAGATTGAGGTCCCTCAGCCAAAAACTTTTGAACTTCTAGATCTAGCCATGATTTCAAAACTAAATGCTGTTATAAGAGATGCAAGTGAGTCGCTTGAGCGCTATGACTACACCAAAGCCCTTGAGGTGAGCGAGAGTTTTTTCTGGAACTTTTGCGATGACTATTTGGAACTGGTGAAAGTTAGAGCATATGGCCAAGAAGAGAACCCAAATGTCGATTCGGCCAGATTCGCACTGTTTTCAATCTTAGAGACCTCCCTGAAACTTCTGGCACCTTTCTTGCCATTTGCAACAGAAGAAGTTTGGTCTTGGTGGCACGAAGGCTCAATTCACTCAAGCAAGTGGCCAGAACCAATTGAACTACCCTCTCTCCCCGGCGATTTCGACGGCGACGTGGTTATCCAGATTGTTTCAAAAGTTCTAAGTGAAATAAGGAGATCCAAGAGTGAAGCCAAGCTGTCGATGAAAGCCGAAGTTACCAAGTGTAACATTTCAGCAAATGAATATGGAATTAAAGTCTTAAAGCTAGCTCAAGGTGACTTGAGCAATGCCGGATCTGTCAAGGACTGGGAATTCAAGCTGATTGAAGGCGACCAACTTTTGATAAATGTCGACTTGGCATAATCCTTTAAAGTAATGATCCCGCGAGCAGAGGTTCACCAACTAACCTGAAGTTATGGCCCGCAGCCCCAGGTTCCGAAGCGGAATCACTTTTTCCTTGGCAACATTGAGGTTGCGACTAATGCTATTGGTCGGTTTTTCACTTCTGCCGGCGATATTACTGATTTTAAATGTCAGCGTTGAACAAAGAAAAGGCTCATTAGCTGATGCAAGTACGGAAGTAAAGCAAATTGCAGCCGAAATATCTGCCGAGCAAGGCCTTCTAGCTCAAGCCACCCAGCAGTTAATTGCTTCCCTTGGCGAAGTTCCACTGGTTGAGAACTATAACTCTCAAGATTGTTCGAATCTTTTGGGTTCCATTGCTGGTCAGCTTCTTGCATATGCAAATATTGCCGTGGCCGACCTAAACGGAACAGTTAAATGTTCCGCTCTGCCATTTACAGGAACGGTCAGCATAGCCGACCAGGGTTTTTTTAAACAAGCAATTGAAACACAAAGTTTTTCGCTTGGAGATATTACCGTTGGAAAGATCTCAAAGACCGAAGTCATAGCTTACGGTGCACCAATTTACAACCCCGAGAAGGCAATTATTGGCGTAATTTATGCTTCAGTTTCACTAAGTTATCTAAGTTCGCAGCCTCTTCAGCTAAATCTTCCAAACTCAACTCAAATCAATATAACTACTTCAGACGGCAAAGTGCTGGCAACGTTGTTTGGAAATAAATCTGAGATGGGACAAAATATGTTTGCCGGTTCCACGTTTCAATCAGAAGTTGGGGCAACGATCAGTACCGGTTCAACTTTTTCTGCAAATGGCATAGACGGAATTCCAAGACTTTTTGCAGCAACCCAATTAGGATCGTCCGGCCAAGGTATTTCCGGGTTAGTAATAGCCGGCCTCCCCTTGGCGCCCATTGAAAAACAAGCAGATCAAGATCTCTTGCTCGGACTCCTTGGAATGGCCGCAGTTGTTTTGGCAGGAGAGGGTGCAGCCTGGCTTATCGGAGTCCGCCTGTTTGGGCGGATGCAGAGGCTTGCTACAACTGATCCCCTCACGGGTGTATTTAATCGGCACCATTCGATGGAACTCGGTGAACGGGAACTGAGGCGATCCGAGCGATCTGGAATTCCACTTGCGGTTGCAATACTTGACCTGGATTTCTTCAAAAAAGTAAATGACACGCACGGGCATGCCGTGGGAGACAACCTTTTGAAAGCTTGCGCCAAAGCCTGTATAAATGGGTGCCGTGACGTGGATATCATTGGTCGCTACGGAGGGGAAGAGTTCATGATTATTCTTCCCGATGCCGATGCACTCGAGGCCGTAGTGGTTTCAGAAAGGATTAGGTCATTAATTGCGAATTCCAAAGTATTTGGGAAAAAAGGCGTATCAGTTGGAGTGACTGCGAGCGTGGGCATTGCAGAGTCAACGGGTCAAATTAGCGATCTAAAGGATCTACTTCTACTTGCCGACGGTGCACTTTACAAGGCAAAAGAAAACGGCAGAGACCAAGTAATCGTCGCAGACTAGCTGTTAGAAGTAATAATAAGCCACAATTTGGGATTTCTTGCATGAAATAGTAGTCGTGAAGCGTGAATATATTCGGTGGAAAAAATAGTTGACATGGCTTCTAAGAGGCCGGCTGTTCTAAAGTCCGTAGAATTTGACTACGGGTTAGAGAGCCTATATGAGATCTTTGGAATGCGCCTGTTCCGCATTGCTTATCTTCATCTGGGCGACAAAGCGATTGCTCATGACGTTGTGCAGGATGTATTCGTCAAAATATATTTGAAGAAACCAACATTAGATGACCCTCTTCCGTATCTTACAAGATGCGTAGTTAACTCGTGCAAAACAAAACTTAGGCGCAGAAAAATTGAATTTAAGTACCTTCCGAGATTCAAAGAAGGCAAATCTGAGCAGAATCAGATTGACGAGATATCGGAGCTTCTTTCAAGGCTTTCGAATAAAGAACGTTCCGCAATAGTGCTCAGATACTACTTGGACTTATCCACAGAAGAAATTGCACAAGTTCTTAAATGCAAATCGAGCACAGTATCGTCACTAATTTCAAGGGGACAAAAAAAGTTGAAGGTTATGCTCTACGACACGTCAAGTGATGAAATTTATGATTCCAAGAAGCCAGTGTCGTCTGAAAATAGCGTTGAACAAAGCCAAGGAGGAATTTGAAATGTCAGATGAAATTAATGAACCCCAAGTAAACCTGGAAAGCAAGTTAAGGGAAAAGCTCCAAGGTGATGCCCAATTCCCAGATGCTGGTCTTAATTGGTCTGAAGTGAGATCGAAAATAACGGGACAAAAAAGGGTGATCAAATTCAGAAATTACCTGATGGCCTTTTCCATTTTGGTTTTAACATTTGCGACTGGCTTCGAGCTAAGTGATATCAGAAGCCCATCTGGTTCATCTACATCTGCAATGTCACGTCCTAATTTGGGCCCCAACCGGGGGGCTTTGAACACCGGGCCTCCTTCTTTAGGCAAGTCCAAACCACTTGGACATCTGCCACAGATGCAAGGTGGAGTTAATGGAAGTGCGTCATTTACAAATGGGTCAGAATCGACCACGAATATCGGCAACATGTTATTTACCCGTACCACTAAAGACGGCATTTTGCTTCGCGCATTTATGAATGCTGTAACGGGGAGTGATAACACAGAAAATAGCTGCTCGGTTACAGGCACCGTCACACTTGAGCTTTCTGATGCGAATGCGGTGATTTCAAATCAAGTTCCATTTATGGGACGTGATTCCTCGCCCCTATTTGTGACAACTATCTCAAGTTTTGGAATCCCAGAAGGAGAACAGGCTACATATTTAACAGTGCAGTCAAACTCGGCGGTTAGTTGGGTATCTGTAACATTTGCCGATGGCCAGACTGACTCCATGGCACCAGTTAGCGGATTCTCGGCTCTTGGACACCTGGGAGATCCCCTAATCCTTTTCCCTCAAAAAGGAAATGCAGTAATTAATGCCTATTCAGCCGACGGATCTCTTTTGGCTAGTGAGCCCATTCAATTAACCTCGATCGCTCCTGGGTCGCTTCCAAAAGGAGGATCACAGCCAAATTCGGGAAGCAATGGGGCTTTGCCGGGACCGACAATCGATCAGAGTACCATTAGTGGAATAAATACAAGTTTTACAAACGCATTTGACTGCTCGCTGCCATACTCTCTGAGATCGCAGTACTTTGCCGATCCCGTCGGATACGGCTTAACTCTAATTTCAATTGCCGAAGGTCCGGGAGGATCTTATTTGAGTGGAGCCAAAGTCCAAGTAGTCGAAGTTACTCTTGCCTCACCTACCGAGGCAAATGTCAAATACAACATAGTGTTTACAAATAACCAATCCCCCCCAGCTAACACTTCGGGACTTTCAGGAACTGCTGAACTGACTAAGGGAACTTGGAAAATTACACCTCAGTCAATGTGTTCAATTGCATCGGTAGCGTGGTCTGGCTGCACCATATAGGAATATATCCTTAACGTAAACGTAAGATATCTATCTTTGACTAAGATTTGTGCATGAGTACTCAAGCGGATCGCTATAAATGGATTGCACTATCAAATACGACTCTTGGCATGTTGATGGCAACTATCAACTCTTCGTCAATTCTCATTGCTCTCCCGGCAATTTTCAGGGGCATTTCGCTTAATCCGCTGGATCCTTCGAATTTCCCATTCCTTCTTTGGATACTTATGGGCTATTTGCTTGTAAGTGCAGTCGCTGTAGTGACTCTTGGACGATTGGGCGACATGTTTGGCAGGGTAAAGATCTACAATGCAGGGTTTTTGATCTTTACCCTGGCCGCAGTGGCACTTTCCTTGGTTGTGGGACACGGGCAGGGAGCGGCGCTTGAAATTGTGATCTGGAGAATGGTTCAAGCTATTGGGGGATCGATGATTATGGCAAATGCGGTTGCGATCTTGACTGATGCTTTTCCTGCCAATCAGCGGGGGATGGCAATGGGAGTCAATATAGTTGCAGCAATTGCCGGTCAGTTTCTAGGTCTAATTCTAGGTGGGGTGTTAGCGGCAGTTCAGTGGAGACTGGTGTTTTTAGTCAATGTTCCCGTTGGCACTTTTGGGACTATCTGGGCATACATGAAGCTCAAGGATCTTGGGGCAAAAACTCCCGCCAAGATCGATTGGCCAGGCAATATACTTTTTGCGCTAGGGCTTTCATCGGTTCTAGTCGGCGTCACTTATGGCATCCAGCCCTACGGAACACACACTACAGGCTGGACAAACCCTATGGTTCTAGCCACAATATTTGGCGGAATTGCAGTACTACTCATTTTTGCAGTTGTTGAAGTTAAAAGTCCAGAGCCTATGTTTAGATTGCCGCTTTTTCGATTAAAAGCATTTTTAATGGGCAATATCGCAGGCCTTTTAGCCTCCGTTGCCCAAGGCGGCCTGATGTTTATGCTCGTGATATGGCTGCAGGGGATTTGGCTTCCGCTGCATGGTTACTCGTTTGAATCCACTCCTCTATGGGCCGGCATCTACCTGCTTCCACTTACAGGGGGTTTTCTAGTTGCAGGACCACTTGCAGGAACGCTAAGTGATCGAATTGGTGCAAGACCATTCGCGGTGACCGGCATGGTAGTCGGTGCCGTTACTTTTGGTTTAATGTCGTTTTTAAATGCAGACTTTAACTATTTGGAGTTTGCTTTAATTCTTTTTGCTAATGGATTGGCATTTGGTTTCTTTACGGCACCAAATACCGTCTCAATTATGAATGCTGTGCCACCTCACGAGAGAGGGGCTGCATCTGGGATGAGAGTGACTTTTAGAAATATTGGCACTCCACTATCTATTGGCATATTTTTCTCCCTTATGGTGATAGGACTGGCAAGCTCGATTCCCGGTGCAATGAGAGCGGGTTTAGTTGCTCATCACGTTCCTCTTCAAACTGCGGAAAAGCTCTCAGGTGGACCACCAGTCGGCTACCTTTTTGCTGCGTTTTTGGGATACAACCCAATGGGAACTTTATTAGGCCATAAATTGCTTACCACGCTTCCACAACAGAGCGTACAAGTATTGACTAGCAAGGCTTATTTCCCTAGTCTAATTAGTGGACCTTTCATGTCGGGACTGAAAATTGTCCTTATTTTCGCTTCGATTACTTGCATTTTTGCCGCCGTCGCGTCATATTTCCAAGGAAAGCCTGTAATTAATTCGGAGGAAACCAAGTGAAGTCAATCTCTTCGGTGAAAGATGGCCATATGGCAGAAGTAGAGATGAAAATTGGGGAGGTTTCAAAAGTAGTAGGCATAACTCCCCGAACAATTAGATACTATGAAGAATTAGGCCTCCTCCCGCCAATTGCCCATACAGATGGAGGAACTCGCAAATATACATCTAGAGATATTGCCAGACTTACAAGGATAAAGGAACTCCAAACTATTTTCGGATTCTCTTTAGGCGACATAAAAATCCTTTTGATGGCCGAAGATGATTACGAGAGACTTCGCGAGGAGTGGAAAAATACTCAGTCAAAAAAACGCCAGCGAGAGATCATTCAAGAGGCGAAAAAGGTCAACGACTCTATGCTTTTAGAGATCGAAAAGAGACTCATAAAGATGAAGAGTTTCAAAAAGGAACTTCTTGAGAAGGCTGAAAGACTTGAAGTAAAACTGAGTGATCTGATTTGAAAACATATGACAACGATTAAGATTAATTTAAAGGGGAAATGACTGAAATGCCCATGTAGCTAGCTAAAGATTATCTTTGTTAGTTTGGCTATTTCGGAATCCTGTGATAGGCCATGGATGCAGTAGTCGTTATGTTCCTGGCCAATGTTACGGCTGTTTTCCAGAAATCTTCGAAGCCTTGAATACACGGATACACTGTCTCCTCAATCAATTTTTCGAAAGAGGCGTGGGAAACCAACCTCGTGTTTTTAAGCTGACTTCTAATTTCGGAACTTTCAAGTGAACAAATTATCAAGTTTTATTCTACTTTGCCGAAGAAATTGGGTGAGCCAATATTAAGCGGCTGTTGGAGAAAATTCCAAAAATTGTGTGCAAGGAGGTGAGGGATGTACCAGATAGGGGAAATAATACTCCCAAGTGCAAGGGTCCAAAAGCAAAAGTCCCCTCTATCTAAATTGGTGTTAGCAACTGTTGTTATAATGCTGCTGGCGTCATTTTGGGCACCTCTATTTCCGCATGAATCTTATTTTTTTAGGCAGTCATCAATGAAGGTTGTTGGCGGCGACACTGCCTATGTGACCAACTCGGGAGACGGAACAGTAACTCCAATAAATATTTCGCTTAACCCGCCTGTGGCAGGTACGCCGATTAATCTACCTACTGGTTCTACTCCGAATGCAATTGCTATTACGCCCGATGATACGACAGCGTGGGTTACAGATAGCACAAACAATGTTATGTATCCTCTTAACCTTACGGTCTCCCCACCAGTGGTTGGGACATCAGTATCAGTCGGATCAGATCCCGTCTCGATTGCAATTTCTCCTGATGGGACAAAAGCCTATGTGCTTGATGCAAATCCATCAGGCGCAAGTGGCTATGTGACCCCGTTTGACCTTGCTACGACTCCTCCCACTCCACTCACCTCTATCGCAGTTGGAAAACATCCCCAGTCGTTAACACTTAATCCGGCGGGGGACGTGGCATACGTGGAATATACAGGCCAAAGTATCACTCAGATCGAGCTCCCCTCGGGTACGTTGGGTAATGTAATAAGTTTAGGCGTAGGTACTTATAATTCGACGACCTCCTTCACCCCGGACGGCTTATATGCCTATCTCAACGATGGAATTGCTTCAGATGTAACGGTAGTGTCAACCGCAGCGCAAAGTGTATCTTCTACAGTTGGTCTCCCGGTTGGAGATATTTCAAATGTTGTTGTATCTCCGAACGGTAATTATGCTTATGCCGCCGACATGACGAACAATGACGTAACACCAATTGCTACTTCCAGTGGAACAGTAGGGAACCCTATTTATGTAGATCAATCGCCCGGCCCTATGGCATTTGGAGAGGGTGGAGCGGCCCTTGCGGTCTTGAATTTGCAAGGTGATTCGAGCTGCGGAGCATACGGGTCAAATGGAAGCGTCACTGTAATAAATACTTTGACTAATGTGGCGTCCTCGCCAGTGTGTGTGGGGAGTGGGGCTTCTGCTATTGCAATAATGCCAACACCACAAGTCACACACGTCTCACCATCCAGTGGATCGTTCAGTGGAGGGGAGCTGGTAACCATCTCGGGATCGGGATTTCTGCCAGGATCGGTTGTCTATTTCGGATCGCAACCGGCTAGCGGGGAAAGTGTTGTATCGTCTACCGAAATTACCGCAACTGTTCCACCATCATCTCCATCGGGGACTACTCCAACTGTAGACATTTCAGTTTCTAACTTAAATGGCAGCTCAGCTTTAAATGATGCAGATTTATTTGCTTATGGGAGAGATTCTGCCTATGTCGTGGATCAAACTAGTGGGGAGGTCACACCCATCACCACAAGCACTTCTCCACAATCTACTATCCCTAACGTGTCAGTAGGCACTGCTCCAGAAAGTGCTGCACTTTCATCTGACGGGCAGACATTATATGTAGCGAATTCTACATCAGGAACGATTTCTCCGATAGATACTTCGACTAATACCGTTGGCTCGGCAATTACGGTTTCACCTGGTGTCAATGCAATCGCGGTGACTCCTGATGGGAAGCTCGCAGTTGTAACCGATGGATCAACTAATTTCTTATACACAATAGATTTAACTACATCGCCTCCTATTGTTTATCCAGCTGTGACAGTATGCAATGACCCTGTCGCCGTGGAAATAACCCCTGATGGCCTTACTGCTTACGTAGTCTGCGAAAAAGATAACACTGTTGTGCCAGTCGACATCCGAAACACCAGGGCAGTAGTAGGGCAAGCAATTGGAGTCGGGAATGAACCTGTAGCAATTGCAATCTCACCAGATGGAACAACCGCTTTGATAGTCAATTCGAACTCAGCTAGCGCGTCAGGCTCAGTAACACCGATATTCCTTGGGTCTACGCCAAATGTGGGAAGCACATTCGCAGTTGGCGCAACTCCAGATGCAATTGCAATAACACCTGACGGGACTGAAGCAGTTGTTGCAAACAGGCAAGATGACACGATAGACGTTATTGACATGTCTACAATGGCGATAATTGCAAATGTGTCAGTAGGTGCCTCACCTAGTGCTGTCGCTATTGTGAATGGTGGAAACTTTGCCGATGTCACAAATGCAAACGACAACACTGTCACCCCAATTGATCTTACTAGTGACACTGCAGATCCGACAATATCGGTGGGAACTAATCCAGTTGCAATTGTCGCGAACGAAGCGCCGAGTGTCTTATCGATTACACCTGCATCGGGCTCAAATGCGGGGGGTGCACAAGTTGCCATAACGGGTTCTGGTTTTACGCCGGAGACACAGGTATTTTTTGCGGGAACACAAGCACCTTATGCCCAAGTAGATTCAGCTTCACGTCTAACGGTAATCTCGCCACCGGGTTCAGGCACAGAGCTAGTCACTGTCGTTACTGCAAATGGCACAAGCTCAGATCTTGGTTATATTGACAGATTTGTTTACCTAATAACGAGTAGCCAACCAATCGGATTAGTAGCAACGGCGGGACTTGCAAAGGTTTATTCTTTTTCAGTTTTTAGTAACGTACTTGGATCTCCCCTAAATGTTGGAAGTGATCCTTCAGGCATTGCCATTACTCCCGATCGATCGCTGGCACTAGTAAATAATGGTGGCGATGGAACCTTAACTCCAATCGATCTCCAAACAACCCCACCAACTCCAGAGACACCAATTGATGCATGTTCAACAGGCACGAGTTGTGATCCCTATCCAATAGCAATTTCCCCTGACGGCAGCACTGCATTGGTTGGGTTAAGTGCAGATTCAACGGTTAGAGTATTCGACATACCTTCGCAAACCTTTGGGTCGACCATATCGCTTCCGGCGCCACCGGAAGCGTTGGTGTTTTCGCCCGACGGAAGTTACGCTTACGTGCTTTGTGGAAGCTCTACAAGTCCAGGACTTGTCGCAAGGATGTATTTAAACGGTTCAACTTGGGAATTGGATCCAAATAGTGAGGTGGTTCCAGGAAATGGGTCTACTTCAATGGTTATTTCTTCTGACGGAACAAAAGCATATGTGACAAATTTCTTTGATGGAACGGTTTCAATCCTCGACCTTGGCACTGATCCAATTGGAATTGAGCCACAGCAGTTTGTAATTACGCAACCATATAGAATTGCAATCACTCCAAATGGCAATACATTGTATGTTTCAAATGGCATTAAAACAGTCACTCCAATTGACTTAATCAGAGGCGTTGTTGAACCAGCAATAGTTGACACAAGCGGTGCTCAGTCCGGACCAAATGCAATAGTTGTGAGTCCAGATGGTAGTACGGTCTACGTTGCAAATTACAACTCAAACGAAGTTACACCCATCGCCACTGCATCGAATCTTCCAGAAACCCCGATGTCTCTCCCCACGGGGGCAAGCCCCGATGCATTAGCTATATCATCTCCGGTGGAAGCGCCCTCTCGGCCTCGTGATTTGCAGGCTAATCCCGTTAATTCCGGATTGCATATTTCATGGCAGCCTCCGGTGTTTGATGGTGGTTCACCTATTACTTCTTACGTCATAACCCTAAATGGACCTTCGGCTCCAGCACCTATAACTGTTGCTTCAGGAGTTTTGTCTTATTCATTGTCGGGTCTGATTAACATGCAGGGTTATCGTGTAAGCGTTCAAGCCGTAAATGCTGCTGGTGCAGGAGAGCCGGCGATATCAGAAGTAGTCTACCCACAGATCACTTTAGGAGAGTTTGTTCCGCTGCCACCGGATCGGATCCTAGATACTCGATATGGAAACGGAACAGGGGGCGTTATTGCGCCAATTGGGCAACAGCAAACTCTTGTGCTTCAAGTTGCTGGGAGAGGCGGGGTTCCGTTAAATGGGGCCTCGGCTGTAGTGATGAATGTAACAGCAGCAGATCCAACTGCATCTGGGTTTTTAACTGTTTACCCAGATGGCAATTCCTTGCCAGTGGTTTCCAACTTGAATCTTGTTCAAGGTCAACCTGCGGTACCTAATCTCGTTACGGTGAAACTCGGTTCCGGAAAAGTAGATATTTATAATTCCTATGGTTCTGTGGATGTCATTGCCGATGTAGTCGGATATTACACTGACGGAACAACGGTGGCAGAGTCAAGATATAACCCATTGTCGCCGGCTCGGATACTTGACACTAGGTCAGCTATGGGAAGTTGCACTCCTGCGCCTTGTGCAACATTAGGTCCGAACAGCTATTTAACGGTCAATGTAGCTGGGGCTGGAGGTGTTCCGGCAGGCCAAGCAACCGGCGTGATCATGAATGTGACCGTAGCAAATCCTACAATGGCAAGCTACTTAACTGTTTTCCCAACAGGGACGAACCCGCCAGTTGCTTCAAATCTCAATTACGTTCCTGGTCAGGTTGTTCCAAATTTGGTTTCGACAAAGCTGGGTAGTGACGGAAGCGTCACTTTATACAATATGCAAGGCACCGTTGATGTCGTAATCGATGTAATGGGCTGGTACTCTCAGCCCGGCAGTATCAACGGCTCACGTTTCAATGCCCTTGTCCCTGAGAGAATATTGGATACGAGATTCAGCCAAGGCTCTTGTACTCCATCACCATGCGCAATGCTCGGCCCTAAGTCGTCATTAAATCTTCAGGTAACGGGCATACTGGGAAGTGCTCCTGCTGGCGCATCTGGAGCAATAATGAATGTGACTGTTGCGGCGCCAAGCTCTTCGAGCTTTTTAACTCTCTACCCAGAGGACTCAACAATGCCAGTTGCCTCAAATCTGAATTGGGTACAGAATCAGATAGTTCCAAACTTAGTGGTATCAAAACTGAGTTCGCCTACTTCACCTCAGCCAGGCCAAGTATCTATCTACAACTTGGCAGGTAACGTCGAAGTAATAGTAGACATTTCGGGTTGGTTTAACGATGGAAGCAGTTAGAGCCTTTAGAGTTAGATAGTGGCTTGGCGGGAAACGTCAAATGTTAAGAGTTGTAATTTTGGCCAAAGTTTATCTGACTAGCTGAGATCGCAAGGAAAGTTCCTCTAACGAACAAGTATTTAATCCCGATCAGATCTAAGAAAATGTCAAACTAGATAAATACCCGTGTCATCACTCCGGTAATTATGCAAACCTATTCTAAGTCCAATCTTTGGCGGAGTCGTTTTTTCTCAGACTGTCTTTTTTTCTGGCTAAGCCTAACTTCTTCAACCGCATGACTCTTTTTGGTTGGTATTCGTGTTTTTTTAACCTTTAAAGGATCGGCCAGCATATTTTTTAATTGCAATAGGGCAGTTTCTCGATTGCGTAGTTGAGATCTCTCCCTAGATGCTACAACTCTTAGAATAGGGCCGTATCTTTCCAATAACTTAGATCGCTGCCTAGGACCGAGTGAATCAGAATGTTCAATATCGAAAGTAAGAACAACTTTGGTGGCATTCTTATTCGAATGCTGACCTCCTGGTCCTCCCGAGGCCAAATAAGTCCAATGAAGTTCTTTCAACGGGATTACCAAAGACCGTGAAACATTGAGCAAGCCGTGTTTTGTTTCCACTACTTTTAGTACTCTACTACTGTAAGACTTATCTGGGCAATATAATCTATAAACGCGTGGTTAGTCCGGTTGCGATAAAATGAAGGCATTCCAAAAGGCAAGTCTGCCAATTTCAGTAGCCTCAATTGTTCTATTTTACCAATCGCCGACCTGTTCCAGCCATTGGAAAATGAGGAATAGATTTAGCCACTGTAGCAAAGTCCATGAAATATGAGCTTCAATTGAATGGCCCCTGTCTGGATTACCAAAAATTTAAGATCTCCTTCTTGGCCAGGATTGCTCGTGACACTTGTTATTCCACCTAGGCAGTTTTCGCCTGGAGTAATGTGAAGTTAGGGATTTGGCAAACCTAGGGCATTTTGAGAGAAGGTCAGTTTCAGAAGGCCACAATTTATCGTTCAAGCAGTTTAGATAGTTTTTCGTTAGTTGGCAAGAAATTTGATCCAGACCACTTTAAGGAGGCAAAGCCCTGCCAATGGCCTGTGGGAATTTGTATTTATCCCAGTTGGAGAATGGTTTCCTTTCCGTAAACCACTTAAAGGTAATTCTGTCAGGTACTGAAAGATCTTTTGGTAGCCTTCTTTCGAGGAGATAGGCTAAGCAGCTTTGTTGGCTTTTGCAGCCGATGAACCGCTTCTTATTGTGAAGGCGGAATCTACAATGATCTTGGCGACTTTTCATTCTTGCAGATTTACATAGAGATGCTTTAGACAGGGTAAATCTCCAGAGTAGTCATCACCTTTAGTTGGATTTACTTGGCCCGCATACCACCTCAGCGCAAGAGCTAGTGGAACTCCACTTTTCACTACGGTAACTTCTTTGCCTTTTCACCCGGTCAGTCTTCGAGATTCGGCGGGCTATTTGCTAAGAAGCATCCTAGGTAACTGACGAAGCTCACGGTGTAGATGGAGTTATCGTCAAGTATTTGTGAAATCTGAGTTGCCTTTTTAGGCTTTAAGTTGGACGAGATAGGGGTGAAACCAGAGTTAACATTTATTGTGCCTATCGATGAGCTTCGATTTAAAGTATTTGTGCGACCGAATTCCAAACTAGATAAAGTTGGAGGATCTCACCAGGGCGATTTAATAGTCATGGTTAAAGAAAAAGCAGTCGGCGGATTGGCCACCAAGGCTGCTCTAAAGATCTTGGCGGGAGCTTTTGGCGTAAAGTTGTCGTCAGTAAAAGTTGTTTGGGGAAATACCTCAAGGACGAAATTAATTGAGATTCGAGGTCAAAAAAATGACCTTGAAAGCAGATTAATTGATCTTTTGGGCGAAAATGGGACCTTATTTGACTCGATATGAGACAAATACCATGCCTGCATTGGCTGGTGGCTGCATAATTTAGTTGTTAAATTAGGAATAATGGGAACACCTCAAAGCGGGATCTTTGCAATTGGCACTCAAGTTCATCTACACCTTGAATTTGACATTGTTGGCAACTCTGATTTTGACTTTTCGAAATTGAACGAATGTAGATTACTAGCAAATACGCTAAGCGGGGTCAACATAGTTATTGGCCTTGGAAAGTCGCTTTTGAATCTTGTTCCGAAACAGTACCGCCCTTTAATATTTGAGGACTTTGAAACTATTAAAGGAATTGAAGGATTAGTAGTTCCAAAGTGCCAGCATGATTTATGGATATGGTTACATGGCGGCAGGGATGATGCGCTTTTTGATTTGGCTAGAAAATTAAATAAGGTAATTTCCCAATATTTCACACTTGCCCACGAAAACAGAGGATTTCAATATCACTCCAGCCAAGACCTAACCAAGTTCGAAGACGGGAGCGAGAACCCTCCCCTTGACGAAGCCATCTTTGAAGCCACCTTGAGAGGAATCCAGGGCGATGGGGGATCAATTGCACTTTTGCAGAAATGGAAGCATGATCTCGACAAGTTTGAAAATCAGACGAATTCCGAGCAGGAGCTCGTTTTTGGAAGAACTTTGATAGGGAGCGTCGAACTTGACGAGTCAGCAATTGCCAAAGATTCACATATCAAAAGAGTAGTTATTTCCAATCTGGAAGGTGAGGAACTTGAGATATTCAGGAGGTCGGCTGCATTTGGAGGACTAGTTGACCACGGTCTGATGTTCCTGGCTTTTAGCGCTGATCAGGGGAGATTAAACCGTATGCTAAAGAGAATGCTTGGATTAGAAGACGGGATTTCAGACAGGCTAATGAGATTTTCCGAAGCTGTTCAAAGTGCATATTATTTTGCACCTCCAATTGAAGCTTTTGGCTAAATACCCTTCTGACCAGGGATTTGATTTGAGCCGGTGGAGGGACTCGAACCCACGACCTGACGATTACAAATCGCCTGCGCTTCCAGCTGCGCCACACCGGCAATGCATATTAAGCGTATATGGTTTTCAACTCTGCCTTTGAAATTGGGAGGTAGAAAGGCAATAGTTGGTTAAATACTTGCAATTGCCTGTCAAAACCATAAGGCTGTAGCTATGGAGACATTCTAATGCCTTCCAACAGGGTACGTTCTAATGACGATTTTAATCTTCCTGAGAGCCGCTTTGGTGGAGTCTCATCGGTAGTGGCTATTCGGCGCGCAATTGTTTTGGTTGTCGCTGTTGTAATGGGATTTGCCCTAATCGGATCAATACATGACTCCGGCTCAGTTCCAACAAGTGCCAATATTCCATCTACCAGTTCAACTACAACTGCACCTTCAACTCTTCCCCTCATTACCACCACACTTGTAACTCGCCCAGTCTCGCAGGTAGTTGTTTTGGTGGCAAATGGTACTGCAGTCCCAAATGCAGCAGCTCATTTCACCACTGTATTGAAAAATGATGGTTACACTACTTTGCCCGCTACGGACACATTAACTCCAACTACAACAACAACCATTTACTTCCAAAGCGGCGGCCAAGGAGATGCCTTGGGTGTAGCTCACATTCTTGGCCTCCCTAACTCTTCGGTTTCTCCTATGCCGACAACTCCTCCTGTCAAGACTCTTGGAAACGCCGAGATACTCCTGGCTTTAGGTCCTCCGTTTGCTTCGACTGCCACGTCAGTTGCAGGGTAGCTAGCTTCTTTTTAGCTCCTTAAGCGCATCTATTTAAAATCCAGCGCAGCCAACGGCACCATGTGGCGACTAACGTTGATAATTGGATGAAACTCGATAGAAATCTTTTGCTTCGAATTGATAGATTCAAAGGTTCTTCTCAAAGTGCGTTTGTGGCTTGCGATTTTGATGGGACGCTTAGTCCGATAGTCGAAGTTCCTGAAAATGCTTACCTGGACGAGCAGGTATTTGAGGTTTTTGTTGCTTGTTGTAAAGGATTTAGCAAATTGGCAGTTGTTTCTGGACGCAGATGCAATTTCTTGTTTGAGAAAATCTTCCCTAAATACAATCAATTGAATTCACCCCCACCAATCGAACTTTTTGGCCTTTACGGGCTCGAGCACCAAATTTTGGGAGACAAGAAATCACCTGAGGATACTTATCCATTGATTTCAAAAGATGAATTATTGGCCATGGAAGCACTAATTGATCAAGTAGCGCTTGAAGCTTTCAATTTTGCAGAGCTTGAGAACTTGATTGGGGTCGTGGAGAAAAAAAGATATATGTTGACCCTTCACTGGAGACGCCAATTACAAGCCAAAGAATCCATTGAGGCTTTTGCTCAAAAAGTAGCCTCAACATACAACCTTGAACTTCACTACGGCAAAGCTAATGTCGAACTAAGGCCGCCAGGGCTTCCTTCAAAAGCTAATGTCGTGCAGTGGCTTGCCCAAGATCTTGATGGAGGCTGCTATATAGGTGATGACATGGGCGATATTGCGGCATTTTCTGAATTAAGGACAATTAAAAATTCTAAAACCAAGCCGGATTTTCAAGCTTTAACAGTAGCTATAAGATCAGATGAAACGCCATCTCAACTAATGGATGAAGCAGATATTGTCTTAGACGGCCCAGCGGAATTGATCGAGTTTTTCAAATTAATTGGCCAGGTTAATCAGTAACTTTGTCGTCCAGCGGTAATTTCGATTAAGTCATCCAGCCAATTTCTAGCCGTGTATGAAGAACATATTGCTTTGGCGCTTTGACTTAAGCGGACCCTCTCGTCTTTGTCTAAACTAAGAGCTTGATATAAAGCTCCGGCACTCTGGCTGACATCCATAGGGTGGACCTCTATAGATGAGTCACGAAGTTCTGCGAATGCTCCGGCCTCTCTGGATAATGCCAATACGCCATCTCTCTGGTTTATGATTGGTCCCTCTTTGGCCACTAAGTTGAGTCCGTCACGAACAGGATTAACAAAGATTACATCTGCCAGGCTGAGAGCGGCCATTGATTGAATGCGGTTGTCTCCAATTCTAAGCTCTATCGGGTTCCAAGCAGGAGTCCCGTATTTCTCATTTATCGAACTCACCAGCGCTTCGATGTTCTCACGGTATTGCCTGTAAATATCAAGTGAACTTCTAGATGGATTAATAAGTGCCAGGAATACCACTTTCTCTTTTAGTTCTTGGTTGGAACTTAAAAGTTCATCATAGGCATGAAATCCTCGCAAAATGTTCTTAGATGGCTCTAACCTGTCAACTCTCACAATTAGTTGCCGATCCTCGCAAAGGCCTCTAAATTGGTCTTGAAAGACTTTGAAATCCTTATGAGTTCTTGTCTCATATAACTCTTCTGGGTTGGTTCCAAGTGGAAGCGAGAATGCATATGGGGAATCAATGCCGTAAGCTTTCGTGCAGTAAAGGAAGTTATCCCTCCACTTTGTGGTGTGAAAGCCTACTCCCATCTTGGCTTTAGAGATCCCTAAGATGATCTCTCGTGCAATCTCATCGGGCAGCATTGACCAGATGCCTGGTTCTGATATTGGCGTGTGAGAAAAATGCGAGACTTTTAACTCGGGTCTTAACTTATTCAGATAATGGGGAACAAGCGAGAGATGGTAATCCTGGATAAGGACTAATGATTCCTCACTGGCAGTCTCGGCGATTTTCTCGGAGAACTTTTGATTGTAAATTCGATAAGTTTCAAAATTCTCATACCAAGTGTGATCAAATGTCGGCCTATACGTAGCATCAAACAAATTGTGATGCAAGAACCAAAGAGTTTCATTTGAGATTCTGTCGTAGGCACCAATGTATGTTTCAAAATCCATGGGGACAGTTTCAAGCGTGATACCGTCTGCAACTTTGTTGTCAAAGTCTTTTGGAACAAAGTTCGAATCTGCGCTAAATGAAGGAGCACTTATCCAGGTCAGCTTTCTCCCTTGGATGGCAGGCATGAGGGCAGAAACCAAGCCACCAGAACCAAAAGAGAGATCTCCTTTTGTATCCAATGCCGGACCACGATTGGCTGCAACAATTACGTGGTAATTAACCATTTACTTAACCTTAGTACCTAGCCGGGCAAATTAGACCTCGTGCTATAGATCGGCAATTAAAGAGATGCTCATAAAAAGTACCTGTCAAAATCACTCTAAATGATGGACCCGTAATCAATGCATCATTTAAAAATGGAAATTACCAGCTTGTGGAGTACTAAGTGGAATAGTTCTCGGTCCTCTTTTGGGAAAAGATCTCTTCTCGCTGCTCCGAAGGGTTCAATATTGCCATAAGCTATATATATGGCAGCCTATTTGGATCATGCCGCAACTTCTCCTATTAGACCAGAAATAGCGGCATTGATATCGCATTTGCACGATCAAAATTTGGGGAATCCATCCGGAAAGCATGGAGCAGCAAGGCGCGCCACTGCAATTCTCGACTCGAGCAGGGAAGAAATTGCTTTGATTGTTGGCGGAGATCCTGGCGGAGTGATTTTCACCTCAGGTGGCACGGAGTCCGACAACTTGGCAATTTTTGGAATTCTTCAACGGCTTGAAAAAGGCGGGAAAGTAGTCATTTCCCAAATTGAGCACCGTGCAGTGTTGGTTTCTGCCCAAGAGGCATGCGACCAATTTGGATTCGAACTGGTTAAAGCTCCGGTAGGGGCCGATGGAGTAGTTGATATTGATCGATTGAATGACTTGATGGATGAAAGCGTAGTTTTGGTTTCAATAATGGCTTCTAATAATGAGTTAGGAACTATTGAGCCTATTTCAGAAATTTCTAAAATAGTCAGAAAGATGTCCCCTCATGCAATAGTGCACTCAGATGCCGTCCAGGCCGCTGGGTGGCTACCCATTGGCGAGATATTCAATGAGGTGGATATGATCTCGCTAAGTGCCCACAAGCTTGGCGGACCCGTAGGCGTTGGAGCACTTGTGACCAAAAAGGGCGTTACTATTGCACCGCACAACCATGGGGGAGGTCAAGAGCGAGGCAGGCGAAGCGGAACTGTTGACGTAGTTGGAGCGGCATCTCTTAGTGCTGCTCTAAAGGCAGTTAATGCATCGGAATGGGCGAAGGCACTTACCTTGACTCAGTCGCTTGAAAAAGGACTGAGAGAAAATATTAAGGGACTTGAGGTAACTGTCTCACAAGATAAAAGAGTTTCCGGAACTCTACATGTCATTATCCAGGGAGTCGAAGGGGAAGAAGTACTTTTCTTGTTAGATGAATACGGGGTAGCGGCATCAGCAGGATCTGCATGTTCGAGTGGTTCAATTGCGCCCAGCCATGTCTTGCAGGCAATTGGCGCTGGTCAGAGCGGCACAGCTGCAATCAGATTTTCTCTTGGTTGGTCTTCAAACCAAGATGAGATCAATGAAGCCATTGTCGCCACGACCAAGGCTGTCGAGCAGTTGAGGTCATCGACGGGAATACCAAAATGAAAATTGCGGTAGGAATGTCAGGTGGAGTTGATTCTTCCGTGGCTGCAGCACTATTGATGGAACAAGGACACGAAGTTATTGGCGTTACCCTCAAGTTATGGGGCGGGTTAAGTGATTCCGGATGTTGTTCGGTTTCTGACGTTGAAGATGCCAGGCGAGTCGCACTCCGGTTAGGCATTGATCATCATGTTTGGGGAATGACTGAGGGATTTGATGAAAAAGTGGTCGATCCTTATGTGGAGTCCCATGCAATTGGGGAGACCCCTAATCCTTGTATTGAGTGTAATCGCCATATCAAATTCGATGCAATGTTCAAAAGGGCAATGCGTTTAGGTTTTGACGCAATTGCCACAGGCCACTACGCCCGAGTTGAGAAAAGTAGCGATAGTTCTTCTGATAGAGCAAGGCTATTTAGAAGTGTTGATCAACTTAAGGATCAATCTTATGTGCTTTCAGGAACTGACCCAAAAGTATTGGAACATACTTTTTTCCCACTGGGGGCTATGACGAAAGATGAAGTTCGCCAAGTAGCGGCCAAGTTGAATTTTCCAACTGCCGCCAAACCCGATAGTCAGGATGTTTGCTTTATTTTAGCTACCGGTGGCCGCAAAGAGTTCTTGGAAGAAAGGATTCCTTTAACACCCGGGAAGCTTGTCGATCATGCAACAGGAGAGGTAGTCGGAGAAGTTCCGGCCTTAGAGGTCATGACGGTCGGCCAAAGAAGAGAGATTGGCCACGACTCAGAAGGCCAACGACGGTATGTCTTGGATGTGAACATGAAAAGCAAGGAAGTAAGGATTGGTCGACTGGAGCATCTTCTTGATAAAACTCTCAAGCTTAGAGATGTAAACTTTTTTGATGGATTCCCCCAAGATGGCACCCCCTTTATCGTCCAGGTCTCAGCCCATGGCAAGCCTTTAGAGGCAATTTGGACTGAAAACGGAGTTATCGAGTTGAGCCAGGCCCAAAGGAGAGTGGCAAGCGGCCAAACTGTGGCTTTTTATGACGCAGAAAGCGGAACAGAAGTGTTAGGTGGCGGTATTGTTGACAGGCGAGAGAGTATTATTTAGATAGCCAATGGCTATTGCTAATTCTTGAATTGTTTGATGTGAAGTTTCTACGACTTATTCCCCTTATCTTTTTATTGGCACTGGTACAAAGTTGCTCTAGTCCTATAGTTCTTAAAGTTTCTCCGACAACAGAGAAACCAACTACTACAGTTCCCGTAGTCCCATGTCCATTAACCGGTTTGCAGGCACCAAACAATGTCGTGCCGACAAGACCTGCAATTGCAGTAAAGGTTGATAATTATCCAAATGCCAGGCCTCAGAGCGGGTTAAACAATGCCGATATTGTTTTTGAAGAGCCGGTCGAAGGATTCATAACGAGGTATGTTGCTGTTTTTCAGTGCCAGTCACCTCCGCTTGTCGGGCCGGTCAGATCTGCGAGGTTGATTGACGTCGGGATTTTAGACGAACTTTCGAAGCCGATTTTTATTCACGCAGGAGGAATAAATCCTGTCGTCTCGGCTGTGAATCAGGCAAATGATATTGAAAACAACTTATTTACTCACTCCCAACTTGAGCAAAACCCTCCTGGTCGCTACGCCCCATATGACACTTACGTGGTCCCAAGTAAGGTGTGGCAATTTAATTCTTCAGATACCTTGCCGCCAGCACCGATTTTCGATTATGCATTCGCTACTCCTGCTGGACAGAAGGTAACAAGCATCAACATAGACTATTCCCCAACCAATAATGGAACTTGGACATGGAATGGCCAGTCATGGACTCTTTCTTATAACGGCGCAACACAACTTGATGCAAGCGGAACTCCAATAAATGCAGCCAACGTGGTGATTGAAAAAGAGTCAGTGACATTTGGCCCATGGGTTGAAAATTCGGAAGGTGGACTTGAAGTTGTGGCTTCCCAAACCGGAACTGGGAAGGCTTCCGTATTCCGAAATGGATTAGAAATAGATGGGACCTGGTCAAGGCCTTCTTTGGATGGAGCGCCTATACTCACCGATTCCAACGGAAATCAGATTCCATTAAATCCCGGCAGAACTTGGGTTGAAATAGTCCCAGATCAAGTAAGTGTAACCGTATCGTAATTTACTTGTTAGAAGTGGAACCGTAAATTACAAGGCCTGAAAGCTTCAGCCATCTACAAGCGTTTATGAAAGCTCGAATGCCAACTTTTTTCGCAACGCATTTTTCATAGCTTCTTTATCAACAAGTTCTAGACCGATCATATTCATTGTTCTCAAGATAAAAAATTGCCCCGCTTCAGGGACAATTACTTCCTTGGGAGGGAGTTCTACAGATTCAGCCATTGTGGTTGCACCTAAAACTTTTTGTGGCCTTGGAGCAAAGGTGTTGCAAGTGCCACTATTTATGTTGGTTAAAGTCAGTTTTTTAGCGATCTCTAATTCTACTAGCGATTTCCTCCTGTTCATTTATTGTAAATTCCCACAATTACTCTTATCCTATTTTGACATCTCAAGAGGTGACTTTCTGTCAAAACGAGGAGCTTATTAATTTCGCGAGTTTAAAGTTAAATCTTGATAGTTAATCCAAGCTTGCTAGCGACTGCTTCCAGTCAATAGCAGAATTGTTCAGCATCTATTCAGGCATAGAAAGTCAAGTGGTATTGTCGAGAAATGAGTAAGTGCAATCCGCCATGGGGCCCAATGCGCCGGTTTCCTAAACCGTGCGTCGCAGGTTCGAGTCCTGCCGGGGGCGCCAGAAAGTCCTTGTCAGGGGGTTACACATTCCGTCCCAAAGTGTCAGAGGTCTATATTTGGGAATCTTTTGGGAATCAAATGTGGTAAGTTGGTTTGGTGCAAGGGCATTTAGAACCCCGGGGGAAAGGAACTTGGCGGGCGAAAGTCTTCCTTGGGGTTAACAAAGATACAAAACGGCGAATGTATCTAACTCGCACAATTCATGGCACCAAACGACACGCACAAGACGAGCTAAGTCAACTTCTAGTCGAAGTGGGAGCAGGAGCAGATGCGACAACTGAAGGCACTTTAGCAGAACTTGTTAGAAAGTGGCTGGAGATAACCGGCGATTCATTATCGCCTTCCACACTAAATGAGTACAAGCGTCTACTCAATCGACATATATTGCCAAATTTTGGCTCCCGTAAAGTTAGGGGTTTAAGAGCTTCTGATTTAGATACGTTTTATACAAGGCTTAAGAAATCAGGCGGAGTAGATGGCCAGCCACTGAGTGCTCAGAGTGTGAGACATATCCATGCCTTAATCCATCGAATACTTGGCCAAGCAGTTAAATGGGGATGGGTATCATCTAATCCGGCAAGCCAATCTAGCCCGCCTAAAGTTAGGAAAAGTCAAGTCATTGTTCCAACTGTTAGTCAAGTCGTCAAATTAATAGATACCGCTACATTATCTGACCCAGGATTCGGATGCCTTTTGCGACTGGCAACTATTTCTGGTGCGAGACGTGGTGAGCTATGTGCCCTTAGATGGAGTGATGTTGATCTTAAAAAAGGCATAGTTACAATATCTCGCTCAATTGTTGGAGATAAAAACGATCAAATGATTGAAAAGGACACTAAAACTCATTCCGCTAGAACAATATCTCTTGATAGCGATACCTGCCTCTTGCTCCAGGATTGGCATGAAACATGTAGGGATAGAGCAAGCAAGTGTGGTGTTTCATTAACTCCCAATGCTTTTATCTTCTCTGACAGAGCTGATGGAGGTGCGTGTTGGAGACCAGGCAAAGTAACTCTAGCTTTTATGCGGCTATGTAAAGGTCTCCAAATAGAGGGAGTGCGTCTTCATGACTTGAGGCACTTTGCGGCCACGAGAATGCAAATGAGCAATGTTGTAGATTTTGCATCATTCCGTAGGGTTCGCGATGACATCCCACCTGGGAAAACGTTTTTCAGCTTTAGCTCCATCTCTAATTCATCGCGTGTCTAAGTGCTGATCACAGCGGGTATCCACCACTTCTAATTCAATAGATGCAACAATGATGCATTAAGTAATGTTGCATCAGATTACATAATGTTGTATCTGGTGCTCCGATCACTAAGGAGGATGCCATGGTGAGACCTTCGGGTTCTGCTGCGTTGGTTATGGTGAATTCGGCCACGCCTTTGCACGCTGAAGCAGCTATGTTTGACGCTATGTTGGAAGGTTGGCGACGTCAGCATTCCGCCCGAAGACTTTCTTTATCAGTGATACGTGATCGTGAAAGAGTAGTGCGTAGGTTCCGAGAGTTCTGTGGAAACTGGCCTTGGGAGTGGCGTTCTGACCAGGTTGATGAGTGGATTTCCAGTGGAAACTGGGCACATTCTACTATTAGAACCTACGAGGGATCACTGTCGCTCTTCATGGAGTTTCTTTGCGATCCCCGATATGGGTGGGCAGCTGAATGCCTGGATCGCATAGGTGTTGTCCCAATCCAAATCTGTCACGAACGAAATACAGCTGTTCACGTTTCAGACTATGAGGGTCGGCCTGCAAGACGTCCTTTTACTCGACTAGAACTTCAGGCGTTTTTTGATGTAGCAGATGCAGCGATTGTCGATGCTGCTATTTCACCTAGAAAGGGATGGTTTGCTGCGTTTCGAGATGCGACATTGTTGAAGGTGATTTATGCATGGGGGCTCCGGCGCAGAGAAGCAGCGATGTTGGACGTTAATGATTTCGGTCCAAACCCGGCAGCTCTTGAGTTGGGCTCATTTGGAATATGTCAGGTTCGATTTGGCAAGGCACTGCGTGGCAGCCCTCCTAGACGTCGCGCTGTAGCAACAGTGTTTCCATGGGCAGCTGAGGTTGTAGCTCAATATGTGGATGAAGTTCGCACACAACATGTGGAGTCCGCTAGAAATCCTGCACTGTGGTTGACCGAACGTGGTGGAAGGCTTTCACCTCGAAGTATCGACGAGCGGTTTGCTAGCTGGCGAGCTGAAGCTGGTCTACCAACTGAACTGTCTGTTCATTCCCTAAGGCATTCATACGTGTCTCACTTGATCGAAAAAGGAGTTGATCCGCTATTTGTACAACACCAAGTAGGGCATTCCTGGGCATCGACTACTGCAATCTATACTCACATTGGATCGGACTTTACCAACCGAATGCTTAGGGTTGCGTTAGACCAGGCATTCCCTGCCGGGAGTTACTAATGAGTACTCAAGGTCAAGTCTCGTCTATTAGCTTCCATTGGCATCTTCGATCAATAATGGCTCAAAGGAAGATGTTTGCAACGTCAGATCTTGTGCCACTGTTAGCCGATCGTGGGGTGAAGCTTTCTAGGGAACAGGTATATCGGCTAGTCACTGGGACGCCTAAACGGTTAAACCTGATGACCTTATCTGCACTTTGTGACATCTTAGGATGTAGCCCGACAGATTTGGTCGAGCCAATATGTGATGGAAGTTCAGCTCCAGTTGCGAGCAAGCCATCAGCCAGAGTTGGCACACTCACAATCCCACCAAAAAGAGCAAACATCATATCGGAGATTAAAAGTGAGTTCTCGTAGGCAGCTATGTAGCGCATGCAATTTCAATTCCACATATACCGATGTTTGCCATGGTTGCGCAATGAATATGGTAATTGACAGTGTTATCGCTGTAACTGACAAAGTGGACCGCACCATAGTTTCCCGAGTCGTTGAACAGCAAATTACAAGTTCTGCCACTTTGCATTCGATCCGAAATGCTTTGAAGCATGGCAATGAGGCACTATTGTTCGGGGCACCTAAATCTGTTGGAGAACTCATTAATGCACTGCGCTCTTACGGCATTGAGCTTCCAGAGCCAACCTGTGTACGATGCAAAAGAACTGGGATTCAGCTAGTTGTGTCAGATGAAGGTGGGGTATGTGAAAATTGCAGACGCAGACAGCTAGCAACAGCCTGTTCTTCCTGCAAAAAGGTCAAAGTCGTCTACGGAAGGGGTCCAACCGGTTCGGCATTGTGTTCTGCCTGTACGCCTAAACCAAAACGTCTATGTTCAAAATGTGGGAAGATCCGACAGATTGCTTTACGTTCCAAAGATGGTAGTGGTGATATTTGCGATAGCTGTTTCAGAGGGCATATTGCGATATGCCGAGTATGTCATAGAGAACGACCCTGCAACTTTGTAGCGTCTGGAAACCCAATCTGTGCATCATGTTCTCCGCGCCGAAAAGAAAGATGTTCTCATTGTGACAAATTACTTCATCCGACGGTGCAGTGGAAGGAGGGTCCGGTTTGCGAACCTTGTTACCGGGCTGCTTTGAGTCGCAGAGGGATCTGCGTTACTTGTTTGACCGAGCGACGACTTGTTCATCCGCCTGGTCCAAGTGCTAATCAATGTGTTGATTGTTCCGGTGCCCCCGACCTATTACGCTGTCGTCTCTGTAATGCAGAAGAGCGCCCTTACCGGCACGGCTTGTGCATTCGCTGTGTCTTGAGAGAGCAAGCTAACTCGCTCATTATCGACATTAACGGTCCTCTAGCACCGATATATCAAGCGATCATCTCCAACCCTCAGCCATTTAGTGCATACAATTGGATAACGAAGTCTGCTAGTGCGACGATTATTGCTGAGTTAGCTAAAGGCAACATTGCTCTTACTCACGAGGCGCTTGACATCCATCCGAATAAGAGGGTAGCAAACCTAGTTCGTCAGATGTTGGTAGCTCACAATATACTTCCAGTCCGAAATGACAGCCTTGTTGAGCTAGAAGCTTGGGTAGCAACTCGGCTCGATGAAGTACCTACACCTGAGAATAGACGGATGCTCCGTTCTTATGCAACTTGGCGTGTCTTGAGAAGAATTCGTGAACGTGCTGCAATTTCAAATCGAGTAAATACACCGATTGCCTATTCGAAGAACTGCCTAATTGGAGCAATTGCTTTTTGCGCCTATCTAGATTCCACTCAGATAGGCATTACAGAGTGCAGGCAAAGCAATATTGACAAATTGTTCGATGAGACTCCGTTGCTTGCTCAGCATACCCGTGATTTCCTTGACTGGGCAATAAAACAAAAGATTGTCGACAGGTTGGTCATTCCAAAGACTCGTTCGCGTGCAGGTACAGCAATGGATGATGAAACTCGTTGGGCGATTATTCACCGATTGCTAGCCGACAATTCACTTGAAGTCGGGGATCGAGTTGCCGGATGTCTTGTTTTACTCTACGGTCAAACGATTTCACGAATTGCAACCTTGACCCTCGACCAACTAACCATCTCTAACGAAAACGTCTACTTAGCACTTGGTGCCACTCGGATTGAAGTGCAACAACCACTAGCTAATCTCATTATCAAATTAGTCAACAATAAGCGTCAATTTAACGGTGTTGCTACTCCGACTCATACTATTTGGTTATTCCCCGGGTTAAATGCAAGCAGACCGGTGAATGCAGCAAATCTGGGAGCAAGGCTTCGGAGGATTGGTATTCGAACTATGCCAGGAAGACGAGCTTCTCTTAATTATCTTGCGGCGCGTTTACCCGCTGCGGCTCTAGCAGAACTACTTGGGATGCACGTCACCACTGCAGTTCATTGGTCAACCGATGCCGGAGCAAGTTGGTCAGGCTACGCAGCTCAATTAGTCAAAGAACCCATCGCGAACTAAGCGGAATAGCTACTTAAAACTTCCGTATTAAATCCTATTCCGTACATTTCGAACATTGCTCATTACCAGTATGGCCGCAGGAGTGCCCGTAAAAACGGTATCAGGAAGACTTGGACATGCTAATGCTGCTACGACACTAAATGTCTATGCCCACTTTGTTGAGTCTTCAGATGCAATGGCGGCTCAAGTTCTTGGTGATCTGTTAGTGCAAAATGGATAGGGCTAACCTTGACTTGGAGCAGTCGAAACTTGATCTAGCAAAAGTATTGGAATAATTAGGTTAGTTGGAATTAAAATGTAGCTCTTAGCGAGACTGACAGAACTGCAATAACTCACAGTGTCAGTGTCGCAATTACTGTCAACTAGCACCAATGGCAACAAGTATTCCAAATGATTCGAAAGTCTCAACAATTCAAGATCCTTGACCCAACATGCAGTGCACTCATCTGAAACACTAATCAAATAAATTGCATTCTATGTGAAAGCTTTGACAAAATTACCAATGGAGTGTCAGGCTCCGGGCTTCCTTCGTCGCCCCTCGCCGTCTCTAGCGCGTTCAAACTTTCTTTACATGTTCAAGCGGTGCGTGAACTATGTGTGTTAATGTAGGCCAAATGTGGAAAAAAATGGCGTTCCGTAAATCTATTCTTTTAGTGCTTTTGGCAATAGTTTTAACTTCTTGCCAGTTCAACAATCAAGAAATCTACACCGCCGCGGGCGGGGCTGGTAATGATGCTCCAACTTTAACAAGCATCAAATGTTTTGGAATATCAGTTATAGGGAGTTCCCTCTATTTGTCAGATCCGCGTCACAATGTGGGACGGACGATGAATCTTAGTGCCAACACAATGAGTGTGAACTCAGGCAATGGCACAGCTGGTTACTCAGGTGACGGTGGCGCAGCAACAAGTGCTGAATTGAATGCGCCAAGTGGTATTGCAGTCGACTCATCGAACGATATTTTTATTGCAGATCAGGCAAATAACGTAATTCGAATGGTACCAGCCTCAAGTGGTACCTTCTTCGGACAGGCCATGACATCAGGTGATATTTACACAATTGCAGGCTATGGCACAGCCGGTTACTCAGGTGACGGTGGCGCAGCTACAAGCGCTGAATTGAATACGCCAACTGGTGTTTCGGTCGACTCATCGAACGATATTTTTATTGCAGATCAGGCAAATAACGTAATTCGAATGGTACCAGCCTCAAGTGGTACCTTCTTCGGACAGGCCATGACATCAGGTGATATTTACACAATTGCAGGAAATGGTACAGCTGGTTACTCAGGTAACGGTGGCGCGGCAACAAGTGCTGAGTTGAATGGGCCAAGTAGTGTTTCGGTCGACTCATCGGGAAATATTTATATTTGTGACCACGACAATAATGTTATTCGGGAAGTAAGCCATTCAAGCGATAATATTTCTTTATTGGCGGGTAATACATTTGATAGTTACTCCGGTGACGGTGGGCTAGATGTTAATTCGGAATTATCCCATCCTGCCTCTACGGCTATAGATTCGAATGGCAATGTTTATGTTGCAGACTTATCAAACAATGTGATCAGGAAAATCATAGTTTCCACTAATTACATTTCTACAATTGCAGGAAATGGTACAGCTGGTTACTCAGGTAACGGTGGCGCGGCAACAAGTGCTGAGTTGAATGGGCCAAGTAGTGTTTCAGTCGACTCATCGAACGATATTTTTATCGCAGATCAAGGTAACAATGTAATTCGAATGGTGCCAGCCTCAAGTGGTACCTTCTTCGGACAGACCATGACATCTGGTGATATTTACACAATTGCAGGAAATGGTACAGCTGGTTACTCAGGTGACGGTGGCGCAGCTACAAGTGCTGAATTGCACCAACCCCTTGGTGTCTGGATAGATCCTTCTGGGAATCTTTGGATTGCAGATAGTTTCAATAATAGAATTAGGCATGTAACAACACAGGGTGTAATTTCCACCTATGCAGGTGGACCTGGTTCAGGGAACCCCTTGATGGTATCTCAGCTTCCTAGCGGAATGGCGAACTATGGCGGCAATACATATATTGCGGACAGTGTCCATAATGTAATTAGAGAGATAACAGGTAGTTCGGAAGTAGTGGTTGCAGGAAACGACATTAATGGTTACTCTGGTGATGGTGGAGCAGCCACTAGTGCTGAGTTGAATGCGCCAACTGGCGTGGCTTTAGATTCTTCTGGAGATATTTTTATCGCAGATCAAGGTAACAATGTAATTCGAATGGTGCCAGCCTCAAGTGGCACCTTCTTCGGACAGGTTATGACATCAGGTGATATTTACACAATTGCAGGAAACGGAACTGCAGGTTACTCAGGTGACGGCGGCGCGGCTACAAGTGCTGAATTGAACTCTCCTTCAGGGTTGAGTTGTGATTCTTCGGCGAACGTTTATATTGCGGACATGAATAACAATGTGATAAGAAAGATAAGCAAATCAAACGATCTAATTTCGACAGTCGCTGGGAATAGTAACTACGGTTACTCAGGTGACGGCGGCGCGGCTACGAGTGCCGAATTAGGGCGACCTTCAGACATAACAGTTGATTCATCTAATAACTTATTTATTGCCGATACTGACAACAGTGTCGTTAGAAAAGTCACTGCGTCCACAGGAGACATTTCTACTATCGCAGGAAATGGCACAGCTGGTTACTCAGGCGACGGCGGCGCGGCTACAAGTGCTGAATTATCAAATCCAACTGGCGTTACTTTAGACTCTACTGACGACATTCTTGTCGCTGACGAAGGCAACAGTGTCGTTAGAAAAGTCACTGCGTCCACAGGAGACATTTCTACTATCGCAGGAAACGGAACTGCTGGTTACTCAGGTGACGGAGGGGCAGCTACTAGCGCTGAATTGAATCAGCCATGGAGCGTCGCAGCGGACAGTAGTGGTGATGTATATGTTGCAGATCAATCCAACAATGTGGTGAGGTATATCAATGCGTCGTCGAGTTTAATATCTACAGTGGCGGGAAATAATAAAGTACAGTACTCTGGTGATTCTTCGCTGGCAACTTCTGCCGAACTGAATTTTCCGACCAGCCTTGACGTTAATTCATTCGGAGTGATGCTTATTGCAGATGCTCGAAATAGCGTAATTAGAGAAGTTTGGCCAACAACGGGTGATATTTCTACGCTTGCAGGAAACGGAACTGCAGGTTACTCAGGTGATGGCGGCGCTGCTACAAGTGCTGAAATGAACCTGCCAGTTGGAGTTGAGTTTGCATCCCAAGGTGGAGGTGGAAACTTTTATGTTGCCGACACTTACAACTGTGTAATTAGATTTGTAAATTCTTCAACTAGTGATATTTCTACCGTTGCAGGAAACGGAACTTGTGGTAATTCTGGGAATCTTGGCTCTGCCACTTCTGCTGAATTGAACCTGCCAACCAATATTGCCTACGACGCAAATGGGAACCTATGGATCGCAGACTTTGGCAACGATCTGGTCAAAGCTGTCGGCGGAGGTGGGAATGAATAGCAAACAGCTAATGAACCATCAATTCGACCTTCCTACTTCTACAGTGGAGGCGAAAGTAGGAGGAAGTGGCGACCAATTTAGCAGTTCACTTCGAGTTGAGTTGGAAACGAAGAGAATAATCTTAAGGCCGGCACAGCATAGCGACTTACCACAGATATATGGACTGATCTCAGATCCAGCGAATGCCTATAGATGGAGATATTTGGGAGACCTACCTCCTATTGAGGTGTTTTCAAACACTGTCAACGAAAATATCATTGTACAATTCGCCATCTGCAGCAAAAAGCAGCCATCCAGGGTGCATGGCATTTTAGTTTGCTATAACGGTGACTTTCGAAACGGGCACGCATATATTGGAATACTGATGGGCTCAAATTGGCATGGTATTGGCTTGGGAATGGAGGCAATTGGATTGTTTATTAGATATTTATTCCACACTTGGCCATTTAGAAAGCTCTATTTTGAAACAACTGAGAATAATTTTGGCCAATTTTCTTCTGGCATGGGAAGACTTTTCGAAATAGAGGGGCGCTTGAAAAGACATGTGTATGTTGATGGTCAGTATTGCGATCTGTTGCTTTGCGCAATCACCAGAGAACTATTTGAAACTGTTATTGAACCAAAAATAAATAGACTTATTAGAAAAGCTAAGGAGAGAAGAAATTGACTAGATCTAACAACATTAGCAAGTGGAAACTCGCAGGATTGCTGTCCATCGGCTTAGGATCTGGATTATATGGAGAAACGAAGTCACAAGTAGTAAGATCAATTTCTTCTCCAATTAATCACAATTCTCGATGTGGAGCATCGCGTCAAATAGGACTTGTTTCGTCAATTACGCCATCTTATACTATGGCAAAAGTTTTGCCAAACCCTGCCGTTATTTATCTTCCGGACGGTGGATATAAGCAAGTTTTCAAGACATCGACAGGTGTGGTGTATAACCTTGTAACGCCCCCGAATTTCAATGCTAAAACAGCGTCATCAGAACAATTAAAAACGTATGGTTTTCCACCGAAGCCTACGGATCCGCTGGGCGCTCAACAGTGGGACAATGAGTGGGGGTCGATAACGTTAACACCCTCAAGATCAATTCAAGAAGAAGTGCCTGTAACTGCAACAGGTGGATTGCAGTTACAGGCCTATAAAGGGCCGTCGTCACGACAGGCTAGCAGTTTGGGTAATAGTACTATCCGTAATACTGTGGAAAATTCGACTGCTGGCCAAAATTGGGGAGGATTCTACGCTAGTGCTACATCGAGTTATCCTCAAGGTGAAATGTACGATGTATCAGCAGAAACTGTTATCGGCAAAACTAAATCATCGTCATGTTATCCAACTGCCGTCTCAAACTGGATTGGGCTATATGATCTCCATGATCGCGGCTTGATGCAAGAAGGCATGTTACAACAAGATGGAGGACCGAGTGCTCCGTTTACGGAAGTTCTGAGTAACAGCGATCCAGCTGGTCCCAAGTTTCCCTCATTTTCCAACGGATGCACTCCCTCTGCAAATGACATAATGGCATTGAACGTGTCTTTTAGCTATAATGGTGCTTATTCTGGTGTGAGTTTCATAATGCATGATGAAAGCAAACTTGGGTGCTCAAGTTCTACAGTTGATGTTTTAGGTACTAATGCAAAAAATTATTACAATCTTACGGGTAGCTATACAAACGAGGTAGCAGTATGGATGGTGGAAGCACCTTGTGAGAGTAATTGCGGTCAATCTAATCAGCAGGAGTTCCCACTTGCTGATTTTGGGAAAAGTACATTTTCCGAAACACGGGCTTACTTCTCTAAATGGGGAGGACCTAACCAAAGTCAGTCACTTCCTTATATCAAGTTCGGTGATCTTGGATTTTATTCACATTACCAATCACTGGGTACAATGCAAATCCAACCCGGATCGAATGTATTGGCGACACTATCGCCTAACTCGTATTCGAACCCGTCCGCCTTCCCCAGTTCGGGTAGCGGTTGGTTCGATGACCGTTTTAGCGAGAACTGGAGTGCCTGTTCTTAAGTCAATGAAGAGAAAGGAAGAAATATGCTAGGCAATACAGTCGATATTAAGTTGCACAAGAAGCGTACTGTAATCCTGATGGTGACGTTAGCATTAACTCTGGTGGTAGCTATTCTTGTTGGGATCAAGATTTTAAGCCATAGATGTACTCCATTGCAGTATGCGACTAGCTCCACTAGTCATGTATGCGGACAAGTACCCCCTTATTCTCCAGGTTATGGACCGGACGGGGCAGTAGATAATTTGCCGACTTTGAAAATGGATGTTCAAGCAATTTGGACTGAAAATGGAGGGTATTTCCCAACTGCAAATCAGATTACGCAAATTATCAATCATGAGGCCAATCAATATGGATGGCCCGAGTCAATTAAAAATCCCGCAAACACTAAACCAGTAGAAATTCCTGATACTTTGCAAGTTGGTGTTGGAATGTGTGTAGCTGAGGGCCAAAAATGTCAGCTTGTTCAAATAGCAATTAAGTATTCAAATACGAGTGCCAAGTTTGAATGCGGATATTTAGTTATTTATGATGGGAGCACTCCACTGTCAACCTCAATTCAAGGACTGCCAGTAGGGACAACAGTGGGAACTTACGAGGGAACTGCAACCGTCAATGTTAAGAATGCATGTTCAATTGCTGACGTTATTCCAAAGGGATCAGACGGAAACTACACACATTAGATTTAAATGAGATGGAATTGTCCACTATACTGGACACATGCCTTGGGCAGCTCAATCAAGACATATGGCTAATTGGATAGCGAGTTTCCTAGAACATATAAAGAAAGTTTGAACGCGCTGCCGTAAAAAAATGGAAATCGCCGCCACAGCTTCACACTCCTTAAGGGCTAAATCAACCCGTTTAAGTTTGCCGAGTAATTTCCCACCACCGAAGTTCAGAGAGTGTCTGAAAAATGCTCTGAGGTATCTTGGAGCCAAGGTATTCCTACTGATTAAGCCAGCAAACATCGAGACTTCCGTCACGCTGCCCGACAGTGAGGCGAAGGCGCCTTGACGCAGAAGCAACGTGTCAAAACTGGCAAGTGAGTAATTCGCAAATTCGGAAATGCGAAGCTAGAAGTTCTGAAAGGAGAAGCTCAAATTATTTGACCAGGCAATTGGAACAGATTATCCCTGGTCGAACTCGTGAGTAACGAGTTTCCATTATTTCTTTTCATTGCAAGTGCCCTAAATACTACTTTCACTTCCGACAACTTTCCTGAAGGCGGGGGTTGGAAAACGTTATCTTTGGGAATCAAATGGGAATCAAATGCACATAATAAGTTGAAACACCCTAGTACTAGATGGACTGGAACCCTTACTGAGCAGGCTAGATGATACAGGGTAGTACTAAGTAGACGATGTAAATCTGATTCCTAAACCGTGCGTCGCAGGTTCAAGTCCTGCCGGGGGCACCAATGGGATTCGCTAGGATGCTTATGTGACTAGACGTTCCAAAGTGAGCGGAAAATACTCTATTATTTGTTATACGGTGGAAGCAATGCTCATAATACTTTTTAGCCAATAACCCGAGATCAGTTTTGTACCTGCCCGTTCAAGATAGCGAGGCGGCCAAGCGTAATGACCAGACTTCACTAAATACTTTAAAAGCTTTTAGTACATTTCCACTTGCCTGATTGGAAGTGCCACGCTCGCAAGTCAAGTAAGCATGCTCGGACGAGTGATCGTCAATCAATTGTGGCCAAGTGCGTCGACTCCACGTCCGTGTACGACACAGAGCAGACATGGCTAATTGGGAGAAATAATTTGGATACCAAGAAGCGATGCGGCCTCGATAAGCCGAAGATCATATGTGACGATTCCTTTTAAGTCTCCTCCCAATTCTCTTGCGGTTGCCAAATGCAAAGCGTCTAGCGATCGTAACGCTGTTGACTTCATCATCCCGGCTTCAAAGAAAGTATTCTCATTTGGCAAAATTAACGAAACCGTTGACAAAACCGACTGGATCCGTTCAGAAGTTAGGCCTAACCTAAATCTTGCCCTTAAAGCTTCTGTTCTCAGTAATTGCGAAGACCAAATTGAATTGTTGGCTCGATACCACGTCCGCAATGCGCGGGACTCATCCTCGTCGATAATCAATTTCAAGAATGCAGAAGTATCTAAATACCAAGCCAAGGTTGTTATTCTTCATTTCTTAATTCGTTCAACACATCCGACGTAGCAATACGTGCCTTTTTCAATGTCGGCAGCTCTCTTGTTCCCTTGCTTGCAAGAACGACTCGTCCAGCTGCCAATAAAGCAGAAGATCCAAAAGTGTTAGACGGAACCGTTAAAACCGCGGCCAGTTTCCCTCGAACCGTAATTCCAATTGTTTCCCCTTCTTGGACTCTACGCACTGCGAGGGAAGCATGCTGTTGTAATTCTCTGACACCGATAGTATTCATATACTACAATAGTAGCACCTAGCTGAGTACCCGAAGCCATTGAGTTTATTAGATCCTCAATTTATGCTGGTGCCCCGCACCCAGGACACTTTTCTGCCCAGCTTGCTCAAAACTTCTTGATTCAATAGTCACAGGCGACACTTAGCCGATTACCTGTTGGTATTTGCCTAAAGAGAACCTACGCGGGTCTACAGACAACTTTTAGGCCACGTAACGGTGGCTAGCGAAGGTGTTCCTGAGTATTAGGCCTCAGAGCTAAAGAAGATTTGATCAGGAGAGTTGCGCGAAGTATCTGGTCTGCTGCTTTCCTTTCGCTCTACAATTAAATTTAAACTCCGAAAAAAGAAAGAGCATTACTGGGGCAAATAACTTGCCACTCAGTATCGGTTGGGTATGCTTCAAGCCACTGAGACGGAGGGGTGACTGGTTGGTCATTCCACTTAATTTCAAAAGCAAACAACTTGCCTCCTCGCTCCTCGATAAGATCGATTTCTTGTTGCTTCCATGTACGCCAAAAAAATTGGTTGGCATAAAGGTTTGTGTATGCACGTAGCTTTAGCCGCTCGACAATGACGAAATTCTCCCACAACTGGCCAACGTCATTCCTGATGTCGAGGACATTGAAGTTATTGATAATAGCATTACGGACTCCGGTGTCGTAAAAATAATATTTTGCCTTCTTGGTAACTTCGCTCCTCAAATTTCTACTGAATCCTCCGAGGCGGAAAATTACAAAAGCCTTCTCGAGAAGATCTAGATATCTGGCAACTGTATTCTTGTCTATTCCTAGGGATGAGGCGAGTTCGGTATGTGAGACTTAGCTTCCCACTTGATACGCCAAAAGAACAAGGAGTTGAAGAAGCACACGCGATCCCTTAACTTCTTGAAATGCGAGGATATCTCAAAGAAGATAGGAGTCGACAAGTTCCCGTAAATATTCAGACCGATTTTGGTCACCGGGAGCGGTGATTGAATCTGGATACATGCCATAAATTAAGAGGTTCGGCTAGTGGTCTTGAAATGCTTTAAAAGGTACGAGCTCTTTAGATAGCAATTCTCTAATTGATATTGGGTAAAGATATTTAGTTATCTTTCTCCCCGTAAGGGGCTCACCAACTTGGCCAGCTAGGGCAAAAGATGACGATCCAGTAATGACTATTGAAAGGTGCGGCATCATCAGGGGTTCAAAGACATTACCGAGGCAAGAACATGGGTGACTAAATTCATGGCAGCCTACAATGATGTTCACCTGCACTCTGGAATCAACTACGTCACACCTAGCGAGAAATACCTTGGACTCGATATCGAGATATTGAAAAACCGGAAGAAAATCTACCAACAGGTAATGGCGGCAAATCCAAAGAGAGAGTCAAGAAAAAAAATTAGAGATTTCACTCCGACCGGCGAAACTATTGTCGAATGTAAATCAAATCCAAGAGACAAGAGAGGACAAATCAAAAGCGTCATGGCGATGGTAAACTAATAAAGGCGACAACTTGTCTGATTGTTGGCACCTTTGTAAAACATTGTGCTAGCTTAGGTTTGAAATGGCTACAGCGGGCTCACCGAATTGGGAAAGCTGGAGAACTGAAGAAGAACTGGCTAAGATATCGCGTGGTCGGCAAGTTTGGTTTACCTTGATGATGGCACTTTGGTGCTTAGCACTGGTAATTCCTTGGATGATTTTCATATTTGCTATTCCAAATAGTAGTACAGGAAAGCTCACTACCGTGTATTCGATTGCGGGATTCGATATACTCGCCACGATTGTTGTTGGCATCATATTGGGTGGGCACAAATGGTGGATGGGTGTTCTTTTTGCGGCTCCTATTGGAACCACCTCGGTGATGGTTACTTATGTAATAACGATGACTTTTCAACCAGGATGTGGGGTGAAGATGAATTGCGACAACACAGCAGTTCCTGGATTAGCAATTTTTGCAGTTCCCGTTGGCATTATTGTTCTTGCTTTGGTTTCTTTTGGAGCCATTTTAGGTACTTTATTTCGACGAATCGTGCATGATTGATTGCAATTGTAGACGCCAAACGATAAGGCATATATTTTTAGAGTCCCTCCTTAGTTGTTAAGCACAATCAATTGCAATTGTTCATGTATGTGAGGAAGAATAGCTAATAGAACTGAACGCAAAAGATTCAGATACCATGCTGAAGTTATCTACAGGGCATTAAGCAATATCAATGTTAAGCGGCGTATCATGAAAAAAGGGCAGTTAAATATGGCTCTTATGACGTTATCGGGGGTCATTTTGCTTGACTCCAAGGTAAGTCAGGAGCGATTCCTGCTCGATCTAACATAACCATTGTGATGAAGCTTGT
>JAJYDO010000017.1 GCA_021777355.1 Actinomycetes bacterium | reverse complement strand
GACTTAGCCAGATCCCGGTTTTAGCTGAACTTCCCGAAGGGGATCTCACAATGAACGACGTGCTTGAAGATTGGGTGGTAATTTCATCCGAGGAAGTTGTGATCAATGTAGGAACTATGGCACAAGCAGTGCAATACTGCAGGTCGAATGCGCTTGATGCAGTAGATCTCATTCCATTAAATATGCCTGTTGCACGGGCAATTGAGTTTCTGCGCGAGTACGACCCTATTGAGTATAGGAAAAACCCACTCGCAGAGGGTCGAGGAGCAAACCAAGTAATTGTTATTTCAACGGATGCATTTAATAGGACTGGCTTGATGAAAACTGAAGCTTTGGATCCCTTTGACATGGTCCAAGCTACAAAGCGCGTCAAGCAGTGTTGTGCCACTAGTTTTATTTCAGTAATCGCTCCAAGGCTAAAAGTTTCTTCCGGCTTGGTTAGGTCAAGGCGTGAGTGGCGGGGAATTTACAGGGATTATGATTCGATTCCACTGGCAATGCGAATTTGTGAAGCGACTGTGTTGGCAGTTTTGTTTGCATCGAGAAAACTGTTAAACAAATTTTCCTTTGCCAGTTTTATATTGGCTCCTCAAATCATATTTAGGAAAAACAACTTGGCCCCGCGAGATCTTTCTATCTCACCCATTAGCAGGGGCTTCAACGAGGCATTTCTTAATTTGAAGACTTTAATTAATTCTCCAAAACTTTCGGGTGAAGTGGATAAGTTTGAGTCAAGGCGTCCTTATTACCAAAAGGAGCTTGAGCAGGGAATCGAGAGATTTTTTGAAGAACCAAGGACTACTTGTCCGTGGTGCAAGGGAGGCCCGATCAATGAATTCATTCGCTCCAAAGACTATATTCAGCATAAACCCGGCGAATTTACTTTAGATAAATGTGCTACGTGTGGACATGTGTTCCAAAATCCCCGTTTGACCCTTGAAGGCCTCAACTTTTACTATAAAGATTTTTACGACGGCCTAGGTGGCGAACAGATTGAGTCTGTTTTTGGTTCCCTTGGCATTCACTATACAAGGCGATGTAATTTGGTTGCAAAGCACATCGAGCCGAAAAATTGGCTTGATGTTGGAACAGGGCATGGGCACTTTCCGATTGCGGCAAAGCAAATTCTTTCCAATACTGTCTTTGATGGATTAGATTTGAGCGAAAGTGTAGAGGACGCAGTTGATAGAGGATGGATAAACAAAGGGTACTTAGGTCTTTTCCCTGAAATTGCGGGAGAAATTGACAATAGCTACGACGTAGTTTCAATGCATCATTATCTAGAACATACGAGGGACCCTTTGGCTGAGTTGGATGCAAGTGTAAAGGTCTTGAAAAAAGGTGGATACCTTCTTATTGAAGTGCCTAACCCGGAGTGTAAGTGGGGAACTATCCTCAATGGAAAATGGATGCCATGGTTTCAACCTCAGCATCAACACATGATACCGAGGGCCAATTTAGAAAAGGCACTAATGGAGCGAGGCTTTAAAGTAGTGGACTTTGAGGTGGAAGACTCCCATCAGAGTGCCGAGTTGCTTTTTGCAGCACTTTTTACTCTTGATTCTTTTGCTCCCGACCCTCGACTCCCTTGGCTTTTGCCAGCTACTGCGAAATCTCATATCAAGAGGAAAGTAGCCTTTGCTCTCGGGATAGTGCCGGTTGGGATTGGAGCGCTGACAGATAAGGTGCTTGAGAAGGGCGTAAGGAAAAAAGAGTGGTCCAATGCCTATCGCGTACTGGCTCGCTATGAAGGTGTCTCTGGATGATCAGTGAAAGTTACCCTTGATATTTTCTGCACGCTTATTCTTTTGGCATGCGTCCTAAATGGCCTTAGACTTAGATCTACTGTTAAAAAAATTGACACCATATACTTAGGACAGTCCCAAAAAAATGCCCGCACTCCCGCCGAGTTGCGAATTATAAGTTGCAGAGGAGACCTGAGCGAGCCCGAAGTTTGCAATTTGAGTGATCATGTCTTGGCTAATGGAAACCAAGTTGCAGACTTGATCCCTGAGAAAATCTCAACGTTAGAGGCCCTTGACCTTGTGAGAAGTTTATCTTTTAACCAGAACTCTCCTTTGTCAAAGGGAGTATCTGCACATTTTGCAGTAGCTGTAAATGAAGATACACTGAAGCGGGCTGGTTTAGGCGAGGTTGATCGGGTCGACGCACTCAATTGCGAGCTAGTCATGGCAAGGCTAAAGAAATTTTCACCATATAAGACCAACTATCTAATCGTCAAAGGCAAATCTTCAAAGCGGATGAGCTTGGCTGAGAGGAAGGAAGTATTTAATGCCAGACTTGGGCCAGCGTCGGGGCTCAGAACTTATGGCTCGTTTGTTCCACTTATATCTATGATACTTTTCTTTGCAGCTGATCCTTTCTTTGGATTACTGCCAATTGTCGGGTTTGCGATTTTGCCATCTATCACTTTTTTGGGATCAAAACTTAGGCCTAAAGGACTAGTAATCTCAAGCATTTTAAGGCCATTTATTCCGATTGTCTCACTATTTATTACTCCCAAGGTTCGCTCAAAAGAAAGTTATGCGAGCCAATTGTCGGCACCGGTAGATAGAGATGAGCTGAAGATGCAATACAGAGAACTCCTTTCGGATGGGACCGATAGGTTTTTTGAAAAAAAGGTTTCAACTTGCCCGATGTGCCACGCTGCCAATGTCAAGGACGTAGTCAAATCGAGGGACCTATTGCAAAATAAGCCCGGAAAATTCACAGTCTCCAAGTGTCTTGCCTGCGGCCATTATTTCCAAAATCCGAGACTTTCAATTGAGGGCCTAAACTTTTATTACAAGGACTTTTATGAGGGCATGTGGGAGGACTGGTCAAGCCAGCTATTTTCAATTTCTGACTATAGCTACTTACAGAGAGTAAAAATGCTGCCTCTTGAGATGAAAGTGACGAAGTGGTTAGACGTTGGAGCTGGACACGGTCACTTTGGATTAGTGGCAAAGACTCTTCGGGAGGACTGCTGCTTCGATGGCATTGATTTGTCGGAAAGTATCAATGAGGCAAAGAAGCGCGGATGGCTCGCCAATTCATATTTAGGTCTGTTCCCGGAGCTTGCAGGCTCACTTCCGACGGAGTATGAAGTAGTTTCCATGTTTCATTATCTCGAACACACTAGAGACCCAATTGTTGAGATATCAGCAGCCTATAAGTCGCTATCAAGTGGCGGCTATTTTCTCATTGAAAATCCAAATCCATCCTGTGGGACAGCTAGAATACTGGGACAGTATTGGATGCCATGGTTTCAACCGCAGCATCAGCATATGATGCCAATGGAAAATCTTGTGGAAGAGGTCAAACAGGCGGGGTTTGAAATTGTAAGCGCCTCGACTGTTTCAACGGGAATGATGCTCGATATCTCAACTGCTCTTTTACTTTTTCTGAATCATTTAGCTCCTCCGCCTACGCTTCCTTGGATCAATCGCCAAGCAACCTGGGCCAAAGTAAAGCGGAGCTGTGCGGGAATCATGGCGGTTGCCTTATTGCCTTTGACATTTGTTTTAGATCAGTTTTTAGCCCTTGTCACTTCGAAGGTATGGCGAGCCGGAGCTTATCGAGTGGTTGCCAAAAAACCGTAAAAGTAAATGCATCTAGACGCTAAATGTAAGCAATAGTCTCGGCATTAATTGCCTGGACTATTTGAATTAAATGGCCAAGTAGATACGATCTCTTCCGTCAGCTTTTGCTCGATATAATGCTTCATCAGCCCGCTTGATCAAATCTTCCTGATCTTCGCCATATTGCCACTCGGCAATACCTGCGGAAAATGTCATATCTCGCTCCATCAAAACTTCAGATTTGAGCATAACCTTAAGATTAGATGCCAACTGCTCAGCTCCTTTTAACGGAGTATTTGGGAGAACCAAGCAGAATTCTTCCCCTCCAAATCTTGCAGCAAAGTCTTGTTCCCGGATTGACTCACGAATATTCATTGCCAAGACCTGTAAAAACCGATCTCCGGCGAGATGTCCATGGTTATCGTTGTAACTCTTGAAATTATCTAAGTCGATCATTATCAAACAGAATGGCGCCTTTGACCTCTTTGTCTGAGCCAGTAGTTGGTCAAGAGACTCAGTAAGTGACCTTCTATTCTCTAGTCCAGTTAGGGGATCTGATCTTGCCTGGGCATATAATTCTCGTGCGAGACTTTCGAGTTCCCTGTAAAGAGATCTTGTCTCAACGACGATGAACATGTGGCGAATTGTTGCAAATGCTATAAGTGCCACCAAAATAAATGCTGAAAACCAAGGCGCCCAAGTAATGGACTGTCGCACATTCCAAGTCTCAATCAGCAACAAAACTATACCTGCGAACATTATTGCCGGCATCAAGTTCCAACTCCTAAGTTGGGCCCTTGCCGAGAGGCGGTCTAGTCCGCGTGAATAAGATCGCCTTTCCAAGAGAGGGACTATCATAAAGAAACCAAAATTAACTGTCTCTGCAAAGATGAAGGGCCAAATTGGAAACCTAAAATCGTTTAAAACTTCTAGAATTTGAAGCCAGGCCTGGATACTTGCTGTTGCTAAAAGTCCAAGTAAAGCCCCAACTATTTCACGTTCTCCTCGGGGAAGGCGGGCAAATGTCATAACTGTGGCTCCTGCCACGCCAGGCAACAAAAAAGCCATTGTCATAATAGGAAGCAAAAACCACATGATTTCTTTTTCGTAAGTTAGGCGAGATTCAATGGCAAGCATTGCAGGTCCTGCAAGTATCACGACGGCCATTAAGACATCTAGTGCATCGACTGATACCGCTCTTCGGCCGGATTTTATTTTCAACAGATCCATCATGGCTCCGACCCACACAAGAATCGCTGCGATTCCGACGGCTGCACTTAAAAATCGAAGAGTAGGTTGGACACGTTCCCAAGTTGGAATTACAGCTGGCCCGAATACAATGGTGAAAGGAAGCACAATTATTACAACTGCCATTGTGATATTGGTAATGAGTTCGGCGCGTTGCCAGATACTGGGTGCCAGCTTCATTGTCTGCTTTACTGACCAACTCCAGAACAAAAAAGTCATGATCCCATAGAAGGGCCCAACCACCCGCAAAACTTCCCAAACTAAGCCCCAGTGAGGTCTATTTTGAGTCAACCACTGCGCGATTGCCGCAGTTCCTATCATGAAACCCCAGAGGAAGAATAATTTCAACCCATGCAGCCAGCCTTGCCATATATGCAGGTGCTCCGGCGGACCCTTCCTCACCAGGAGGGTTCCCAACACAATCGCCGGACCAACCAAGGGCCCTGAGGCAAAAACGATGATAATAATATATGGAAGTTCCCCATGCAGGAAAACTGCAATTGCGGTAGAAGCTAGCACCGCAATTGCCCAGTGAATTGTGAATACCCTGATCCACCGTGGATCGAATACTCCCTCTAACTTGTCGGTATTTGCCTGAGATTTCCCAAGCAACAGACTCTTAACGTTGACTACCAAAGGCCCCATTGAAATATTCCGCGTCTAAAAAGTTGATTTCCGCTAACGAGCAGCGATAAGTGCTTTGCCTTGAAATATCAATCATATCTAAAATTTCAGGTGCTGAGCAACAAGTTGGATGGCAGCTGATGGGGATTTGGTATAAGAATTGTACGATTTCTCCCGCTTTCTTTTGCCACGTAAAGCGCCGCATCGGCACGATGAATCAAAGATTCTACGTTTTCAAATCCGTCCCATGTAGCCACTCCGGCAGAAAATGTGAAGTGATGGTCACCCTCTAGCGAATCACACGTCATCCGAAGTTTTTCCGCCAGGTGAAGCGCACCCTCACCGCTAGTCGAGGGGAGCACTATGCAGAATTCCTCGCCTCCATATCGAGCGGCTATATCAACATCCCTAATTGTGTTGAACATTATTGCGGCAAGGCGCCTTAGTACTTGATCACCTACAACGTGGCCGAATCGATCGTTGTAGCTTTTGAACCTATCAATATCTAGAATTATGATCGAAACTTCTTCGCCACTCCTTTTTGACTGTGCCAGCAGCTTTGTCATGCCTTCATTTAGCGCTCTCCGGTTCAAGAGACCGGTTAGACTATCGGCTCTTGAGATATTAAATAGTTCGTCGTTTGCTTGTTCCAGGCGAAAATAGAGGTGTTTAGTCTCGGCAATTGCCGCGAGGTGACGAAACGTAAGGAAAAAGAAAATTCCGACCAAGCTAGTGAAAGTTATAACCAGCGCATATCTGTTTTCGTTCCGGACTTGAAAAGCAAAGATTAGTAAAAATGTTACAGATGCTGCTATTACTAATGGAATAAATGAGCGCTTTCTGAGCTGTTGGTGAGGAGAAAGACGATCTAAGCCCAACGGGGTGTTGATCCCTTCTGTGGTTGGAAGCAAGAGGATGAATCCCATTGACAGGGCCGCAAAGAAGTTAGTGATATATGAAGGTGGGGCACTCTGTCTTGTGAGAGTAAAAGAAAATACGCCGTAGCACAAAAACATGGTGCCATAAAGCGCCATAGCGTAACCAAGTAGTCTCCCACCTCCTTTTACCACCCTTCTATATGCCATTGCACAAGCAGCAAAAGCAGTAGGAAGAAGTGCGGCCAATGAAGTCGTGGGGACAAGTATCCAGATGACACTGGAAGGAATATTTCTTTGTGACGAAATTACTAAAAACAGGGCGCCTCCAATCGAGACGGCCACTAAGCCCAAGTTTGCTAGATCAACAGCTAAGGAGAGTTCACCGGATTTAGTGTGCAAAAAATCAACTGCCGAAGCCAGCCAAACACAAATGGACGCGACCCCAACTCCTGCCACGAGTACCTCGCATGGCGGCCAAATGGTGTTCCATATGGGAAAAATTGACGGGCCAACAAAAAGTGATGCAGGAATTACCGCAATAACCAGGACTTGGAAAAAATCTGTTGTGAGCACGACTGAACGCCAAATGCCGGTCTCGCTCTTAAAGGTGTCCCTTATTCGCCATCTCCACACGCCGATCATGGATATTTCGTAAAATACAACCGCAACTCTCATCCAAATCCAGAACATGGACCAGTGCGGGTAATGTGAGGAAATTAACTTAGAAATGAGTATGCTGGCATCTGCAAACCCCCAAATGTAAAACAGCTTTAGCCCCAGTGTGGCGCCTCTCCAAAAACGAAGCTGATCTGGGTGGCATTTTCTAGAAACTTCAGTGTAAAAAAGGATTCCCGGAACAACAAACATCCCGGCTGTGAAAATCACGCCCAAAATATCCGCGTTTCTTCCATGCAAGGCCAGCCCAATCAATGTAGATCCTACGGTGACTAAAGGCCAATAAATTCTAGCGCTTTTTGCCACAAAACGTGGGAATATCGCTTCGGGGTCGGGATGGCTTTCGAGGCTCATTAAACTCCCCAGACAGAAAATATTGCAGTCATAATGAACTTTTATCGACATGTAGCCGTGAAATCTTGAAACTTAGTATCAAATTGCAACATATGTCACTTTCCCTTAAGACATGGTTTTGACTGTCAGGCTTGCCGCGATATAGCTTATTGACATCAGGATCAAGATTAAGGAGAAAAAGTGGCAAATCGCACATTTGTTATAGGCGTGGGAATGACTAAATTTGAAAAGCCAGGTTCAAAAGAGTGGGACTATCCTGACATGGGAAGAGAAGCGGGGAAAAATGCTCTGGCCGACGCCGGAATTGACTTCAGCGAAGTCGAAGCGGCTTTTGTAGGTTACTGTTACGGCGATTCAACATCTGGGCAAAGGGCACTTTATGAACTGGGAATGACCGGCATACCTGCCATAAATGTCAATAACAACTGCTCAACTGGTTCAAGCGCCTTGTTTTTGGCCAGAAAATTTGTCCAAGGTGGCCTGGCAGATTGCGCTATGGCACTAGGTTTCGAAAAGATGGAAAAAGGTTCGCTCGGCCTCAAATACACAGATCGAACCCCTCCAATGGATAAGCATTTTTTTGACATGAAAGATCGGCGGGGGATAGCTCCAGCTCCTCCTGCGGCCCAAATTTTCGGAAACGCCGGCAGAGAGTACATGGAAAAATATGGGGTATCAAAAGATGTGTTTGCCAAAATCGGGGAAAAGAATCACAGGCACTCGGTGAATAATCCTTACTCCCAGTTCCAAGATGAGTATTCGCTAGATGACATATTGGCGGCACCTATGATCTATGATCCTCTGACTAAGCTGCAGTGTTGCCCGACTTCCGATGGCGGGGCCTGTGCCATCATCGCCAGCGAGAGGTATGTGAGAGACCACGGTCTACAGGACCAAGCAGTGGAGATAATCGCACAGGCAATGACAACTGATTTTGATTCCACTTTTTCGGGAAGCGACATGTCTCTTGCCGGATTCGACATGACAAGAGCAGCTGCTGACCAAGTATATGAATCGTCAGGCCGTGGACCAGAAGACGTGGACGTGATTGAACTGCATGATTGTTTTAGTGCGAACGAGTTAATAACCTATGAGGGGCTTAGATTGTGCGGGCCCGGTCGAGCCGGAGAGTTAATTAATTCAGGCGCCGTAACTTACGGTGGATCGGTAGTGGTTAATCCTTCGGGAGGTTTGATCTCAAAAGGCCATCCTCTCGGAGCTACAGGGTTAGCTCAATGCTCCGAGCTTACGTGGCAGCTCCGAGGAAATGCGGCCAAAAGACAAGTGGAGGGAGCGAAAATAGCGCTTCAACATAACTTGGGTCTGGGTGGAGCGGCCGTGGTGACCATGTACGAAGGCGGCACTCTAAAATAGCAACTCCTGCCAGTGCTTCTGACAAAGCAGCTATGTGTACATGCTCCAATGTATTTCGGAACTAACTGGTCAGAAGTAAGGGTGTCTGGCGAGCCGAACACTTCCAGAAGGAAGTCCACAGGTCTAGGCTAAAAGAGCCCTTTTAGTTAGTGGCAGAGATAGAGGGTTCAGCTCGCCAGGAATCCCATGGCTTTCGCCGAAGGGAGATTATCAAAATAATTAATCAGGCATCACCGGCATTTCAGAAATTAAGACCAAACGTATCCGATTTATTTCCGCCGTTTCTACCCATAATGACCTCACACCAGCTTCAAACAGGTGACCAATGATTGACCCAGTATCCGCCGCCCCAGTTTCCGTCAGTCCAAGGGACGCCAATGGTGTCGGCAACAGCGGTCGGGCAATTAAATATTCCTGTGCTGGGGCTCACCGGGCAGGTGACTAGTGTTGACATTGAACTTCCGTCGTTAGTTGAATTATTTTGTTCGGTTGCCATTGCCGAGTTATATATCTGAGGGCTTGGAACGTAAAAAAGGTTGGATGGACTTCCCACTCCGTTGTTTCCCGTCGTAATACTTTCATAACTGCTTTGACTCCAACACGAAGCACAATAACCCACCTCTGTAAACAGTTTAGAACCTTCAATATTTGCCGATACCTGTTGGTTGATGTAATCAAGCTGTGAAGGGCTAAACCCGTAAGCTGGCTCCTCATCAAGCATCACTCCTCCGAAATACCTCGAAAATTCACTTTGCCCAACAGCGTAATAAATTTCGGTTACAGCGCCTTCAATTGCATTTATGTAGTCGGTCACGGAAGTATCGCAAATAGTTTGTGGCGAAATTTCCAAGATTGCCTGGCTTTCACTTCCGTTCAACTTTATAAATCCGGCAACTTTAGAAATGACTTCATTTGGAGTGTATGGACTGAAGTTACAGTTTGCAATCATTCCGAGCGCTTCTACCACAACCGCATTAGCTCCCATAGGGAATCCCTGAGTCGTGTTGATGTCGGCGAGGTACCAGTATGGATTTGGACTTTGCGCCTCTGCTTCATGGCTTACAATTGGAACTCCAGCAGACACAATGGCTACAGCCGCTGCGACTTTAGCTGAAATTTTGCCGCGTCGATTAATGTGCATGAAAAAACCTTTCTCTAGTTTTTAATTATGAACTGCGGCTTAAGCGCAAATTGGATTATTGGCTAAAAAGTTTGCTTGCACGGTACCTGAAACCTGGGTAGGCGGCACCGGGTCAACTTTTGCCCATAGATTGACACATTCACTCCAATTGTTGGGTGGATTTTGATACCAAACTCCGTTGGAGGTATCAAAGATTAATTGGTGGCCACCTACATCAAGGATTAACATTCCGGGATAGGTATTGCCAATTAATGACATGACCCCGCTAAAAGGAGCCGGATAAAGATGCCATCCACTAAGTGCAGGATTTGCAGAAGAGGAGAGGCAAACTGAATCACTTGCACTACATTTAAAAGTTGCAATTGCAGGATTCGAACCAGCCTTTGACTGAAATCCTACCCACCAAGATTGACCGTTAAACCAGCACTCATAGTAGGAATAGACATTTGCTGAGAGTTGGTCCACGATAGTTTTTGAAGTTCCGCTACCAGGCTCTCCCCAAGTGCCACATGTCGGACTCTTGGCAGAGGCAATAGTGGAAGTTGTAACAGTTGAAGTTGAAAAAGAAGCGGAGTTCAAAACTTTAGCAGGATGATTTGTGTTGATTACAAGCGTTAATACAACTAAAAATCCAGCAATAGTAAGTGCAATCGCTATACATGACCTCATTAAAACGTTCACACGTTTCATGGCCACCACCTTTCTTATTATTTTTTAAGAACAAGGCCTTAGTAAAAAGACGATCCACTGACTACTCAGTTCAAAAGTCATAATATAGGGTACTGTTTTCATAGTCAATAAAAGATACATTTCTTGAACTAAGTCTATGTATCAGTCCCAGTTCAAGTCTCAGTTCCAATCGCATGCCGAGGTCATTTACAACGGTATAAGCAAAATATTTGCCAAGTTGGCATGTCGTAAATATCCGGTTACTTTGCACGAACAATGTTAAGGAATTGAATGAAATGACTCTTTGCAAATCGAAATGCTTCTATCTGCCGAAAACGGAGCAGCGTTAAAACCGGACTGCTTTGCAACTGTTAATTGCGGTTTTAATTTATGGCTAAGTGGCAGCCCCAACGGGATTCGAACCCGTGTCTCTACCTTGAGAGGGTAGTGTCCTAGGCCACTAGACGATGGGGCCAAAGTTGTAACTTTCAGAAGCTGATTTAAAAATGCGAACGAAATGCATTCAAGCCAGCAATCAAAATTTGTTATGGCATATATATCTTATTACAAACTAATGAACTCGGCGTTTTAGCCCCTGGATTTGGTTCAGGGGCATCCTAAAATGCGGCATATCCAGCATTTGTGTATCTTAAACTACACATATGCCTCTCAACTTGGTTTAATTTGACCTGTGCCTTTGTACAATGCCTATCGCCTAGATCCGGCAAGAATTCTAAGGAGCGAAAGGTAAATCATTACCAACGAGACTAGAAGACAAAGGGCCGCATACCACTCACCATCTGCTGAAAGACCAGATCTTTGTGCAATCTCAACGTAAGAAAAATCAACCAGCAGATTCATGCACGCAATGATGAAGTAAACCACTCCAAAAACAATGAATGTAAACATGCCATTTACCGGTGTAGACATTGAAACAAACATTGATGTCAACATGACGACTAAAAGTGTGACAGTTGCCGCAAAAGTAACTGTCACGAACTTACTTGTGACACGAATTAAGCCGGTTCGAAATGCAAGCAAAATGGAAAAGAATGTAGCCGCGGTGCCAGCCATCGCCAGAGGCACTATGCCGCCTGAAAGCGTGCTGTAATAAGAGGAAATATACCCTAGGACTAAACCTTCAATAATTGCATATAGAGGAGCAAATATTCTGGCCTTCCTTGGCATTCTCAAACCTGCAATGGCAACTCCTAAACCTACAAATATCAGCGCAAATATCAGGATGGGGGATTTTGGCAGCAATAGGGAAACGGCAGCACTAGCCATAACCAAAACCACCAGTTGAAGTAATTTATTGTAGGTTTCTACCGCGCTGAACGCTCTTGCATCGCTTACCGGCGGAAGATCGGCAAGTGGAGGCAGTACCGGACTTTGACCGAAAGGTGTAGTGCTGTAATATCCTTGGTTATAAATCTGGGGAGAAGGTGCTGGAGCATAGGGATTCTGGTTCAGAGTGGCTGGCGGCATTATCTCCGAAGTTTCAGGAGACACATAGTAAGCACCTGGCTCTAATTCAGTAAAACCTGGACTAACTTGAACAGAACCGGCGCTCTGTCCTTGCCAAGGACCACTGGGACCTGTCTGAGAAGATCGTTCAAATGAGTTTTGCCTTCTCGGAGCAAACTCTTTCATCAAACGATCAAAATTAGTTTTGCTTCCATAGGAACCTGCTTGCTTCTTTTTAGTCACTTTGGCCTCCTTGATAAAACTCTACAAATGTTTATACACTAAATTCTACCATCGCCAAGGCCGAAAAGTTGTCGCTATGGTGTTATGTGAAGTGTCGATTCAGCTGTTGTCCAATTGGTGGCAATAGCATTCTGAGCAGCACTTAAGGTAACTTGATCTGAGCAAACTGCACTATGGAGACGGTCTTCGACGCCATCTTTCGCATTAATTCCATAAGGGTCCTGCGGATCAAATGTGGCAGGGGTTCCCTCATCAGGTTGCGGCCAAAGGTTCTGCAGACTCGAAGCTCCTCCAAGTCCAAGCGGCACCAAGTGGTCATATTCAAGTTTTGTGGCACTCAGATTTGTTCCATATGCTGACATGGACAAATATTTGGCAGGTTCTGTTAGCGATTCCGGGGGTCTCACAGATGACGTGTATCCACCTTTCCTGCAAATTGTGGAAAAGATATTTGCCTGAGTCACAGTGGTGTCAATAGCACCTGGAGTGCATGCTGGATCCGGAAGCGTATAGCCATTACTGGAAAGGTAATGGCACGACGAAGGTTTTGGCATAGTTCCTCCAAGTCCAGAAGCTGTCCATCCCGGACCTTGGATCTGAACTATCGAAGGATTGGACAAAGACTGAGATTGAGTGCTCGGAATCGACGAACTTCCCGCTTTGCATGAACAAAGCAGCGCTACCAACAAAAGAGATATGAGTCTTCTTTTCATATTGCTCGGGGGGAAGGACTCGAACCCTCAATAACAGGGCCAGAACCTGCCGTGTTGCCAATTACACCACCCCCGAAGGGTGATTTAACTACTTTACCCTAAGTCAGATTCATGTGTCACAAGCAACTTCACAGGCGTCAGCTTCTTACCCCAGGAAAGTGGTGTGCAGCCAATCCATAAACGTCCACCCAAACACTCTTCCTACTGCCACTTCGCCACCTTCTAAAGCAAATTCGCTCACTACAGCCCCTCCGCCTAGAGGAGATTTCCTGGTTGGAGCATAGTGGGGAGTCAGGCCAAGCGTGGATGCCATATTGCCAATTCGATCCATGTGAAAAGGATCTGAAACCAGGAGCACTTCTTTAATTCCTTTTTGTTGGCACCATTGATTTACAAGTCCAAGTGACTGCCAAGAATCATCACCGCCGAACTGGACAATGGCCGCTGGGTTAATTCCCTTGGAAACTAAATAGTTAAGCGATGCCTGGGCCTCGGAAATCGTTGTGCCCGGGGCTTCATAACCTGTTACGACTATCGTAGGTGCCATATGTTGGTTGTATAGATAAATTGCCTGATCTAATCGTGAGGAAAGGTCCGAGCCAGGACTATTTCCACTTACATTGGAACCCATTACAACAATGGCTTGGGCCGGAACAACGTTATTCAAGCGGGATACCATTATCACCTGGAAAAGGGTGATTATGTAATAAACGAGTAAAATTCCAAGAATTATAAGTACAACCTTCTTGGCAATTTTGAATGGAATTAACAATTTAGTTCTCCAATTCTTTACTTTGATTTGGCTCAGTTGGGCTATATCCGGTTTTAACTCGCTCTATTGCCAATCCAATTCTATTAACAACTTTCCCACGTCCTAATATGCACATTGATTCGAATAAGGGTGGCCCAACAGTTCGGCCTGTGATGGCGACTCTCAAAGGCGCTTGAATCTTTCCCAACTTTTTTCCTATTGTATCGGCAATATTTGAGAGTCCCAAGTGAAGTACTTGAGTATCCCATTCACACTTTTGATAGTACTCTAGTGACCTTTCAAGTACGTCAAGAGAAAACTCATTGCCCGCGACTGCTTTATTCCACGCATCCGGATCCATCGGCACATCATTAAGGAAAAAGAATCCTGCCATTGGTGGGATCTCAGAAAAAGTAGCGACTCGTTCTTTAATTAATGGTGCTACTTGGCTCCAAATTGTGAGGTCAAAGTCTGATTCGGCCCACGTTGCCTTCGGATAAGAAAGCCAAGGTCTTGCTTCCAATGTAAATCTGTCGATATCTAGATCCCTGATGTAAGTTCCGTTGAAGTGAGCCAACTTCTTTTCGTCAAAAAATGCGGGGGCTAAATTTACCTTGGTCAAATCAAAGAGTTCGATCATCTCTTGCAGATTAAGAAACTCTCTATCGTTCCCCGGACCCCAACCAAGCAATGCTAAATAGTTCACCATTGCTTCCGGAAGTATTCCTTGGTCTCTGTAGTCCTCCACTGCCACCTTGTCCCGCCGCTTGGAAAGCTTTTGTCTTTGCTCATTTACCAATAGTGGCAAATGAGCAAAAGTTGGAAGAGCTCTTTGCGAATCAGCGGCAGAATCTAATTTTCCATGTAGCGCCTGCCAGAGAAGAATTACCTTAGGAGTATTAGGTAGGTGTTCCTCACCTCTTATTACATGGGTAATTTCCATGTCAATGTCGTCGATTGTATTGGCCAACACGAAAAGTGGAGCGTTATTTGCTTTCATGATTGCAAAATCTTCAATCACACGATTTTCTACGACAACCTCGCCGCGGATAACGTCGTTAACCGTAGTTTTGCCCTCAGAGGGAACCATAAAGCGCAAAACTCTCCCCGGAGCCTGATCAAGACCTCGATCTCTGCAAAATCTGTCATATCCCGGTGGCCGAGAGTTTTCTTTATTTCTCCTGTCAATTTCTTCTCTTGTGCAATCACACCAGTATGAAAGTTCGTTTTGAAAGAGTCGGTCTGCGCTTTCTTTGTAGAGATCTAGCCGCTGTGACTGGAAAAAAGGACCTAAATCCCAATCTATTCCGAGCCATTTTAATGACTCAATAATTCCTTTTGTCCACTCGTCCCGGTTTCGTTCTTCGTCGGTATCTTCAATCCGCAATATGAACTCTCCAAGGCCGTCTTTCTTGGCCTTTTGAGTTACCAGGTAGTTGTAAAGTGCTGTTCGGGCGCCCCCAACGTGTAAGTAACCAGTTGGCGATGGCGCAAATCTCGTTCGAAGTATTTTTGCTTCCACCAAATCAGCTATCCTCGACAAGCGAAATTGCTTGCTTAGGGCATGCACTTACGGCTTCTTCAACTTTAGGCAAGAGAGAGTCATCCGGAGTGTCATTTAGAACATAGAGAAAATCATCAACCCTCACCTCAAATATCTCCGGAACAATTTCCATGCATAATGCATTGGACTCACAAACATCGAAATCCACTACTATTTTCACTTTGATACCTCTCTTATTTTTCTTGAAACATTAACACTTTAGTAGTCCAAACCGAAGCAAATGGCTCATTTAAGCCGCCTAAGCACTACCCAAGTTCCCCAGTCGGCCTCAGACGCTATCCCACTCCAGTTTCCAGGCATTGCCTCCTCCACAGATTCGGCACTTAAATGAATCGGAGTGTCGCTTCCCAACGTATTGACCCAAATGATTACTCCATTTTTAGTCAAAACTCTATCTATTTCGTGAGGAAATAAAAGAGCATTAACTAATATGGCGGCTGCAATTGAATTGTCTCTGAGTGGGAGATAGAAACTATCGCATCTTATGAGTGGAGCCAATCGTGGTTTCACTTTTAAGAGCATCTCCTTGGCGATGTCTATTGAAATCACGTTGTTAAAGTGGTTAAGAATATAAGGGGTGACAATTCCAGTCCCAGATCCAACCTCTAGCGCTAGGCCTTCTGGAATGGGTCCTCCTCGTTCGATGGCGTCGATCAATGGAGAGACGTGCCTGGCATGCTCTCTTTCTTCCCAAGTTGGAGCAAGGGCGTCAAAAGCCTGGGCAATTTGATCTGCTCGTTGCTTGGTCCATGAGTCGGGATGAAAAGCAGCATTGAAAGTAACTTCTCGCATCGGATGTTTCGAATTGTCTACTACCGGTCGCCCGCTTTGTTCCGGAATCACTCTTTCAATGTATGTAATTGGGGACAACTTTAAATCCTCTCGAAGTTTCGCCTTAACTCCCAGTCGGTTATTACTTTGTTATAAGACAGCCACTCTTGACGCGCGGTATTCAAGTAGTGACTGTGGACTTGGCTTCCGAATGCTTCATTGGCTATCTCGGAGGCTTCAAAAGCAGCTACGGCATCAGGAAGCGTATTTGGGATGCGCTTTACGCTGTCGGCAACATAGCCGTTGCCCATAAGGGGTTCTTCTAGTTCCAAGTTGTTATCAATTCCGTAAAGTCCAGAAGCTATGACAGCACTGAGTGCAATATATGGGTTTACGTCAGCACCTGGGATTCTGTTTTCGACTCTTTTGCCTTGGCCCGAACCGACCACTCTAAAGCCGCAAGTTCTGTTGTCGATTCCCCAAGCAATTGCAGTAGGTGCCCACGATCCGGGGACGTAGCGCCTGTATGAATTGACGTAATGCGCATAGCACCATGCCAGTTCAGTAGCACCGTGCAGTTGACCGGCGATCCACTGTCTTGCCGTATCTGAAAGTCCGTAATTTCCCGAATCATCGGGCATTACGGAGACTTCTTTGCCATGGGTAGACTGCCAAAGAGAGGAGTGGATATGGCATGAAGATCCGACTTCTTCCATGGACCATTTAGCCATAAAAGTTGCACTTAATCCGCTTAAAGCTACTATCTCTCGTACGCCGTTTTTAAAAATCATGTGGTTATCTGCACACTTAAGAGCTTCGGCATATGTAATGTTAATCTCATGTTGACCATGACCCGCCTCGCCTTTTGAGAATTCGACTGGGATAGATGCCTTGAGCATCTCATTTCTAATTTCTCTTATAACAAATTCTTCTCTAGAAGTTTCAAAGATTTGGTAATCTTCGATTCCGCCTGAATGCGCCGTCAAATTCTTGTAGCCACAATCTCTTGCCTCGTCGAATGAATTCTTAAACAAAAAGAACTCAAGTTCAGTGCCCGTTTTGACCTCGAAGCCTCTATAAGCTGCTCTGGCTAGCTGGTTCTTTAGCATCGTACGAGGTGCTACATCAATTGGTTCTAAGTCCTTTGTAAAGACATCGCAAATTACAAGAGCAGTTTTAGGGAGCCAAGAAATTATCCTAAGCGTCGACATGTCGCACCTTGCAATGAGGTCGCCATAACCGGTTTCCCAATTAGTAAAAGAATATCCCGGCACCGGCTCCATATCCACATCGACTGCGAGCAGGTAGTCACAAGCTTCGATCCCATGATGAGCTACATGATCTATGAAGAATGATCCAACTACTCTCTTGCCCACCGGGCGACCTTGCAAGTCTGGGAAAACAACCAATACGGTATCGATTGAGTTGTTAGATACCGCTTTTGATAGTTCGTCTAAGGTCAAAATAGGGGCAACGTTCATATTTATAAAGTAGTTAAAAAATCCGAGTCCTGCTGACTACTCCGGAGTAACGTATGCTGCTGTGATTCCTCCGTCAACTAAAAGTGAAGCCCCAGTTACAAACGAGGCATCGTCGCTGGCTAGGAAGAGCGCAGCTTTTGCGATCTCTTCGGACTTTCCGAATCTGCCGATTGGAATGTGAACAAGCCTTCTATTTCGCCGCTCCGGATCACTAAGCAGCTCTTTTAGCAGAGGCGTCTCTATTGGACCGGGGCAAATAGCGTTTACGCGTATATTCTTTCTGGCATATTCAACAGCCATTTCCCTGCTCAGAGCTAGTACTCCACCCTTAGAAGCAGTGTAGGCCACTTGGGCGGTCGCAGCTCCCATAAAGGATACAAATGACGCTACATTGACAATTGAACCTCCACCGGCTTCCAGCATCACAGGAATTGCAGCTCTGCAAGAAAGCCAAAGGCCCTTTAGATTTATGGATTGGACAAAATCCCAAGTTGACAGCGGAGTGTCGAGTACTCCTCCGTCATCACCTGGAAAAACGCCGGCACAGGTAAACAACACGTTCAGAGATCCGTAAGACTCTTTGGCAACTGCAACCATTTTGGCCACACTTGACTCATCTGAGACATCTACAGAAACTGCAGAGGCCACATATCCTTGGGAGTCAATTGATTTAGCTAGGTCCAGAGCTTTGTCAAGATCTCGATCTGCAATCAAGACCTTGGCACCTTCTTTGGCAAAGAGTTCGCTGGCGGCAGCTCCTATTCCACTTGCACCCCCGGTTATCAGAGCGACCTTATTATCGAGGCGACCCATTATGGCATCTTCCTTTCGGTTCGTAAATACTTAAGACGCCATTACCCTAGCGGTTTTTTTGAAGTCAGTTTTTCAAAGGCAAACTAGAAAGTAAATATTTGCCGGATTACAGAGCCGCCACGCATATTCTCAAGGGCCTTGTTGACCTCGGAGATGTCCATTCGTTCTGTGATCATGCCTTCAAGATCAAGCCGTCCTGCCTTGTAGAGCCTAATTAATTTGTGAAAGTCCGTCCTGACATTGCCTGAACCGTAATAGCACCCAAGGAACTTCTTCTCGTTGAAAAATAGCTCGAAGGAGTTGAATTCTACTTTTTGATCTTGCCGCCCCGCTCCAACGACCACCGCAGTTCCGCCCCGCCTTACAATTTCGTAGCTCCTCCTGATTGTTGCAGGCAGTCCAATACATTCGAAAGCATAGTCGGCTCCGTCGTGGCCGGTAATGGAATCCACAGTTGACTGGAGGCCATCGGGCTTAACGGCGTGAGTAGCACCAAATCTCTTTGCGGTCTCAAGCTTGGAATCCACAGTGTCAACAGCTATAATCTCCGCGGCTCCGGCAATTTTGGCACCTTGTATTGTCGCTATTCCAACGCCACCACATCCAAATACGACCACACTTGAACCTGGTTTGACATGAGCGGTATTAATTGCCGCCCCAACGCCCGTCATGACTCCACAGCCGATTAACGCTCCAACCTCGTATGGAACATCGCTGGGAATTGGAATAACGGCCTGCTGTGGCAGCACCATCTCCTCGGCGAAAGTTCCATTGCCAGCAAATCCGAATACCGGCATTCCTCCTTGTGAAAAATGGGGGAGAAGTCCCGCCCCAAACATAATGGCCGTACAAAGATGAGGCTCGTTTCTCAGGCATGCCTTGCAAAGTCCACAAGGGGCGCTCCAGGCTACAATTACTCGGTCTCCGACCTTGACGCTTGTGACGCCCTCGCCTACGGCAATCACATCGCCGGATCCTTCGTGGCCCAAAACAGCGGGGACCGGTTGAGGGATAGTGCCCGTCATGGCTGACATGTCGCTGTGGCACAGTCCGGCAGCCACAATTTTTATTCGAACTTCTCCTGGACCCGGACCTGCCAGTTCGAGATCATCCACTATGTCGAGATTTTCATCTCCAGTTTGGCGCAATATAGCTGCCCGCATATTTGACTCCTTAATAATTTCTTGGCTGAATTGTCTTCTTGGTTGATAAGCACAGTAGCACTAGTTGTTATCTTAAAGCCAGTGCAATTAATTGTCCAAATTGATCCGGCTTATTTATTTTTAGGGCCAGCAACGAGAGACCTTGCAATTACTTTTAGTGCAAGCGTTTCGTCGGCTCCTTCAAAAATCGAAAGTACCCTGGCATCGACAAAATAGCGACTGACCGGGAACTCCTCTGCATATCCCATCCCACCATGTATTTGCATGGCCTCCCTTGTGACCCATTCTGCAGCCCGGCAGACATAGGCCTTGACCATTGATGCCTCCATGGCCCCCTCGCCTTTGCCCATAAGTCTTGCAACTTCGTATGCAAAAAGCCTAGTGGCATGGAGAATTACTTTCATTCTCCCTATTTTGGCTCTGGTTAACTGATAATCGCCGATGGGCGATCCGAATACAACTCTGTTTTGGGCGTAGTCGCTTGCAGCTTCTAATGCTGCTTGCATTACGCCAACAGCTCTGGCAGCAGTTTGAAGTCTGCCATTCTCAAATCCCTGCATCTGCAAGTAAAAGCCCTTCCCGAGCCCGTTTTCACCTCCAACAAGGGCACTGTCATCCACCCACCAATTATCAAATGCCACTTCGTAGGAGTGCATTCCGCGATATCCGATCGTGTCGATTGGCCGACCTTCCAATTTGCCGATATTCCCGCTTCCCGGGCGGCTTAGAGGCGACTCAAAGTTCTCGTTTCCCGAAGGATTTTGAGTAAACAAAAAGCCATGAGCATCACCTCTTGGCTTTGGAACCACAAAAAGCGAGAGCCCCCTGTGCCCAGCACCTTTATCCGTATTGGTTCTGGCCAAAAGCATCAGGACATCTGCTCTGGCTGCAAAGGTGCACCAAGTCTTTACTCCATTTATGTACCAGCCGCCATCTCCCGGCGTGGCAGTCACCGAAAGGCCTGCTACATCTGATCCGAAATTAGGTTCGGTTACGGCAACTGCTGCCATAATTTCCGCGGTGGCGAGCTTTGGGAGTAGATCTTTTTTTTGATCTTCAGTCCCTCCTGCAACCAATGCCCTGGCTAATATCTCCGGCCTTGTAATAAGCGAGCCTCCGATCCCAAGTGATGCTCGGGAAAGTTCTTCGGTTGCAATTACCATGCCGACATAATCGTGCTCGCCTCCCGTGGCAAACCCTCCGTACTCTTCAGGCACACTTAGGCCAAAAGCTCCAAGCTCCGCCAATCCTAAGATTACGTCTTCGGGCACGTCAGAATTAGTTCGATGGACGTGTTCGGCCTGCGGTTTTATCTTTTCTTGTCCAAATTTTCTAAAAGTTTCGGCTACAAGTTCAAATTCCTGGTCCAAATGGCTTTGAGGGGTGACATCATGCAGGGAAGCCAGGAAATGCGGGGATCTATACTTTGTCAAAAAATCTTGGACAGCACTTTGCCAGTTGGGCTTAACTCCCCAAAGAGTTTCACGACCAATGGTTTTCGAAGCAATTTCCGAGGTGGCGTCCGCTATGAAAGCACAAGCCAAAAGTCCATCTTCCAAACTTATTGTGCCTGTTGTAAGGGCATGTCTCGCGGTCGCAACGGCTGCAGCACTATGCGCCACGTCATATGCCAAAACTTGATGGTCATCAATTGATTCACCCTCTGCAATTGCGCCCCTTAATTTTTGGATTGCAGATTCGACTATTGAAGCTGCAATCTCCACAGTTTGTTTTGCGCCGTCAAGATCCGCTTCTTCTGAAAAATTTGCCATGGAGACAATTTAGCTGACTTTTATTTGCCGGTAGCTATGACAGTGACCAAAGGAGGGAGGACAATTGGATCATCTCCCGGATCGACCCCGGTAATGGCGTGGAGATACTCTCTAACCGGTCCTTCGCCGATTCCGGCAGGCGCTTCTGCCCAAGCATCCAAAAGTTTCAAGTCACTTTCTACAATAAGTGCAGGTAAAATAGCCCCTATGTCGGGGTGCAAAGCATTTTCCATAGAAAGTGGTTCGCCTCCTACGCGGCCTGCCGATGTGATTGGTTCTTGAATAACCAGGTAGCCACCTTCTTTTATTGAAGCAGCCATTTTTTTAATTACCACAAGGGGATCATGAACGTGAAGTAAAAGAAATCTGCAATAAGCAAGATCCACTTTTTCAGGCAGTTGAAGCTCTTCACCTGCCTGGGTCAAGGCAATTACCTGGGCTTTTGCCGACGCAGCTGCAGACGCGGTGGCATCTCGGGACAGTGGGTCGCGATCCACGGCGTACACTCGACCATCTTGGCCTACCATTTCAGAAAGCGCGACGCTCACATCTCCACCACCCGCGCCGACATCTACGCAAGTCCAGCCCTTATCCAGGCCTAATCTGCGGAGTGCTGTGGCCAAAGGCCTCCTGTAAACATCGTTTCTGAGATTAAGATCTACCACACTGAGAATTTAGTTCAATTTGTCCGATACCTTGGAATTGCTCAAGGCAGTCCGTAAGTCGTATATTGTGCAGAGTTGTGAAAGTTACTATGCTCTTGTGCGACGCAGTCCAGGTCGCCGACGGAAAATTATTTATTTTGGGTGCGGGTTGGTCGTTGATCGGACCAACGCCATCTCCTATTGGGGTTGCCATCAAAATCGACGTGGGATGGCACGAAGCAGAGATTAATCATCACTGGGAGTTGTTTTTGGTGGACGAAGACGCGTCTCCTGTTACAGTGGAAACACCCGAGGGACCAAGACCATTGGAGGTTAGAGGAGATTTTAGAGTAGAGAGGCCCACTGGCGTGCCAGAAGGTTCTCCGATTGATGTTGCACTGGCCTTAAATGTCGGACCTATTCCCCTCAAGAGCTCGTCTAGGTTTACTTGGCGGCTTGTCATTGACGGGATGACAGAGGAAGACTGGGCGCTTTCGTTTTCCACCAGACCACCTTTGCCAGAGAACTTATAGCCCTCTTGTAAAATCTGTTTAATTGAATCTAATCTAGGAATGCACATATGACTATCTACGAAAGACCCTTTGGCCGTTACTTTGAAGATTTCGAACCCGGTGATATTTATCGACATTGGCCCGGCAAGACAATCACAGAGTATGACGATCACCTTTTCTGTATGATCACCATGAATCACCATCCTCTTCACACGAACGCATGGTTTGCCGAGCATGAATCTGTTCAGGGTAAAAACGTCGTGGTAGGCAATCTGGTCTACTCACTTGTGCTTGGGATGAGTGTTCCTGATGTATCCGGAGCCGCTATAGCAAATCTTGAAATTGAGACTTTGCAGCACAAACATCCGACGTTTCATGGAGATACTATTTATGCAGAAACAAGGGTTTTAGAAAAAGTCGAGTCAAAGTCTCGAAATGATAGGGGCATCGTTACGGTTGAGACTAAAGGTTTCAATCAAGAGGGCAAGGAAGTTTGTTATTTCAGAAGGAAAGTAATGGTCTGGAAAAAAGATTCAGCGTCAAAACGCGGTCGCCCCTACGAAGATGGCGCATGGGATTAAATAGATAAAATTCTTCCATTTGAAGAAGCAGTGTTTTACTTTTGTGTGAAGGTTTCAATTCCACTTGATTTCACACAGTAATTTTTTGCAATAGTTTTTCGGCGCCCGAAATGTGGCTCAGATATATTACAAATTAAAAACTTGACACAAATGCGCAGACAAGGTCATTGAAGATATCCGGTTTTTCAACATGCAGGAAGTGTCCTGCGTCAGAAACAACCTCCATTTTGCTATTTTCCGGCAGGTATTTTAAAGCGCTTTTTGCAACTTCTATTCCTAGGCATCCGTCATTGTGACCGTGAATGTAAAGTGTGGGCACATTGCTTATTTGCGTTGTTTTAGACTGAGCGATAATGAGATCCTCGGGCGGGGTGGTTGGATTTAAAACTGCCTTGTAGTAGCTAAGTGCGGCATTTAAATGCCCAGGTTCTCTCAAAGCCGATTTTGCGTCACTGATATATTCTTGGCTGCTAATCCCTGGCGACCAGTCTTGCCAGAGCCTTTCAATAAAATTCAGATCGTTTTGCGCTACGGCGAACTCTGCAATTGGGGATTGGAAAAAAAACATATACCAGCTACGTTTAAGCTGATCGTAACTCAAAAATCCTTCGGCAATTGAGCCCGACGGCGGCACTGAGGCTGCTACTGCGGCTTTGAAAATGGAACTATCTAACGCGCATGCACCGTAAAGTGCCATTGCCCCGTAGTCATGGCCGATAATGACTGATCTCTCGTCGCCGCCTAAATACTCATGGATGGCAATTGCATCCATAGCTAACGCACCCGTCAAATACTGCCCGTCGGGATCAATTGGTGAAGGGTAATAGCCTCTCATCCAGGGAATCACCACTCTGAAACCGAGATCCACCAGGCGAAGCCCCAATGGCACCCAACTTTTGGGGGAGTCCGGAAAGCCATGGAGAATAATTGCCAGCGGGTTGGACTTTTCTCCTGAGTAGAGAGCCTTAAGTTGGATTTTGTGAGCGTCAACAACTATTTCTTCCATCATTTCTCCATTCTTGTTTCGTATTAAAAATGTACACTGTGAGTAGTTATTTGCGCACATCGAAGAAAAAGGCAGTATTTTGTTTTATTGTGGAGATCGTTAAGAAAAGTAGGCCGTGATGAAAGTGACCTTTTTCGGTGTCAGGGGTTCGTGCCCCGTAAGTGGAGCTGATTATCAGCGTTACGGTGGAAATACGTCATGCGTTCTGATTGAAGCCGGAGCGTATACGCCACCGGTAATATTAGATCTTGGCACGGGTCTTCGGCCCCTTGGAGAGTATTTAGATTCCAAGAATATTGCGGCCGGTGGGATGTCAGATGAGCCCATACATGCAATTTCATTTGTTACCCATTTGCATTGGGATCATATTCAGGGACTGCCTTTTATGCCTCAGGCCAACCGAGCTGGAAGTGTTCTAGATATTTATGGTCCATCCCAGGAGGATAGATCGCTTCTCGATGCTTACCACCGATTCATGTCGCCACCTTTTTTCCCGGTTGGAGTGTGGGACTTATTGAGTTCTATCAGACTACATGGTCTGCGTCCCGGAGATTCATTCCAAATTGGTGAGTTAAAAGTGACGGCCAGAGAAGTTCCTCACCAAGGCGGACTGACTCTTGGTTACCGAGTTGATTCAGGCGGTCATTCGTTAGCTTATGTAAGCGATCATCAAGCTCCACTTGGCTGGGAAGATGGTGCTGTGAGCAAAGAGGTTTTGGCTCTTTGCCGAGGTGTTGACTTGTTGATTCATGATGCGCAGTTCACTTCTGACGAGTTTGAGCTAAAAGCGGATTGGGGTCACTCAACCATCGACTACGCCGTAACGGTTGCTGAAAGGGCCGAGGTCAAAGCTTTAGCCTTATACCACCACGATCCGGCACATAAAGATGGCGACTTGGATCTAATGGCACTTTCTGCAAAATCACTTGCACATGATGATCCACCTAGAATTTTTTCAGCCACTGAAGGTTTGCAAATTGATCTTTCAGAAGGATTTCCGGTTAATTTCCAAGACTCTCTTTTCAAAGAAGTTAAGACCAAATCTAGAGTGGCCAAAGTGCACCACATTGGGTCATGACTTCGCTAGAGGCAAATGACTATTCATTGATTTGCGCGAATAGATTGGGTACGTCGTCAAGTGTAACTTTTCATTCTCTTCAAATGTTGAACGGATTGCATGCCGAATACTCCATAATTAGTTTTTATTCTTTAAGCGAATCGAAAATGGGGGCCTAATTGTTGCAGGAACGATTCAGAGAAGTACTTGGCCATTTTATTAGTGGAATTACCGTAGTTACAAGCATTGATGATGAAGGTCCGTGCGGATTCACATGCCAGTCATTTATGTCGCTATCACTTATTCCTCCTTTGGTCACATTTGCGCCTGCAAAAACTTCAACAACTTGGCCAAGAATCAAAAAGCAGAAAAAGGGCGCAATTAATGTTTTATCGCAGTCTCAGCAAGACGTGGCGGCCACCTTTGCCGTTAGCGGGGGCGACAAGTTTCAACTCATCAAGTGGCATACCCATGAGTTTGGAGTGCCAATATTAGAAGGAGTTTTGGCCTGGGTCGAGTTTGAAATACATGCAATTCATGACGGTGGTGATCACGATCTTGTTGTGGCCAAGGTGGTTGATCTTGACAGGAGGCCGGGAAAGCCTCTCATGTATTTCAAAGGAGAGTACCAAAAACTGAGCTAAATGGGCCGGATAGTTCAGGAGGTAGTACAAATGCCGATTGAAATGTCTCGACTTTAGATTGCTTTTATCAGTTATCGCAGTAGAATTGCCGCTAGAGTTTTAAGAAAACAGCGGTAAAGGTAGTAAATAAGTTGGCCAAATTAATAAAATCTGATGTCATTGAGGACGTTTTGATAGTCGAGCCTATTAGTCATGGCGACGAACGAGGACGATTTGTTGAAACTTATAGGAGATCTTGGTTCGGCCTTGGACGAGAAATGGTCCAGGGAAATAGATCAGAAAAGCAGGCTGGGGCAGTAGTTGGGCTCCACTATCATATGCACCAGGCGGACTACTGGTATCCACTTCGAGGCAAGATGAGGGTAGTTCTTCACGACCTTAGGGTTGGCTCGCCCACAGAGAAGGCAACTCAGATAATCGACTTGGACGGGATTGAGGATCGAGGAGTATTTATCCCGCCCGGAGTCGCTCATGGATTTTCGACCTTTACTGACTTGCTGCTTACATATATGGTGGATAGTTATTACAACGACAACGACGAATTAGGAGTTTTGTGGAGTGATCCGGAGATAGGTGCCGACTGGGGGGTAACTGACCCTGTGCTTTCAGAGCGAGACAAGGCAAACCCTTTGCGTGCAGATATTAAAAAGATAAGAACGCCTATTTATCCGACTCGGACATAAATCGGTAGTTCGGGCGAGTTGATTAGGAGGTCTGGCTGATGGTAGCTATTGCAATTTTGCTGCTTGTGGCAATAGTGGTGATAGTCGTGTGGCGGACTATTGTTGCCGAACCTTCAACCGGCAAAGAAATACAGGCGCATCAGCGTCAACTTGGAAGACTGGGTCACGTTGTTCAGGAGGCAAACCGAACTTCTAGAAACGCCAGGTTCCAAGAGCCTGAAAATTGGGATGACGAATCCGACGGTCCTGACACAATGCTGGTTCCTTCTATCGAAGATGAAAACGAAGAGGACGAAAACAATGACATTGAAGAGGATTTAGACCTTGACAATCGTGGGGGAGTGAGCGAGCAATTTAGAGATCTTAAGTATGGGCTGCCTCCGCTTGTGACCGTGGCCTCGGGGTTGGCCGCAGTCGTTGTAATAGTGGCAATATTTGCAGTCATCCTGGCTACAATGTCTCCTTCGTCTTCCAGCAAATCTGGTTCTCCTACAACTACTACTACAGTTACAACTGCCTCGGGGGCCTCCAGCCTCACCGTCCCATCCATTGCTCCTGCGACGATATCGCCTATCTCTCTAACGGCTTCACCGCTCGCATTTCCTGTCCCAACAGGCACTTACAAGTTAACGATCATTACGAACCAGCCTTGTTATGTCCAAATCACGGAACAATCCGTAAATGGGAAAAGTACCACGCCAGTAGCAAGTGTTTTGTCTCCGGGGATCGCTACGGTTGAAAACGTCAGTGGGGTTGTTTATTTAACTCTTGGCAAGGCGGGAACGCAAGTGAGCGTCAACGGTGTAGCTCTTGGTTTTCCGCCAAATAAAGATGTTGGAGCTTTTGTGCTTCAGCCATCGGCATCCGGCTAGTTCAAGGAATCGAGAGAAGGCACTGGGATCAGTCATTTCTTTAGTGAGGTTTGAAATCAAGCTCATATTCCCTAGAAAATGCCTGATAAAGCAGCACTAAAATTTATTGTCTTTATTAGGGTCGAAGCGTAAAAACCTTAACTGCACTTGAGTTAAAAGTTAGCGCCCAATTTAACCCGGAGATTGGTTTTAGACAATCTCTGAACTATGTTCTATGGTCGCTAAGAAAGTTTTTGCCATAAAAACTGTGACAATGCATTTTGAGGCGTAATGCATTACTAATGTTTTTCATATTTTAAGTGTTGCAAAGAAATGTTTTTCCAATGACTCGATAGCTGTATAAATTTAGACTTACTGTGTCGACCATGAAATTTACTCGCAAATTTAAGCCAGCAAAGATTCCAAGTTTTGCGTCCAATCCGCGTCTAAATTAACAGATCCGAGGTAGCAGTTTTTTAATGACGAAAGGTAATCGAGTTGTTCAATTGCCGATCTGTAATCAGAAGTTATGTCGTCGACAGTTTTGAGAGCCTCGACTCTAAAGTCAATTAAAGCAAGGGCAAAATTGAGCTCCTTTATATCCATTCCCTTAAATACTTGGGTAGGCAAGTCATCGTTTAAAGTTTGATATATAAGTTCGCCATTTTGTCCCCCAAAAATAGCAAATGCCAAAATAGAAGGTCTTTTCCCAGATACTTTGAGATCTTTATAGGAAGTGGAACCGAGTGTGATGTTTTGAGTTTCAAATACTTGCCGCTCTTTCACCTCGTGGGCTGAGTTGTTGCTTAAGCCTCCGAAACCCATCATCCGGCTTCCCGGCATCATATTGAGCATTTCAAATGCCATGGCATAGCCGCCACTCCCAAAAGGCGCATCAAAACCATAGCCACCCTGAAATCCTTGATTCATTCCGCCTTGAAATCCTTGATTCATCCCACCCATTGCCGAGGCCATCATTGCCCCCTGAAATCCTGACGCCATGCCTTGGCTTCCGCCATGGTCTTCAATCTTTTGGTGAGTATGGTCATAATACGCACCGCCGCCATATCCTGCCTTCTCAACGGATCTAACTTGTTTGAAACCAATCCAGGATTCAAATTTAGCCTGAAGAGAGTTAACTTTATCCTTGACTTCATCACTTGTGGTCAAGTCAAGGACTTGCGAAGCCAAGTTTTCGTTAATACCGTTCAAGTCGGAAAGTTTCGCGGCTACTCCATCTTGCAGTTTAGAGGAAAGCAGCCTAAGTGGCATTGCGTCAAGGCCCGGAAATAGAGCCGAGAAAAATGCGCTCGTCCTGACTTTAGTTTTAGATATTTTCTCAGTAAGTTCGGACTTAAACGGAGAGGTCATTTGGGCAAGCCTTTTTATCTCCAAAGTCCGGTTTCCATGAATTGAAAGATTAAAGGTATAACCTGTTGCATCTTCGCCGAAACTGTCAATGAATGAATATAGCGTTTGAAGGGGTGGACCCGACTGGCCTATGCACACCAGTGCATCGTCATATAGACAAATTTCAGATTCAATTTCATTTACAAGTCCCTTGTATTTGCTCGCCTTTCCGATTCCCACGAGCAAATGCGCGCCCCTATAGGTGGTCTGCTTGGACTTTCTTAATTCATCTAAAATTGGGCCTCGCTTGGGTCCCATCATAGAAAGAATTACGGAAAAAGATCCGCTAAAACCAATCGAAATAGAGTACGGATCCGGCTCGGATATGTCTACTTCGCTTCCTTTGGCTACAATTGGCTGACCGGATTTTGGGACGATATTAACAGTCCCGGCGGCAAAGTTGGTCGTACATTCTCCTTCTTCAACTACCGTTCCCGAACCATCCAAAAGCTTGTAATTCAATTCCTTACACCCCCGGAGATCCGCACTCCGGACAGAAATTAGCATCTCCTAGTTTTGTTCCGCAGTTGCCACAAAATCTAGCCATTGAGGGCGGAGCCGCAGCCAACGGATGTCCACAGACTTTGCAAAACTTTCCCCCTCCTGACTCTTTTTTGCACTCGGGACACATTGCCGTAGCTTCATCGGTGTAGTTGACATTCTCAGTCCAATCAACCTGTTGAATTTTAGTTTGGAGCTGACCGATTTGGGCTTCGGATTGCATGGCTGTAATTTCTTGGTCCAGTTTCGGGGCGCATTGTACGCAAAGTCCCTTTTCTTCGTTCCAACACACGCTCTGGCACACCCACTGGCCGCATCTATGACACTGGTTGAAGAAATGCTGCACCTCTTCAGCCGCCTTTTGTAGTGCCTTGTCCCAGCCTTTTCCCCTATTTCCTCCTCTTAGCCACTGAGCATCGAAACCTGCCTGTTCAACTCTGTCGCCAAGAGTGCCACCCAAAAGGTTGCCTCCAATTGCCGCCATTCTTCCAAAACCACCCGCAGATCTCTGGAACGGCGATTCATAACCATTGCCACATCTCATGCAGAAGAACTCGAACTGATATCCATCTTGTGTCGAGTGATCCGTATAGTTATTAGTAAATGATATTACCTGAGCCATTTGACCTCCTGATCTAAGCGCGAACCAACTGTTGGTCCATTAAGTTGTGAAGTAACGTAGGATTAAGCGATGTAATTTCCACAATATTAGTTGAAAATGATACTTTAATTTCAAATAGTTCCAGAGAATGTGACAACGTCAATCCATCAAGTTTGGCCCCAACAAATTGATTTGAAAACATTGCATCCAAAGACATCGAGTTTTTATTACAAATTGAGAGCGACCAGAGGGTTTCCCTTACTCTGTGACCATGGGTAACCCCAAGTGTACCTGTTGATTTCGAGCGACTATTGCAGCCAGTTGAAATCGCAAATTGCGGCATTGCACCGATCGCAAGTGGTGGCACACCAACTGGAAACTTTCTTGTTCCGACCATCGATTTTACAGGAAAACGACCCACAGGAACAGACTATATCACTGATGGATAAAATTTACTTAGTTTTACTTGCCTTCTTGCAAATATGGCGCATGTGCTCTTCCGGCGAAAGTTTTACACTCAAAAAGTGATGGTCAGAGCCCTCTGCCAAGCGAATCTTTCTTGGCAGAGGGCAAAAGTGAAGGCGGAGCATTACTAACTTTTCATAATTTTGAACCTTATTAGCCACTACTAAATCAGTTGCGAACTGGTGCTAACAATTGAAATGTCGATACCTGGAATTTAAGGCTGAGACTTCAATTAGAGGCAAGGCAGGTATGGGCAATTAGTTAGGTCCAAGACTAATCAGGGATCATCTTCAATAATAAGTGGGACTGGGCTGCCAAAGAGTCGTGCAGCTATGAATTGGCTTTAACTTGTATGACGGTGTAGTTGAATCAGAGACTTCGAAGGAAAAACTTCCTCTGAGGATGGGAAGAGAGTAGTAGTTAGGAGAAGCAATCTCGATTAGTAATAAGATTTTAAGCTAAGAAAGTTTGTCAAATTTGTTTCTAGCCGGGGAGATATCTCAACTGGCCTCGCCCTTTTTACGCCTGTATTTTAGGCCTTTGTTATATCGATAATCCATGCCAATACCTGAGCCTCATCTTCCCATTGGCGATACCTTCCGGATGCCCCGCCGTGGCCCGCTGAGAGCTCCATTCTGAGTATTGCAATATTCTCATCGTGTGAATTTCTGAGTTTTTGAACCCATTTCGTCGGTTCAAAGTATCCTACACGCGGATCGCTCCAACCTCCGGTTGCAAAAATAGCCGGGTATTTTACATCCTTCTTTACATTGTCATATGGGGAGTATGCCTTCATCTCAAAGTAAATATTCTCGTTTTCTATTGGATTTCCCCATTCATCCCATTCGATAACTGTCAAAGGAAGGCTTGGGTCAGACATGGTAGTTAGGACATCGACAAAAGGTACTTCTGCGACTACTCCCTTGAAAAGATCCGGAGCCAGATTAGCGGCAGCACCCACGGTTAATCCGCCTGCAGAACCTCCCCTGATTACAAGCTGGTCGGGAGAGGTATATCCGTTGTCGATTAGATATTTCGATACTGTGACCAAGTCTTTGAAGGTATTTGACTTCTTTTCGAATTTTCCTTCTTCATACCAACTTCGCCCCATTTCGCCCCCGCCTCGTACATGGGCAATTGCAAAAATGCCGCCTCTTTCTAATAGTGAGTATCGAGCCGGTGAAAACCATGGATCTATGGAAATTTCGTAGGCCCCGTATGCATAAAGCACCAGGGGTCTGCTTTGCCTATTGCTCATTGATGCATTTATGGGCTCTATTAGCGAAATTGGGATTTTTGTTCCATCTTCACTTGTGGCAAATAGGCGGTAGGAGGCAAATTTGTCCAGATCTATGTTTTTGACTGGTCGTTGGAAACGTAGCTCAGGAGGACTTGAGCCATCGAGCTTCTCGTCGAATATTGCCTCGGGCCTATTTAAGGTTTCCATTTTGTAGCGAATAAAATCCAGGCCAATATCGGCATTCCCAGTCGGTGAAACTACACCAACACTTTGATTCGATTCAATTACTCGTTGCTTTTTGTTGTTAAGGTCAATCACTAGAAGTCTTTTAGCAGCGTCTTTTCTTTGTGATACAACAACAAAGTTTTTGAAAACTTCCAAATCTTCGGTTCGGATTGAAGGGTCGTATTCAATAAGATCAACCCAGTGTTCTAGAGAAGGTTGGTCGCATGGGGCGAGACAGAGCTTGAAATTAAGTGCATCGTGGTTGGTCAGCACCAAAAAATATCCGATGCCGCCCATTTCAATGTGGTCAATATGGTACTCGAAATCCTCATGGCGTTTTTCGATCAAAGTCCAGACAGAGGACGGCTCGTCTGTTCTTAACACTCGTATTTCACTTGATATTTTTGAGTTAAGTTCCAAAAGCAGCCATGAGTCATCTTTGGTAGTTGAAATAGAGAGAAAAAAGGCCTCATCGTCCTCTCTGTAAATGAGCTGGTCCTGACTTGCTTTTGAGCCTATTTCGTGTTGCCAGAGTTCAAATGGACGCATAGCGGCATCCAGCTTGGTGTAGAAGATATATTTACAATCTTTTGACCAGGCCATTGAAGTTGATACTTCTTCGATTTCATCACTTAAATAAGTGTTTGCTTTTATATTCTTAACTTTTAACGTGTATATCTCATTGCCTTCATAGTCGAATAGGACTGCTGCCAATTCTTCGCTTGGTGAGATTTCAATCCCGCCTAATGAAAAGTAATCATGTCCTTGCGCTTCGACATTTTGATCGACAATTACCTCTTCGTCATTTGGAGGCTGCGCCGTTGGATCCGAGAGCTCTAATGCACCGGGGGAGTCCTTTTTTCTCCTGGTATGTATTGGATAGGACATTCCCTTTCTCATCAAAGTCGAGTATGCATACGATCCCTTTAGAACCGGAAGGCTTCTTTCGTCTTGGACAATCCTTTCTAGAATTTCATTGTAAATAGCTTCTTTTAGCTCTGCTAAATGTGAAGTCATCAAGTCGAAATACTCGTTTTCAAGGCGTAAAAGTTCTAAGACATCAGGGTCCTCGCGGTTATTAACCCAGTAATAGTCATCAATTCTGACATCTCCATGTACTTTTAGTTCATGTGGTATGCGCTTGGGACGGGGTGGCAAAGGTTGCAACGGGAAGTTCTTTCTGTGTGGGGAATTAATTTTTTCATTTGGAGTCGATATTGAATTTTCAATGGAGACAAGCCAATTGGAAGTCTCGGTATTTGTTAAATCTGGATTGATTTGATTGAGTAATTTTAATCTCTTGAAATGTGGCGTTTAATCAAATGGATCTGACCACCACTCGCTTTGGTTTCGGTTTTCGTGGAGGTAAAATCGATGTTTGCGGCCTAATTTGAACGCGGGATCATACCATCTCACTCTGTATTTATGGCCGTTAGCCTCCACTCCTTGGTGAGTTATTTCTATATCCCAGCCCTGGTCGTCTACTTTGTATCCATTTTTCTCGGCAAACTCCCATTTGCCATCGGAATCTTGAGACTGGATAGAAACCATTTTCTCGTTCCAGTCAAGTGAATTCGGATCCACGTCACAATAAAAAAGTTCATAGTATCCTTCAACACTTGGATTTGGGTCGAAGAATCGAACCTCAGAAAGTGCGGTTCTCTCTACTTGGCTGTTACCCTTTTGTCTCATAAATTCTTTAACTTTAAGATTGAACCGGCGAGTCTCTGTGGCGTCTTGGAGTACTCCGTTTGGACTCGACTTTAAATCATTTGCCAAATCCGCAACAGCGTTTGCCAAGAACTGTTGGGTATTTGGACCATAGAGAGTGTGCCCACCTTCGTAGTATTGCAGTTCGTACTCCTCTTTGGTCGCGACGTAGCCTGAATACTCATTGGCAACTGAGGAGACAACAGTTTTGTCCACTCCAAGAGAAGAAAGTTCTGACATAGCCTTTTCGGCAATGCGTCTACCACTTTCCACCGTTATCTCGAAGGGCAAGCCGCAGATGGCATAGTTGCCAATTCTCATTATTTGCAATGGCAGAACTCTTGGGAATGAACTCTTGGGCAAGATTATTGGTTGGAGCCACCTTGTGCCAATTACCCACTTGGACCCTTGAGGGTCGCTCTCACGGTGAGGTCTCGGAAAACCCGCCCGGAAGGGCGGAACTTGGTTGATAATCGGCGTGGTATTTTCTTTTGCCCCCGCTACAAGTGCCGCACCCACTGCCGGTCGATCCGGAATGCTTACCCCGCCTATGGTGTGGATTTTGTCAATGTTTAACTCTCGAAATGCTACGGCCAGCGAGGCATTGTCGCTAAGACTCTTTCCTAGTGAGCAATATAGCTCATAGGCTTCATCCCCTACTGACTTTCCAATTCTCTTGGCTTCTTTGAATCCAGCCTGCCCAGGTACTATGGCAGGTGCAACGTCGGCATGGGTGCCTTCCATAGCTCCTACAACTATCTCGTGCCCCAGGTTTTTAGATACCAAATGTTTGATCTGACCGCATATATATGCCCAAACATCGGAATGATAGAGGTGGTCTCTCATGGATATGCCGGTCCCGTGAACCGAGAAAATGATTGCCGCGCCCATGGGACTTGTTTTGTTGTTCATATCCAATGAGTCGATTCGCAATAAATGCAGCTTGGGGTTTATTGAGTGGAACTTTCTCTGCGGCTCAAGTCTTTTGTCTTTTACTGTTTCGTTTGAAACGTGGGGATGAAGCGATCTATTTCTCGTCAACCCCCAGATCTCGCAGGTTCCGATTGCAATTTTGGCCCTCGTTCTATTTTCATATGCCTTGATGATTCCCTTTGCAATGCTGTTGGAAATAAATTGAGTCCACGCAGGGTCAAATCCCGAGTGGTTGGATGCGAATCTATTATAGAAATCGGTTCCGAGAAACTGGCCCGGCGCTGCGTGGGTATGGGTAGCTCCGATCATAATGCCAGCTAGTGGAATATCCGTAGCTTCCTCAACGGCTTTTGCCACCAAATGCTGCACTACTGCAGATCCGCCTAAAAGGTCGCATTGGACAATCGCTAAAGAGGTCTTTTGATGTCTTAGGTAAAAAATGCGGGCTCTGATTCGGGTTCTAAAACCATTGCCATCGTGGGCATTTGACGAATATCCAGCCTTGGGCATCCCGGGAGGCGGAGTCAGATCCACTTCGGCTACGCCACAGAGCAGGTCTTGTTCACTGGGAAGTTCTACTTTTTCAGGGTGAGTAAAAGAAAATTTGGCCCTCTTATCCTTCCCTACAAATTCGAGAAGGAACGAGTCTGGATCGAAAGCAAAGTTAGGCACCTCGATATTCTGCCAGATGGCGCCGACTGACACCAACAAGTCTTGGTCTAGAATAAATATAGCAGGAAAATCCTATATATCTGTTTAAGCTGGTCTGAACAGGTTGCTTTATCCAGGAGGTTTAACAAGGCGTGTCGATCGTTGTAGTGGGAGCAAAGTCCCAATCAATGCTTGAAGAACATGCCGAGAAGCTAGCAATCGCTGTTAACGACCTTCCGAAAGTTCTTAGAGAAGTGTCTCAGAGAGGAGACGTCGAAGAGGTTGTCGTTCTCTCAACTTGTCTTAGAACTGAAATTTATGCTGTTGTGGATAGGTTTCATCCGGGTGTCACTCAGTTGCAGGAATGGTTGGGACACTACAGTGGGCTTCCAAGTGAAAAGTTGGCAGACGAGTTAGTTGTAGCTTACGATGACGCCGCAGTGGCTCACCTCTTTGAAGTCGCATCCGGGATTGATTCAGCAGTTTTAGGGGAAGGAGAAGTCCTAGGGCAAGTCAAAAGAGCGTTTTTGGCCGCACAAAAAGAAGGCGTTCTAGGTCCGGTACTAAGGCAACTATTTAAACATGCAATTGAGGCGGGGAAAAAAGCCAGAAGTGAAACTTCGATTGCAAGTGGAATTACTTCAATGGCGCACGCCGCAGTTGAATTGGCAAAAGTCCAATCCAACGGATCGCTACAGGGGAAAAGCGTTTTAGTTGTCGGTGCCGGAGAGATGGGCACCGGATTGGCAGAGGCGCTGTCAAAGCGGGCTTCGGTTGAGGAAGTTTTGATTGCAAATCGGACAAAGGCCAAAGCAGTGCAGTTGGCAAACAATATAGGAGCAAGGCCGCTTCCAATGGCTGAAGTTCCAAAGGCTCTGGAAAGCGTTGACGTGGTTTTTCTCTCCACGGTATCGCCCAGGCCCCTTCTGACAGCAGACGGTCTCAGAGAAGCGACATTAAAGAGATCGTCACCTCTAGTAATTGTGGATACCTCAATTCCGCACAACGTTGAATCTGATGCCAAATTTATTAATGGTATTGTCGTGCTTGATCTGAGCGATGTAAGTAATTTAGCCGAGGCTGGTTTAGCTCATAGGTCAGGCGAGATTGCTTCAGTCAGAAAACTTTTAGGAAAAGAACTTTTAAGATATCAAGAATCAGTGGCCCACCGCGGTGCAGCACCGGTCATTGCAGCACTCAGGCAGCGCGGGGAAGAAATAAGACTGGGAGTTCTGAGAAATTTTGAAAGTGAGCTTTCTCAACTTGATGAGAAGCAACGCGAGCTAGTTGAGGCAATGACAAAGCGGTTGATTGCCACCTACCTTCATGAGCCTACCGTCCGCTTAAAGGATGCATCAGGTTCTGCTAAGGGCGAGAGATTGACCGAAGCGATCAGACATATTTTTGATATCTAGAGCAGATTTCATGCAAACTTCGTATAATCATTTAAATATTAAGATCGCCACGAGAAAAAGCCCGTTGGCCATGTGGCAGGCAACTGCGATCAAGAGTCTTATTGAAAAAGCTTTTCCGGGTTCAGAGTGTAGTCTTGTGCCTGTTGATACAACGGGGGATAAAAAGAGCGATATTTCATTAGCTGAGATCAAAGGAATTGGTGTATTTGCTACAGAAGTCAGAGAGGCAGTCCTAGAGGGATTGGCAGATATAGCAGTTCACAGCGCTAAAGATCTTCCTGCAGATCCTTATCCTGGCCTAAAGCTTGCATGTATCCCTAAAAGAGGCGACCCAAGGGATGCACTTGTGGGATCGCATCTTAAAGACCTTAAACTGAATGCAACTGTGGCCACTGGCTCTCAGAGAAGAAAATCTCAACTCAAGAAGTTGCGGCCAGATTTAAATTTCATTGACTTAAGAGGAAATATATCTACCCGTTTAAAAAAGATTCCGGAAAATGGAGCTGTATTAATGGCATACGTTGCTCTTGTGAGGCTTAACTTATTGGATAAAAATATAGTTGACTTGCTCCCAATCGATATCTTTACCCCCCAGGTCGGCCAAGGAGCACTAGCCTGTGAATGCGCAAGTACCAATGACGAGTTACAAGAGTTGTTGCGCCAAATTGGAGATGAAGTATCATATGCAGAAGTTATGGCAGAGCGGAGTTTTTTATCCTCAATGGGCGGAGGATGTTCTTCTGCTATCGGCGCATTCTGCAAAGAAGTTGACAAGAACATGGAGTCATTTGAGGGCAGCAGATTTAATATGCAAGCGATGCTTGCCAATGATGATGGTTCTATTCTGGTTCGCGAAAGTTTTATCTCTGAATCAAATGAATCTCCGGAAAGTTTTGGTGTTAGAGTTGCAGCGGCTATGAAATTGGCTGCAAAAGAGATTGGTCTTAGCTGGTGAAATTTACATGCAGTTAAAGTTTAAAAGCATCTTCGCGCGAGTTTATTCAAATGGCTGATTCAAGTTCAGAGATTACAAGAACTTTTCCGGTCTACCTGGTTGGTGCAGGGCCTGGAGATCCTGATTTGTTAACGCTTAAGGCCAGGAAAGTGCTAGAAATTGCAGACGTGATCATTTATGATCGCTTAGTCCATCCAGATTTACTTTTATTTGCTAAGCCTGGAGTTCAATTAATTGATGTGGGCAAGCGCCCAGGTTTTCCCTTTGAACAAGAAAAGATTAATGAACTCCTAATTATCCATGCCCAAAGCGGTCAGGTAGTTGCCAGGTTGAAAGGCGGCGACCCCTATGTCTATGGGCGAGGAGGCGAGGAGGCCCAAGCGCTAATCGAGGCAAATATTGCTTTTGAGGTAATTCCAGGCATAACAGCAGCAATTGCCGCTCCGATGTCAGCTGGAGTTCCCGTAACGCATCGCGGATTAAGTGCATCATTCACAGTTGTAACTGGGCATGCCGCAGTTGATGGGACAATTGACTGGGAGTCGGTCGGCAAAATTGGGGGAACCGTAGTTGTCATGATGGGAGTAGCGAACCGAGAAGAGATTGCCAGCCGGCTTATTAAAGGCGGAATGGATCCAAAGGAGAGCGTAGTTGCAATCAGATATGCAACTCATGAAAATCAACAAGTTTGGCGCACTACTTTAGAGGAATTAAAAGTAGCCGAGATAGATTCACCGGCAACAATAGTTATAGGCAAAGTCGCTAGTCTTGACCTCTTAGGTAATTATGTAAAATATTTGGAAAATTGCGAGGTTGTAGTCACCAGAGATCATGAATCCGCCAATCCTTGGATAGATGCGCTTCAATTATGCGGGGCCAAAGTGAAAGAGATACCATTAGTTGACATTGTGGAGCCCGACGATGGGGGCCGCGGGCTTCTCGCAGGGGCTAAAACTCTTCATGAATTTGAATGGGTGGTTTTCACGTCTGCAAATGCAGTCGAAAAGTTCGTTCCATATCTTCATGACGCGAGAGATTTTTCAAATACCAAAATCGCAGCTGTGGGCCCGAAAACGAAAGCTATGCTCAATCGTTTTGGAATCGAACCGGATCTAATCCCACTTAGTCCTAACGCCGATGGGCTATTAGAGATTTTTCCTTCTTGTGATCAAAAGGACAGAGAAAATCCGCCAGGGGTTTTTTGGCCAAGCTCTTCCATAAAGAGGCAAGTTCTGATCGAAGGTTTCGTCAAGAAAGGTTATGAGGTAGTTGCAGTAGATGCCTACAAGCCGGTCGAAAAAAGACTGAGTGAAAAAGAGATCTCGGATTTATTGAATTCAGACATTGTAACTTTTGCAGCACCCAGTGCGATTAAATCTGCTGTCAATCAGTGCAGTTCGGAATTACTGGGCAAAAAGATTGTTTGCATCGGACCCATTACGGCAAAAGAGGCAAGTGAGCAAGGATTCCAAAACATTGAAGTAGCTGATACCATTTCGGCAAAGTCCCTAGTTGAAGCAGTTATAAAAAGCTGGCTAAGAAATTAGCTCTTTAGATGCTCGATTGGCCTAAGCCGCTCTCGGTTAGAAGGCTTCAAAAAAGCATCAAAACTTTGGCCGTATTTTTTGGGGTTAGGCTGTAGCTATGGGCTATCCATTAAATAGGATGAGGCGTACTAGATTGACTCCAGCTATTAGAGCTCTGCTTGGTTCTTCCACGTATAGGCCGCAGAATCTAATACTACCTATGTTTGTGAGAGAAGGAGCCGAAAGTCCAAAGGAAATCCCGTCAATGCCAGGTGTTTTCCAGCACTCTTTGACTTCTTTTATACAATACGCTGAGCGAGCCCAATCTTTTGGAATCCAGGCCATAGCTATATTTGGTGTTCCAATGCATAAAGATGCTCGCGGCTCTGAAGCGTCGAATCCAAACGGCATTACCCAGGTAGCAATAAGAGTTTTAAAGGATCGCTTTGGGGACTCTCTTTTGGCAATACCCGATCTCTGTCTAGATGAATTTAGTGACCACGGCCACTGTGGGATACTTGGCCAAAACGGCGAAGTAGATAATGACAAGACATTAGATAGATACCGAGAAATAGCTATTTCTCTGGCTAATTCAGGAGCAGATATAGTAGCTCCGTCAGGGATGATGGATGGCCAAGTAGGTGCAATCCGCCAAGTGCTCGATGACGAAGGGTACACAGACTGTGGCATACTTGCGTACTCTGCAAAATATGCTTCCTGCCTCTATGGTCCCTTTAGAGATGCAGTAGAGGTTTCCATCCAAGGTGGTGGAGACAGAAAGTCATACCAGCAAGACATATTCAGAGATAAGCGGGAGGCACTTTTGGAGGCAAAACTCGATGTTGACGAGGGCGCGGATTTCGTAATGGTAAAACCTGCCGGAACCAACTTAGATGTCATAGCCCATTTACGCGAAAATATTGACGTTCCCATATGTGCTTATCAAGTTAGCGGCGAATATTCAATGATTGCCGCTGCCAGTGCAAAGGGATGGCTAGATAGAAATTCACTAATCAAAGAGAGCCTTCATTCAATTTTTAGAAGCGGTGCGGATATGGCAATTACCTATTTTGCCCTCGAAATTGCTGAGGAGTTATATGGTTGAAAGTTCCTTTTCAAATGAGGCATGGTTTGAAAGAGCACTCAAATGCCTGCCGGGGGGAGTTTCGTCGCCGGTCCGCTCTTTTTCTGCAGTTGGAGGCACTCCATATGTTGTTGCCAGAGGATCCGG
>JAJYDO010000016.1 GCA_021777355.1 Actinomycetes bacterium | reverse complement strand
GAGGGTTGGTCTCTGGATCTTGGAACAGCTCTAAAAGCTTTGCGGACAACCTTGGATGAAGGCTAGAATCAATCTCATCGAATAGCAGGACCTGGCCACTTCGGAGCGCAGTGAGTACCGGCCCGATGAGGGTGAACCAGGTTTGAGTTCCAACAGACTCGTCAGCTAAGCCAAGCGGGACTTGCTTCCCGGATAACATGTGCATAAAGCTAAGTTGTTTTGATGGCCTTCTTTGCCTTTGAATCGAACCCTCTAATTCACGGACATCATCCTCAACAACTTGGACATCATCGATGCCTAGGTCGGCAAATCGCAACATCGACAAAACCAAATCTCGCGAACCGGCCGAATCAAAATCGGGTGCTTCAAAAAGAGATGATTGCGTGACAGCTGGGCGATCATTAAATAGACTTTCAGTAGAAGAAATGTTCGCCTTGCTTATCTCTATGGGCTGGCGCCAGAGGGCTCTATGTCGGAGCCCTAGTACTCGGATTCCGGAAAGAGCTCGACCAAATGGCTGAATTTCAGGCTCGTCAAATCTCATAGACGCCGAAAGCGCAAGTGTTGTCGGAGTTAACATCTCTTTAGTTGCAGTCAACGAACCAAGTCCCCTTCTGAAGCGAATACCTTGATCCTCCCGCTCGAAAAGCACACGACGACGTCGCTCTGGATAGCTATAAAGACCTTCAAAGCACACCGAAGCGTCGTCGAGCTCCACCCGATAGGCATATCGAATGTTATTAACCACCATTTCAATCTCATAGGTAGATTCAACAGAGGGCCCTTCGCTAAATTTGAAAGGATCGCGAGGAATAAATTCATCCCAATACCTAAGTGAGCCCCCCACGGCTGCAGCAATCCAAGAAATAGCATCCAGAATATTTGACTTTCCTGATGCATTTGGACCATATATCCCTGCTATTGACAAAACGCGCTCGCTGAGTGAGCTAAAACCACGGGCTGCTGGCCGAGTCCCATCTACGGCAATCATCGAAAGCTCAACGGGCTCGAGGATCGATCTGTGGTTAGCGGCTTCAAACCTTAGGAGCATTAGGGTTATTCTAACAGATTTGACGCATGCTCATGTTATATTCTGCTGTTTTTTGTCGAAATAGTCTATAAACATGTATTATAATTACATTTTACCCTAGGACTACCTCCAAGCTCTCAATATCTCCCAGCTTGAAACCAATGCTCAAGGCCTCGACATTGACTTAAAACCGGAAATTTTCCATGACATGGGGGAAGGTTTCCGGTTTGTGAACTTTCTTCCACAAAAACTCCCTCCGCAGCTACGTGCGAGTTCGTACAGCTGAGCTTCTTGAGATCTCTTCCACAACCTCGGATTCGACTTCGACAAAACCTTGAGGTTTGGCAATACAGAAGGCGGGATAACTTAGGACCAATCTGTTCTTAATGCGGATTCCGAGCGTTTTGAGCCACTTAATTCAATCGAATCCGGCCGCCCCCAGATGAGGTTCAATTCGGCGTCGACGAAATGAAAGGGGACATCGGCATATCCTCTTTAAACAGACCAACGTTTAAGAAGTGGTCGTGCCCCGTCTCCGTTTATCCATGCGCAAGCTTGGCGATGTTCTTCATCTTCAAATCCGTACGTAGCCTCTTTCCTAGCCATAGTTCCAAAGTGTTAATTTGGATCCTGCAAATTAGCTAAATAATCCTTTGTGATGTTTTTTAAATGTTCGGTCGATACCATTAAGTACCCACACAAACAATGAACATCCGGTACTCAAAACGCCCAGCATGCCGAAGATAAGTGCTGGCTCAACTTTATTACCCAAGCCTTTGAATGCCACGATGCCAAATGGCCTCGCAATGGGCGGATGCAGGGAGACGCTACCAAAGTAATTGATCTATCGCTTCGAGTATGGATATATGGAATTGCATCTTTTCTTATAAAAGTAATTATCGAGGAGTCAATTTGTTGGCTCAGGTCTTGCTGCGAATGTGGCCAGTGCTATGAATAAATTGGCGGTTATTGAAACGCCACCCAATCCTCTTGACACGCTGAAGATTATTTTACAAAGGGGTCTAAGAACAATTGTAATCGACTCAAAGAAGCCTAAGCCGTCTTGAAGGGGATTATCTTTTTCTCTTCAAGAATTATTAGAACCATTAAGTTACGTGAATTTGGTCACGAACGATACAAATGAAGAAATGATATTTCCTATAAAGATGAATGCAAAAGTTTTTTAGTCAAGCTCAAGACAATGCAATTTATAATTCCACATTTATGCACAAGAGACGTCCTTAGGAATTAGTGATCAAAACAGACAACCTGTTGGAACGTTGGTCTATTCTGCCAGTCCATTTTGGCACCCGATACTATTCCAATTGCCTGGAAACTAACTGTATCCATCTTTGGAATAGTAGATTTCGCAGCAGTTGAGGCCGTGTCATTAGTCCAGGTAGAAACATCACTATTCCCATTGTCTCTTTGTAACTGTGAAGCCGCTTGTGCAAATGCTTGGTTGATCATTTGTGAGCAGTTAGAAATCCCGGTGCCACACACATGAGATAAAAGAGCCTCTGGGTAGGGCTGCAGGACTTTTAAGCCGAGCATCTGATCGGTTAATTTAAGCACCATCCCCTCAAACCCGCCGTCGTATGCGCTTCCAAGAGAACCCGGTGCGTTTACAAACGACTGACCAAATTCAGAAAACCCACTAACTACCCCGTCGGAGTTTTGATTTATCCCATTTGTGCCGAGCAACGAAGCGAACAGCGCATTGTCAACCATTGGAAAAAACTCATCTCCTATTGCAATGGCCGCTGCATTTTGATACTGAGTGTCACTCGGATTTTCCCTGATCCTATGATCACCACTTTGATTCCATGCCTTTAGAACATTAATCATCTCGGTTTCAACGGGATCTTTAGGCTTTAATATTGAAAATAGGTTTGGAAGTTCAACTTGGGCTGTTAGATCTGTAGTTGCTGCCGATTCCATTGCAGCTACTACTTGTGCAGGGGTGACTTTGCCGCCATGGGCATTTAGCTCATCATTTAGCGCCTTGTTTAGCATCATTGACCTGTAGACCATGCCGTAGGAGAACTGGCCGTCATTAGCCGAAAACATTGGCGCCGGTTTGTTATTCCATGAAGTTATTATTCCACTCGGCGGATTTATGACCTGTGGATGTTGACTTGTTGGAAGCCAGCCTTGCCATTCACTTTGTCCGGTTCCCCAAGTTGGCAAGTTAGGATCCACGTTACTCGGTCGGATCGGAAGCAGCCCGCTTGAGTAGTCGGCAATGTTATTGCGCCCGGCATATAACCAGTTAAATGTAAATACAATATTGGACGCTGAAGTTATGAAACTTTTTGCGTCATGTGTATAGGCCGGCATTCCTATTTCGAGAAAGCCTAATACTGAATCTCCGTCATGACCGTAGGTGGATCGCTGATTAACTACTGCAACCGGTTTTCCCCCAGAGGCCGTGGTAAAGCCTTGCACAATCCCATGGACAGTAATGTAAATAGTTCTTGTAAGAGTTGCGGCTTGGCCTCCGCCTGCAACTGTTGGTTTCAGGTTCTGGGTAAAAGTATCTTCAGACATTTGAGTACATTTGCCCTTAAACATGTAATATGTCGACTGTGCGCTTACCGTTCCACCGTTTGGATTGCAAAGCAGCTCGAGTCTTTGATCTATATCATCATTGTTGGCAGAAGTTGCCGACCAAGCAAAGTTAATCCCTCTTCCCATTTCAACTACTTCTGAAGCTCCGGGAATGGCAACTCCCGCCGCTTCGTAGCCCGGACCATGAAGATCCTCCTGTAGCAAAATTTCGGGATTGAAATAACCTACCTGGGGCCCAAATACTGCAATAGGATGCCCATTTTGCGAATGTGATGCCCCGACCAGTATTGCGTTAGATTCTTCAGTTGGACGATTAATTGTGATTCCGGTCACAACCTGAGCTACTTCCAAAAGAGCCGCTTTTTGGCCAAGTACGGATTTTGAATTTCCATTTGGACTCACCTTGCCCAGACTTATATTGCTCCCGATCCCAGAACCACACCCAGGGGTCGTTTCGGGGGGAGTTCCCGTTAATTTTGCAGAAGGGTTGTCCGGAATGGCTGTAAGTGAAGGGTCCACTTTGCCTGGAATCATGTAAGGAAATGGAGTGCTGATTGATGTGGGTGCTTGAGGATCATTTTGCTCTTTTAGGGCATTGAATATTGCCACTCCTTGACTTTGTCCAAATGCGCCAGCCAAAGCTTGAATCAACGCTGCATTTCCAATTTCGTTTCCACCGCCGTTGCCCAGGTGATTTCCGATGAGAGAAGCTACATAAATTGGATCGGCTAAAGTCCAAGGCTGGGGCTTCACTCCAAGGGCGCTATAAATTCCCGGCATCAAAGAGGAATTGCTTTCTGCCTGAGTGATGTATTCATTGATCCCGTCAATATACCCCTGTGTAATTTGAAGAACATCCTGTCCGATGACGCCATGCGATGAAACGGCGTTCTCTATCTCACTTACAAGCTGAGAATTTGTATAGGCCGCACTCATTTCCTGCGAGTAGTCCATTCGCTCATAACTACATGATGGCCCCAGAAATTCAGCCAGGGTGCCTGCCCCATAGTGCCTTAATACATCCATTTCAAATAGCCGATCACGGGCTGCCGCCCAGCCCGCGCCATATCCCATGGCATTAAGAGTTTTGCCGTAAACGTGGGGAATGCCTTGCTTGTCCCAATATATGGTGGCGCCAATTTTGGCGTTAGGAACAGTTGTATACGCTATATCATTTTTCGCCACTCCCAGGGTCTCCGGATTGAAGTAATTCGTTAAATTACTGTCAGTTAATGAGTTGCCCGCATATAGCAAGTTTTCATAGGGAGCTAGTTCTGATTTGGATAGAAGGGGAACTGAACCGTTCTTGAAGTAGGCTTCGATTTCGGCAGCAGTAGTCAAGCCGTCAGGTCCAGGAGGATCAATGGCTAAGACATTGTTTGATAGATCCGTCACATCACCGCCAGAGGCACTTTTTGTTGTGGAATTGTTAATCAGGAGGTAAATTCCACTTGCAGCTATCAATGCAATAACTAAAATTACGACCCCCACAGTGGCCCTATGTTTTTTCATAAACTAAGAAACTAGTTCACGCAACCTCTTAAGCACAACTGGAAAGGTATCTAGCAGGACTTTTATATCTGCATCGGTTGTTGACCAACCAACAGAGAGGCGTAGCGAGTGGTCGGGTTCGACTCCCATGGCATCTAATACTGGAGAGGGCTCAAGTGTCTCTGACGAACAGGCCGATCCCGAATGGCAGGAGATGCCGAACTTATCCAATCCAAGCAATATTGGTTCGGCCTCAACTCCTTCTATCCCAAAGCATGCAATATGAGGAACTCTATTTTTGCGGTCTCCGTAAAAGATCACGCTTTTGTCGGAAGTTAATGAACTGATTATTTCCTCGGTCTGACGCCTATGCTGTTGACCTTGGGCTTCAATCCATCCTGGACTTGACAGAACCTGTGCCACTGCCCCAAAAGAAATTATCCCAGGGACATTTTCCATGCCTGCCCGTCTAGCCCTTTCTTGATCGCCTCCCCTTATTAATGACGGGAACCGTGATGACCTTCCTAGAATGAGCGCTCCGATTCCTGGTGGCCCGCCCATTTTGTGAGCACTAATAGAAACGGCATCAATCCCGATTTCTTTCAAATCAATAGGTATATAACCTATTGCAGAAACCGCGTCCACATGCAAAGGAACCTGATGGGAATTACAAATGCTGGCAATAGTTTCGATATCCTGAAGCGTTCCAACTTCGTGATTCGCCCACTGGCAGTTAACTAACGCGACACTTCGCCCGCTTTTCTTTTCCATCACAATTGCTTCTCTAACAGACTCGGGCTCGATCCTTCCATTCTCGTCGACGATGGCTTCAACTAAACGAGAGTTAAATAGTTCTCCAAAATTAATCGCCGCATGCCTCACTGCAGAGTGTTCAACGCCTGCAGCCACTATTGATCCGCCCGGATTTTTAGCCAGAGCTCCGAAAGTGGCCTGTGATATGGCTTCAGTGCCACCTGAGGTGAAAATGACTTGGCGAGATCTTACTCCAGTTAAGGAAGCTACTGCCTCCCTGGCGGTTTCAATTTTTGCTCTTACCTCGAAACCGTTGTAATGCACTCGGCTCGGATCTCCAAAAGGACCACTGGTCGCCCAAGCTTCAAGAGCAGTTACAGCTTCAGGTCTAAGGGGAGAGGTTGATGCGTGATCGAAATAGTATCGCTTGGATGATGTTTCTTCTGTCATATCAGTGTTTCGCAACGGTCGTCGCCGCGAGCTTTGGAAGTAAGCTGAATCGGGACACTTTGACCCATTAAACCAGAAAGCAATCCTTCAATCATCCCGCGGTCAACTGCGCACAAAACCGGATGGACTTTAGCGATGTCGCCAAAGGGACAGTGCTGAGAGATAATGGAGAAAGTTCCGCTTTTCTTTACCGTCTTTGTGTCAAATCCTTCAGCGGTTAGGGCATCTGCAACCGAAGCAACAGCGGCTCTGACGGATTTTTGTGTGTCTCCGGGACTTATCTTCATCGCCAGCGTCGCACCGTAGTCTCGTCCAACTTCTTCGGCCATCTTCTCGGCTTCGGCTGGCGGCAACATGACAAGTGCTTTTGCCAAAAGTCTTGCGAGAAGCTCGACCTGCCTTCCTTGGGTATCGAGAAGTACTTCTCTGTCAGAAAATGTGTAACGCTTAGATGGTCTGCCGGCCCCTTGCTTTTCATCTCGAGAGATAGAAACATCAACATATCCCCCCGAAGCGAGCTTTTCTAGGTGATGCCTGGCTACATTGGGGTGCAAAGAGAACCGCTTGGCCACTTCCGTGACGTTGACGCTGTCTAAATCCTTTATCATGAGATATATGTCTCGCCTAGTTGAATCTCCGAATGCGGCACTTAGAGCCGCAACAGATGCGGCAAAAGACTCGTTTTCATTCCTCGTAAAGTCATTTTCGCCTAAAACCTTAGATTCAGCATTTTCAGAGCCTGGCTTAGCCCTTTGTGGTGAAATCTGCGTTGGGCACATAGGTATATCGTATCGGTCATAGTGCAAGAAGAACCACAGAATCCTAATCCCACCCAAGAAGCTGAGCTTGTCATCCGGAATTCGGTTGAACAAGCCACCGATCCGCTGACTCTAAAGAGCGTTGTTTCTTTGGGTCTGGTCAGATCGGTTGAACTTCATTTAGGCATTGCAACCGTCGAGATCTCGACTCCGGTTTCACCTGATTTATATCCGGATTTAGGAAATTTGATCCAAAATATTGAAAGCGCCTTGATGAGAACGTCGCTGGTACGCGAGGTTAAAACCAGGGTAGATGCCATGGCGCCAGGAGAGCAGGCTGACTATCTAAAGGCTCTTGGCCATTTAGACAGAGACGACAAAAAGAGCCCTTTCCCTCCGTCTACTAGGGTAATTGCAATATCATCAGGCAAGGGAGGAGTTGGAAAATCTTCAGTTTCTGTCAATTTGGCCCTGGCAATACACAAGTTAGGACACACAGTCGGGATTCTTGACGCTGATATCTATGGATTCTCAGTATCTTCTATGTTTAGCGATATCGGCGATGCTCTAGTTTTGGCAAACACGGTAGTTCCGCCGAGAGTACATGGAATTTCGTTGATATCAGCCGGTTTATTTGCCGGAAGTGATCAGCCTGTGATTTGGCGAGGTCCCATGCTTCACAGTGCGCTCTCTCAATTTTTGAACAATGTAGCTTGGCTGGACCCGGAGTATTTGGTAGTCGACATGCCTCCTGGAACCGGTGACATAGCTCTTTCAATTGCAGAGATGCTTCCAGAAGCCGAATTTTACGTAGTCACCACGCCACAAGTGGCAGCAGAGCAGGTTGCACAGAGGTCCGCTCTTGCGGCAAGACAACTCAAAATGCCGGTGAGAGGGGTAATTGAAAACATGTCTTATTTCAGAGGAGATGACGGCAAAAAATACGAACTTTTTGGAAAAGGCGGCGGCGAGATATTGGCCGAGTCGCTAAAGGTGAAACTTTTGGGCCAAATTCCCCTCATTCCAATGATAAGAGAAGGTGGGGACATGGGAGAGCCTGTCGTCGCAAGCAACCCAGAAAGCGAAGCCGGAAAGGCATTTTTTGACCTTGCCGAGCAGATAGTTGCATTAGGCCCGGCCAGGCGAAGACGAGAGGCGCTTAAGATCTCATAAGAGATGGAATGCGACCCAACTAGTTCAAATGGTTCAAATAGCATTGAAGAGATGACGCAAAATATGACATTCTTAAGCGAGGAAAAATTTGGTGTCTGATAATTACGGCCAATGGCAACGTCCACCTTATGAAGGCAATCAGCCAAGTAGCGCAAATCCTTGGGGTTATACACCTGGCTACGCACCGGGATATGGGCCGCCCGCTCCCCCGCCTACTCCATATCCTTATCCTTCCCCTTACTACTATCCCCCTGACCAACAGGTAGTTTGGTACTCCCAGCCCAGCTATGAACAGCTTTGGCAGACCCAAAATAGGAGACAAAAAACCAAAGCAAATGTTCAGTACAAACCCCCGAAACTTTGGGGTTGGCTTGTGGTGGCCATGGTTGCAGCCCTTATCGGGTCAATAGTGGGCGCTGCCTCTGCAAGAGTTTTGATTGCCAACAATGAAAGAACAATTGTCAAGGAATATTTTCCTTCTCCCAACTCAGTCACCAAACCAACTTCCATTCAGGCCATTTTGGCTGCCGATCTGCCTGCGGTAGTGACGATACAGGCTACGGCAGTTGGAGTTTTGGATGAAGGAACCGGCATGATAATCACATCCGACGGAGAAGTCTTGACCAATAATCACGTTGTCGCAGGAGCAAGTGCGACAAGCGTCACCCTTTATGGACAGACTACCCAGCTAGCAGCGAAGGTTCTTGGGACTTATCCTTCAAAGGACTTGGCACTTCTCCAGATTCAAAATGTAAAAAATCTTCCGACAATCAAATTGGGTGATTCCTCTGTGATCCAACAAGGCGACAGCGTAGTTGCCATCGGCAACGCTTTAGGCCTCGCAGGTGGTCCCACGGTAACTTCCGGGATAGTTTCGGCCTTAAATAGATCTATATCAACGACGCTTGAAAACACGGGCTACACGGAAAATTTGACGGGACTAATTCAGACAGATGCGCCAATTAACTCCGGGAACTCAGGGGGACCCCTGGTGGAGTCAAACGGGGACGTAATAGGCATAAATACTGCGACAGCAACTTCGAGTGCCGGAAATGCTCCTGCTGAAAATGTGGGATTTGCAATTCCCATTAACTCGGTGACCCCACTAATCCAATCGCTTAAAAACGGCGGACAAAATGGCGCCGGAAACACTCCGCCGACTACATCGAAAAAGCAGCCTTATTTAGGGGTTGAAGTGGAATCACTAACTCCTGCTCTGGCTCAAAGCTTAGGACTTAAGGCAACCTCAGGCGCTTTGATAGTTGCAGTAGTCCCAGGAGCCCCGGCTGATGCCAGCGGGATGCAAGTCAATGACGTAATAATTGCAATAAATAAGAAACCGGTAGTTGATGCCAACTCGCTGAGGAGCATTCTTTCCAACTTAAGTGCAGGCCAGACCGTGGATATTGAAGTTGTTCGAGGTGCCACAACTTTGCATCTGGTGGTCACCCTAACTTCTAATTAAATCGTTACCTTCATTTCTTAGGCTTTTTTGGCGACTTCCAAAAGGTCTTCTATTCGCGGGCCGGTGGCCCCCCCTATTCTTGAAACGCTATAACCTGCTGCAAGATTGGCTACATGTGCCGCAGAATATAAGTCAGCTCCACGTGCAAATGATGCGATTAAAGCACCGACATGCACGTCACCTGCCCCTGTTGTGTCAACTGGGACCATGGGTAAGTTATGAATATGCTCAGGCAGACCTCCGGGCGAACAGATCCAGCATCCCCTGTCCCCAACTCTGACAATTACTACTCCTTCGCCAAATATCTTTCCGGCCAATAACTTCGCATTAGCCTCGGGAGACTCACTTCCACCAATTAATTGGGCTTCTCTTTCGTTGAGGCTTAAAACATTTACTCTGGGCAATAAGTCTATGAAAAGTGACTTTTTTGTCTCTGCTGCCAATGGACCGGGGTCAACAACAAGAAGATTTTTCTTCCCAAGCCGGTTGGCAAAGTCAAATATGGTTCTTCCAGATATCGGATAGAGCAAATCATATCCGGATATATATACTGCATCTCCTGGTCTAATGCCAAAGCCAGCCAAGTCGCCTGGCTCCAATTTCGACTCGGTTCCGCCTGCTGTTAAAAATGTTCTCTCTCCTCCGGCTTCAACCACCCCGACTGTGAATCCGCTGTCTTCTCCGTGGATAAATCCCAAAGGCGCAGCTATCCCTTCAAACTCAAGATCTCGGGCAACCTGCCGGCCAAAAGGGCCGTCTCCCACGCGCCCGAGATAAATTGATTCAAGACCCATACGTTTAGAAGCACTACATACGTTAAAACCTCCTCCGCTTGTGATCCTTTTATCAGAGGCAAATGTGTCGCTTCCTCTCTCAGGCAATGAGTCAACATATACCATCACGTCTACCAGAATTGATCCGACAACAATAAGTCTTTTTGGCGACGGTTCAATAAAAAGTGTGTCATAACGAGATGGCTTTATAGATAATCGAGCACCTTCTAAGCCTTCAGCACTCCCGCAAAATTCGAATGCACTGTTTTTTAACTCGGCATCTGTTGTATTCAACATATTGGGTTTCGAAATCACTGTGAAAATCAGATAAAAAATAAAAGCAGCAAAGCCACCGAAAAAGAATCCGAAGCTTCCTTCAGACAAAAAGCCCTTGACCAAGGGGCCCTCGAACCAGGGGCAAACCGTGGTACTTAGTGCAACTGCAATGCCTGTCAGCCAACTTAAAATTGCTTCAAATCCAAAGGTGAAGTTATTCTTGTCCTTACTCTTGAGGCATTTGAACCAGATGGAGTCGCGGTTTTTCATAAGCTGGCGCCTTACTAGCATATTGGCGACAATGACGGCACCCCAAGGGGCAAGACCATCTGCGAGAACCTGGAGAAAGCTCTCAAACGGCGTGATAAATCCCGAATGCCCAAGCAGAACAACCAGGCCGCCAAAAAGTACTACCGCAGCATCTATTACCACAGTTCTTGAGCGAGGGATCTTTATCCCAAGTGCTAATAGATTGAGTCCCGAAGAGTAACATGCCAGATCTGTTTCGGCAAGCATTCCGCCTAACCCAGCCAGAAGGAATGGGACTGCGCAAAATCCGGGCAGAGCCGAACCAATTGAATGTATCGGGTTGAGGCTAGTAGTAAGAGTTGGGATAGAAGAAGCACAATAGTATCCGACCATAATCAAAATCACCGTCGGGAAACTTGCCGCCAAGGTAACCCAGAGCACTATCGAGCGATTCGAAACAGTTTCCGGCAGATATCTGCTGTAGTCGCCAGCCAGGTTAATCCAGCTAATTCCGGTTCCAGCTGCAATTATGCTTGTCACGGCCACTACTGCTCCAAATGGCGCCTGACTGGAAAATATTGCCATGGGACCATGGGAGTGAAAAATAAGAAACGGCAAGATTAAAAGAGTTAAAGCTCCAAAAGCAATGGAGAAAATTTTTTGAAACTTGATAATGGCTGCGTGCCCAAATATTCCCATTATCAAAGCCAACGCCACTACGGCCAACAATGAAGATGCTTCCAGTGCGGAGGTATCCGGCACCGAAAAAACCGTCGAAAGAAGTGAAGAAAGCGACCAAGCGGCAATCACCGATGCAATTACCTCCCACCCGAGAATGCTGACCCAGCTGATAACAGTCGGGGCCATATTGCCCTTGGTTCCAAAAACAGAGCGTGACAGAGCTAATGTTGGCTGCCCGGACTTGGCTCCTGCAACTGAAACCAGTCCCACAAATATAAAGGAAGTAAACGTTCCGACAACTGCAGCCAGCAAGGCTTGGACAAAATTAAGTCCAAATCCAGCTACCAAGCCCCCATAAACAATCGAGAGCACTCCTATGTTTGCGCCAAACCATACCCACCCAACGTCCCTCACCGTTCCATACCGTGAAGAGTCTTCGACAGTTTCAATTCCTCTAGTTTCTTTAATCATCGAGGTTTAACGCTAGCAGTTCATTCGAATGTTGCTTAATCCAAACTCAAGTATTGTTGCAAAACAAAGTTTATTGAAAAGAGGCTAAAAAATCTTTCAATGCCGAGTTAGATCAAAGTATTCCTCTAAATTCGGCAAAACAAAAAATACTCGCCAAGTTAGAACGTAAACTCAATCAGATTTAAAATTAGATAAATGAAACTCCGTAAGAATTTAAATACATTGAACAAATATCAGCTCTATCCGATCCTCTAATCTGCAAATGTATTTGCACATTTTTTCGTGTCAAATTGCTAGAGTGCTTTAATGTTCACCGCCGCTCCACTAAGGCAGGGTTTTCGTTTAGTGCAACTCTTTAAACTTGAAGCCAATTTTGAGCAGAAAATCTAAAAGCGGCAAAGCTTTCTAAAAATTAGATGCCAAATCTAAACCAGCAGCTTTAAATCAAATTTTGACTAGCCTCCACGGTTTTTGAATTGGACCCTAAGCCAGTTCCGGCATGGCTAGTGAAATGCGACGGTCTTATGCTTTTTTTGGCTCAAATCGGCTGCGAAATCTAATTTCTGATTAGATTGCTTAGTTCGTATTTAACTGCAAATTTTCGGCTATATAAAGGCTTTTGGGGAGGCAATTGTGAAGCCGAATTAAGGAGAGCCCAAAGACACTAGGATTGGGGAGAACTTTGAGCGGCCAAACTAAGATAAAGTACTAGTACTTAACATTGCACTGAGAGTATGTGAGCTTTGTTGAAAGGTATAAGAAAATGACCGATACATCTGAACAAGAAATTGATACACGACCCAGGGGAAGTGCGCGGGTTGTTTACTTGGGGCCCGTTGCTCCTCATTGGGACATCGACGCAGTATTTGGAGATAGAAACCTTATAGACGAGTTTAGGGTCAGAGCTTTGGCAAGACTAAGTTACTTGCCACCTCACGACCCCCAGTTCAGGAGAAATCGAGAACGAGTAATAAGAGATGCCGAGCGTGAATTAATTACTTTGGAATGGGATCTTGGCGTGCCTGAAGAAGCCATCGCTGATGCTCCTCCTATTTGAGGTTATTTAAACCTATCCAACCAAAGTTCCGGAGACTCAAGCTCGGAAGGAAGTGGCAAGCCATTCTCAGAATTAAATAGGTTTGCTAAGGCATCTAATCCGGAAAGATCAACAATTTCGGAGATAAATTTTTCGCCCATTTCAATATTTGATTGATCAAGTGTAAGTCCAAAGAGAGTTTCGCCATATTTGACGGCTTCCGATCTGGTTACCCGTCGCCTAATCAATGATTCCTCAAGAAGCGAAACGTTGCCTAATGTTTTCTCGATAATTGAGTGTCCGACATAATGGACGAATCCTTCAATGGCGGCGATGCCGGCGGTAATAGACTCTGCTGCCCAAATTTGTTCAAGCGATTGTTGACCACTAAACATTGCCTCCGGATCGCCAAAGGCGCTCTCAAGTGCACTCGGATCAGTTAGATCAACATTTTGCAATTTGGAGGCTATTTCATCTGCATCCATTTTCATGCCTCTGGCATGAGCGCTTACCAACTCCCTGATGGATTTATCAATGTGTGGCGAAGAAAAAACTACCAGCATTAACATTTCCCTTGTCAATACCCACAACTTGACAGATTCAAGATCAAGTGACCAGTCATTTGCAAAAGTAGTTACATTAGATGACACTACAATAAGTCCTTTTCTCTCAACTCTTGGCAAAGGAAGATCGTAAGCGCCAAAGGAGGTCTGCGCCAAATGGCCAATCATTGAACCAATTTGCATTGCCAGCATCGCCGGTGCGATCATTTGAGATATCTGCGAGATAAATTTAAACATCATCTCGTTGTCTCCTAATGCTTCCGGATTTGACAGATCACTAAAATTTGCCAAATTCTGGCCAAACATATCACCGGCATTTGAAAGATCTTGCTCATCGGTTGGTTTTGACGCCCCACTTTCAATTGGAGTCGCGCTCAGTGCAATACCAATCTCTTCCAGCAACGGCTTCCAGGCGGAAAGTGATTTTTTGGCCCAACTAGCTCTATTGATAACTTCAATCCTGGAACCGAGATCAATTGGAGTCATCAGCCCTATTTCGTCAAGTGCCGCCCCCACATATCTCGCAGAAATTGATGCGATTTCTTCGAACTTAACTCGATCGAGCGGATCCACATTGGGCTCAGTGCTGCCTCCTGCAGCCACATTTAGAGCCAACTGCTCTGCGACTTGCCATTGGATGGGCCCTGCGTTAGATAGCATGCCGAAAAGATCATTCAAAAATTGCGGCATAAACCCGCCTGAACCGAATATGGGAGATGTCACACTTATATCGTAGGCAATTTTAGCTAGGAAGCACTCAGTGTAACAGGCACTATTTCTGTGGTTCCTTGGCAATCGATCGACACATATATCTTGGTACCAGGATATATTCCATATATTGCACTCTGTAGCTGCTCTAGGTTTGAAATATTTTGTCCGTTAACTCCGGTAATTATGTCACCGGGAATTATCCCCGCTTTACTTGCGGCCCCCCCTGGAGAAACACTATCCACCATTACGCCGCCTCCAAGCGCGCTATCCCCGTCCAAACCCAGCCAGCCGTGTTTTACCGAGCCGTTCAGGAATAAATCATTGATAACAGTATTGGCCAAAAGTGTGGATGTATAAACGGAAACTTCGCCGCTGGATACTTCAACCTGTGGAATCGAAGATGGCGGAAGCGAAACGTCAGAGGGAAACTCGCTTGAGTCTTGGGATAAGTAGTCTTTGAAAGCTCCTACCTTAATCCCCAGCAGCTTGCCGCTTCCGTCCAACAGGATCCCTCCGTGATTATGCATACCTACTGGTCTATCGGTAATAATCGAAGCTATCACTTCTTGCCCTGTCGCGGTTTCAACTTTTCTGTCAACTTCAAGAACCGATACGGCACTTACATTAAGCCCCGAGTCAAACCCTTGAGCACTTATCTGAGCCGGCACCCCGGCATTTGAATCCGACGTCATGCCCGGACAAATGGCGATTGCCATCTCACTTGGCACTACTGTTTCCGGGGGGGCAAGCGGGACTGGGGTAAGTCCGCCGACAGGCAGCTCAATTAAACCATATCCTGTCTCAGAGTCAGTCCCCATAACTTTTACTTGATAAGACTTTCCATTGGACAGTGTCGCGTTGACCTGATCGGTATTTGCAAGCAGAAATGACGGGATTACGGCCAAGCCGGATTCACTCACAATCGCCGCAATCACGTTATCTACGGATGCTCCGTCAGCGTAGGTAATTGAAACCGAAGCAAACGAGGGAAGCGACCTTTGAACCATCGCATCAATTGACGATCCGGTATTTAGCACAGAACTTGCCGGTGCCGTGGTTGAAGAATTTGCAAGTACCACCGATGAATCACTTGCAACACTTAGGTTTTGAGTTGCAAATATTCGAGAGCCAAGTTCGGTTCCAGCTATCCCGAGCAATAAGCTTGAAAGCAAAATAACCCAGGGAAGCGGGAGCCTCACAGACTTCTTCATCCAGGAATAAGAGGTTTTTGAGTTGTTAAAGCTCAATTCGGATGGATGTCTCCAAATTCGATCCTGTTTTGGCAAAGGCGGTAATTTGTTGCCTTCGTCAAAAAGTTCGTCATCAAATGAGTAGCTGTCCATCCATTGCGAGATTACCCACTTTTCCCCTCAAATTGGTATCGCGGCCAAATTTTTGCCCCTTGGCCGAGCAATATAATTGCTTATGTTCTCTATAATCCTACATAAATGATTGAAAATTCTCCCTGATGTTCGCTCCAAAACTCCAAACAACTTGCATGCTAAGAGCAAATATAGATGTTCTTTTAGCAATCAGAGTTAAATAATAATTTATGTCCAGGAGTTTTGCCGTCGACCTTGGCACTTCCACTACCAGGGTTTTTGCTTCATCAAGAGGTATAGTTCTTAGAGAACCTTCCATTATTGCTCTAAATTCACAAACCAAAAAAGTTATAGCATTCGGGTCAAAAGCGTCTGAAGAGGTTGGAAAGACTCCCGGCTACAACGTTTTGATGGAGCCTCTGCAAAATGGTGCGGTCGCTGATTTTGAGGTAACAGAAAGAATGTTGGAGATCATTTTTTCCAAGGCCGGAGCCAAGAAATTTCAAAAGCCGAGAGTCGTAATTGGGGTTGCCAAAGCCACGACCGAAGTGGAGAGACGTGCAATTAGGGAAGCCGCCAAAATCGCGGGCTCCTCAAAAGTGCTCTTGATAGAGCAATCGATGGCAGCGGCAATAGGAGCCGGACTACCAATAGGCGAGCCTATGGCGTCAATGATTGTCGATATTGGGGCCGGGACTACCGAAGCTGCGATATTTGCTTTGGGCGGGATGGTGACGGGCGAGACAACGCGAATAGGAGGAAGGTCAATTGACTTACAGATCCAAAGTTATTTTCGACGAGAGTACTCGCTTGCTATTTCCAGAGAAGTTGCAGAAGAGGTAAAAATTCAGCTAGCTGGCGCAGAAATTGATGACCGAGAAGTAATCGCAGAGATTCGGGGTCGAGACACCATGTCGGGATATCCTTGCGCGGTCCGAGTAAAACGTTCCGAGATCAACGAAGCCATTTCCGATCTAGTCGGCCAGATTATCAATACTGTCAAAGCCTGTTTGGCCCAAGCGCCTCCAGACCTTGGACAGGACTTAATTGCAAACGGTATTTTCTTAACCGGAGGCTGCGCACTGCTTCGTAACTTGCCGGAGAAAATTGCCAAGGAAACAATGCTTCCGGTTGAAATTGTTGACAATCCGATGGATACCGTAGTAATTGGAGCTTCAAAAAGTTTCCAGTTTATTGATGCACTTGAATCCAAAAAAGGTAACTGAACTTTCACTACAAATTTACATGGGCTTTAACGATATTCTGCGGACAACCAGGATGGCCCTAGAGCGCTTCATCCTCCAAATGCCACCGGTTCTATTGATTAATGGCGCTAAGAACGTCCTCGGCGCACTGTCTCACTTGCCAATCTTTGTCCAGCAATGCCTTTTCGAGTACCGGTTCTATCTTTGGATCATCAAACCCGGATAGAGCTAAAATTGCACGTCTCCTGGTAGCTGGGACACCATTTTGAGCTACATTTATGACAGTATTTAGTCCCACTGGCACTCCATTTAGCCCAAAAATCCCAAGAGAGGCAACCGCTTGTTCCACGCATCTGGGATCTTTATGGGTTTGGCATATTTCTATTGCAGCTTGAACCAACGAGGGCTCTACAAGCAAGAATCGGATTAAATCTCTTGCCAGGCCTTCTTTTTCAGCGTCAACCTCGTAACTTAGGATTTCGCCAACGGCGCTAAAGGCGGCCACGACCACCAGCGGATCGTTGCTCGATATCGTATGCAGAAAAACTAACAGAAGTGATTTAAATAACTCTTTTGGCCAAGTATCGGATATATTTGGCCAGCAATTGCTTTTGGCCAATACTTCTTCTGGCCCATCTGATCCGATTCGAAACAGATCTCCAATTAAATCAAGGGCTCTTATCTGTACCGACGGATCATGGTCCCGGGCCGAATTAATGAGCGTTTCCAAATCAATTGCACCCAGTTTGAACAGCGAGGAAAGGCCCGCTGCCCTCACTTTTGGATCCAAATCCGATATTGCCCTAATGGCAATCTCCTTGTTTCCAAGGTAGGCTGATTCAGCGACGTCTCGGCGACGCAATTTCTTTATATTTGATTCATTCGACATATAGGCATCCAGATGAATAACTCAAGGTCCCAAAACCCTACAGATAAAAAAAATGAAGGCCGAGCACCTAGGCCAAACACCAAATTAAGGATATTTGTCATACTACTGGCAATATTGTTCATTGCCTTTGAGTTTTCGGCTAATTACCATCTAAACTACTACTCAGTTGCGCCAGGAGGCACGGCGGCCGTAGAAGGGCAGATATCTATTAAATCGCCCAATGTTGCAGCTATTAAGGGCAGAATTGATCTCGTTTACGTAGATGAAGCACCGGTAACGCTCCTTGATTACCCATTTGACAAGGTCAAATCCCACACCAAACTTTACCCGACCAATGCCATTGCCGCCACGCCCACCGGAGTGCTTTCCGACCAAGCTGTGATCTCGCAAAATGCTTGGTATCAGGCAACTTCGCAAATCGCGGCTCAGGTGGCCGCTCTTAATCAACTCGGATATAACATCAAAGAGGACAGTTCGGGAGCTCCAATTGGATGGGTGGATCCAACTGCACCGGGAGCAAAGGTGCTGGCCGAAGGGGATGTCATAACGGCTGTCGATAATTTCCAGACGCCCACCGTTGAGTCACTTATTTCTCAAGTCCAGCACTTCAAGCCTGGTCAAACAATATTGCTGACAATCAGGAAGGCCGCTTCGGGAAAAACAGTAGAGGCTTCCATCAAACTCGCAGCCCAAGGGAGTGGAAATCAAAAACTTCCCTACATTGGAATCGGACTCGCTCCTAGATATAGCATTCCTCTCACCATAAATATCTCCGACCTTGTCGATGGCCAAGCCCTGGGAGGTCCTTCTGCGGGTCTTTCTTATGCCCTTACAATCGTCGATATGCTCTCCGGAGGCAACCTCACGCACGGAGTAAATATAGCTTGCACCGGAACCATTGCCCCTGACGGATCCGTTGGTCCAATCGGCGGTTTGGAAGAAAAGACCATTAGCGTCCTAAACTCCGGAGACTCCGTTTTCTTCGTGCCGGCCGGCGAAAGTCCTCAGTCGGTGTCAATATCGAAAAAAGAAGCCGGCTCGAAGTTAAAAATCTATATTGTCTCATCTCTCCAACAAGTCCTGACAATACTTAAATCACTGCCCACTTCAAAGTAGTCTTGTATATATGACTGAAGATCGCTTTGTATCAATTTCCTCCTCGCAGACAATTCAACCCGACGAGATAGCCAGGCGGTCTTTCGCCATTGTCAAGAAGGGTTTTGATCCAAATAGTGTAAGAGCATTTCTCGAGCAGATTGCATTAGAGGTCACTCATTTACTAGACCGTGAAAGGCGAAGCCGCCAACAACTCCTTGAGGCTCAGGAGATGGCTCTTGTCAAGCCTCCGGTGGACGAAGATACATTGACTGCTGCGTTAGGCCAGGAAACCGCAAGAATTCTTTCCAGTGCCAGGGAGGCCGCCAGGGATCTGTTGGCACGAACCGGATCTGAAGTGCAGGAGTTAAAGGAAAAGTCGGAGAAAGTTCTCTCAGAAAGAACCCGCGAAGCCGAGATAGCAGCCGAAGTAATTATGAAAAAGGCCGAGGCTGACTCCCAAGCCTTAATTGAATCCGGCAAGCAAGAAGCTGAGTCGCTTTTGGAAGCTGTCAGAAACGAGTGCAAATCGATGGTCCGTGAAGCTCAAGATGCAAGAGCAAGAATTCTGGCTGATTTGGTTCGCAAACGTAGAACGCTAAATATTCAGGTAGAACAACTCACGACAGGAAAATCTCTGATCTGGGAGGCGCTGTCGTCTATTCGAGATCAAGTCGATACTCTTGGCCATTCACTTGACCATATTGAAAAAGAAGCAAAATTTGCCGCCGAACAAGCAGGACTCCGGGCTTCGCTTGACGACGACCCGACCGAAGAAACTCTTATTGAATCGGCAAGCTTGCTTCCTGCAGTTGCACTAGAGGAAGATTCACCGAAACAGCCGTCAAATAGTGTGGACTTGGCGACTTCGCCAGCCATTATCCAAGCTCAAAAAATCACGACTATCCCAAGAGATAATCTAAAAATAGAGGTCAGCGAAGCTGCAACTATCGCCGAACGTCTAGCTGCCGAACCTGTAGCAAGTGTAACTTTCGATCCTGCAACTCCCGAAATAACCGAGAACATACGAATCCTAGGTTCTACGAAAGAACCCGAAATAATTGAAGACAGCTTAAATTCAGATGAACCAATAACCGACGAAGTTGCCGATGTTATTGATTCAGAAAAAGCCGGCCAGGATGCCGTGGACGAGTTATTCAAAAGACTGAAAGAAGGACAACAAGGAACTGCTAATTTATCCAACGAATCAGTTGAGCAAGTACCTAAAGAAGCGCAAGTTGATTCTGTTGAAGTATCCAAAAGCGAACCGGTTGGCAAGATTGGTGATGAAAATCCTTCCGATGAAGCCTCCCTTTTGGGAACCGAACAGTTCATAGTTAGGCGTGATGAAATAATTACTCCGATAGTTGCCGGGTTGGTAAGAAAGTTAAAAAGAGCAATGAGCGATGAGCAAAATGAACTTCTCGACGGCGTTAGGAGATCGGGTACTTCAGCTCATCTTGAAGAGATACTTCCCAGAACGCAGCAAGAACAGCGTTATGTGGATGTTGCGTCTTCGTTTTTAGAAGAAGCCAGAGCGGCCGGAATCACTTTTGGAGGAGAGCTATGCCTATCCATGGGAGTTAATAAAATTGACCCTCAAAACGGCACTCCGGTTGACACTTTAGCTTTGGAACTGGCATCTATGCTCTCGGGTGGTCTTAGGTCAAAAATGGGCTGGGACTCCCCGCCGCAAGATGATGACGCTGAGGCTCTTTTAGTCGAGAGGCTTAGTGCCACCTACCGGGAGTGGAAAGGAAACTCCCTTAATCAACTGGTGACTGACCAAGTAATGGGTGCATTCAACTCAGGTGAGGTTTCTGTTCTTCCACCTGGAACAACGTTGGTTTGGGTAGTAGATCAAAAAGAAGGTACTTGCCCGGACTGTGAAGACAATCACATTTCAGAAGGCACAAAAGTTGGGGATCTTTGGCCCACTGGCGTAATGTATCCACCTTCACACGCAGGGTGCCGCTGTTTGCTGGTCCCAAGTATCGCCTAAACTTAAATAAATATGCGGCCACCCGAGGCAGTCCCTCTAAGTTCCATCTTTACTAAACGGCGACTTTGGATTGGCGGGATCCTGCTTTTGCTAGTGATTCTCGTCCTGTCACTTAGAGGAATCGCAGGTTTTTATACGAATTACTTGTGGTTTAACAGCGTAAATGAATATGGGGTTTGGAAAACAACTTTAATTACAAAAATAGAATTAGGTTCATTATTTGTTGGATTACTGTTTGTGTTTTTGTGGGTAAACATGACAGTCGCTCATAAAATGGCTCCCAGCGATCACGTCACTCATCCTGAGGACGAATTGCTTCACAGGTACCAGCAAATTGTTGTTCCAAGAGCAAAATTATACAGAACTGTCATAGCTTTAGTGGTTTCTTTAGTAGTTGGTTTGCCTGCTGTAAGTCAGTGGCAAAACTGGTTATTATACGAACACAGCCAGCCATTTGGAAAATTAGATCCCCAGTTCCACATGGATGTAAGTTTCTTTGTATTTAAGTTGCCTTTCTTAAAATGGCTTGTTGGATGGCTATTTGCAGCCCTGCTAGTCTCCTTTTTAGTATCTGCTGTAATCCACTACCTAAATGGAGGAATACGCCTTTCCAATGCAGGCGGGAGAGTCACCTCATCGGTAAAAGCCCATCTTTCTCTTTTGCTTGGCCTCATAGCGCTGGAAAAAGCAGCTGCATATGAATTTGTCTCACGTCCTTCCCTCGAACTATCCAATCGCGGGGTGGTCCAAGGAGCCAGCTACACCGATATTCACATTCAACTCCCTGCGATTACGCTTCTATCTATTATCTCCATTGCCTCAGCCGTCATCTTCTTAGTGAATATTTATAGAAGAGGGTGGGTCCTTCCTGTTGTAGCAGTTCTTCTTTGGGGATTCGTGGCGTTGGTTGCCGGAATAATCTACCCTGCAATAGTTCAGTCTTTTAAAGTCCAGCCAGCCCAAAGCACTCTCGAACTTCCATACATTACAAGAAACATCTCAGCTACGCAATATGCCATGGGCCTAACCAACATACAAAGCGTTTCTTTCCCGGGAAGTCAGGATGTCACTACCGAACAGCTTGCCAACTCTGCCACAAGCCTCAACGACGTTAGACTTTGGGACTGGGAATATACTCTCCAAGTCTATGACAAGTACCAAGCAATAAAGAACTACTACCAGTTCAATACCTTGGCTTACGACAGGTATATGGTGAATGGGTCCATGGTGCCTGTTGTAGTTGGAGTGAGGCAGATAAATTCCGGTGATCTTCCGGATCAAACTTGGGTAAACCAACATTTACAGTTTACCCATGGATATGGAGCAATAATTTCTCCCGCAAGTTCTGCGGCATCTAACGGTTCCCCAAATTTCCCAACCGGTGACATCCCGGTTAATTCACAGAACGGATACCCAACCATAAAACAACCCGAAGTTTATTTCGGTGCCGGTCAATACGGGTACGTTGTAGCAGATACCGCTCAAGCAGAACTTGACTACCCTGATGCAAACGGCAATCCGGTTGAGACCCACTACAACGGAAATGGCGGAGTGCCAATGGGGTCCTTATTGAGGAAAGCCGCATACGCTCTTGACTTTGGAGATTACAACTTGTTGTTTTCGTCTTTGATCACCTCAAAGTCACAAATTATATATAACGCCGATATCCACACTCGTGTCGCACAAGTGGCGCCATTTCTTTCCTTGGATGCCGATCCTTATCCTGTAGTTTTAAACGGCACCATCTACTGGGTACAGGATGCTTACACAACCACCGACTCTTACCCCTATGCACAGAGTGTTTCTTCCGGTTCAGTCAATGCTCTGAACCCGCAAAGTGACTTAGCTCAAAAACCATTTAACTATATCCGAAACTCGGTAAAAGTATTGGTTAACGCCTACACGGGTAAGATGACGTTTTATGTGGTTGATCCAAGTGATCCAATAATTAAAGCTTGGGAGAGTATCTATCCAAACCTCTTTACCCCTGCATCTCAAATTAGCCCCTCATTAAGGCAACATTTACGCTATCCGGAAGATCTAATGGCGGTACAATCCGGAATGTACGGTCGCTACCACATATCAAATGCTGTGGATTTCTATAATGCATCGGATGCTTGGATGGTCTCTCAGGCAGCTAGTGCGGCAACTAATTCAGGGGGCAACCAGCCGACAACGGCCACGCCGATTGACCCTAACAATAGGTATTCACCCAGCTACCAAGTTATGCAGCTTCCGGGCCAATCGACTCCCGGGTTTTATTTAGTAGAGCCTTTTGTGCCGACTTCGGCCAGTGGTGGCGGAAATTCCAAGCAGCAGATTTTAAGTGCGTTCTTGGTGGCCGGAAGCGATCCAAATGACTACGGGAAGCTCGAGGTCTATGTAACGCCTCGCGGTCAAAGTATCAACGGTCCTGCATTTGTATCATCTTTGATCATGTCGGTCCCAAATGTGTCGAGAGAGATAACTCTTTTGTCCCAGCAAGGATCCACTGTCACCATGGGTACCGTGGAGATGCTGCCTATTTATAACTCGCTTTTATATATTCGGCCAATGTATGTATCATCATCATCTAATCCAATCCCAACTCTTAAATTCGTGATCGTTGTTTACGGAAACAATGTAGCCATGGAGACAACTTTAGGCCAGGCTCTTTTCGACGTATTTAACGTTGACATTCCAGGCGTCACATCAACCCTAGCTCCCGGCACGAGCGTGTCAAGTGGAAGCAGTACTAATGCCGTTATTTCAGCACAGGTACAACAACTCCTTGCACAAGCCCAGGCAGCAAGTGCTCAAGCTCAAGTAGATCTCGCCCAGGGCAATCTTGGTGCATATCAAAATGACGAAAATACTGCATCAAGCGACGTTTCCCAGGCTCTTTCCCTTCTCGGAAAAGGACCGACCGCTCCGAGTTCAAGTGGATCAATTGGCGCTCACGGCTCCACCGGAACTACTACTTCAACTTCGACAACAACTAACCCAAACGCAGCTTAAGTGAAAACTTTCGAATTTGAGAGAGTAGAAGTTGAACCGGGTGTATCTCTTGCAACTTGGACATTAGCGGGAAGTGGAACTCCCTTTCTATTGGTACATGGCCTATCCAGTAATGCGAGATTATATGACGGAGTTGCACGCAGGTTAAATGATCTGGGCCATCATTGCCTATCAATTGACCAAAGAGGTCATGGACAATCAGATAAACCCGATTCCGGCTATGACTTTAAAACTATTACAGATGATTTGCATTGCATTATTTCCAAGCTCGGACTAAAAAGAGCGATCCTGGTTGGCCAGTCCTGGGGCGGCAATGTCGTACTTGAACATGCCAAAAGATTCCCAGGTGAAGTGGCAGGCTTAGCACTCATTGACGGCGGCTGGTTGGAACCATCTTTTATTTTTGATACGTGGGATGAGTGTTCCAAAGTGCTGGCTCCTCCAAATTTAACCGGAACAAGTGAAATCCTTCTTAGAAAACTTATTCAGGCATCTCATAGGGATTGGCAACCTGAAGCAATTGATGCGACACTGGCAAACATGGAAGTACTTCCCGATGGGACTGTTAGACCCTGGCTAAGTATTGATAATCATATGCAGATCCTTCGGGCGCTCTATGAACATCATCCTTCGAATATTTATCATGACATAGTTTCTCCGGTGCTACTTATTCCTGCAGAATCAGCCAGAGAAAACTTTCCCGGAAAACGAGATGCAGTTAAGGGCGCGGAAAGTAAACTTAAGAAAAGCAAAGTACACTGGTTTTCACCTGCAGATCATGATGTTCACGCTCAATTTCCCAACGAAGTCGCAAATTTGCTGCACGCTCAAGTAGTCGAAGGTTTTTTTGAAACCTAATGCGTCTGGTGGGAAAATCCGATGAATGTTACGCATCTTCTTGTTTCATACGGATATAGTGTTATTTTCTTGTTTATCGCAATAGAGAGCATTGGAGTGCCTCTGCCTGGTGAGACTATATTAATTACCGCTGGGATATATTCCGGATCCTCACATAAGTTGTCAGTGACGGTAATTTTCATCGTGGCTGCACTTGGGGCAATCACTGGCGACAACATAGGTTTTTGGATAGGGGATGCAGGCGGATACCGCCTTTTACGAAAATATGGCCATTACTTTGCCATTGACGAAGTCAAAATAAAAATAGGGCGTTATCTGTTTGATAAACATGGAAACAGAGTCGTTTTTTTTGGGAGATTTGTCTCGATCCTTCGAACCTATGCGGCTTTCCTGGCCGGAACTAACAAAATGCGATGGAAACAATTCCTTTTTTATAACGCCGCGGGAGGGATCATTTGGGCGGCATTTTACTCATACTCCTCTTATTATGTAGGTCACAGTATTTTTTCGGCTTCAAACTATTTGAATCTTGTACTCGGAATAATAGCGCTTGGCATTGTTGCTCTATCTATCATTGTCGCACGAAGAAGGTTTGCCCAGCTTCGGGACAAAGCTGAAGAGGCGTATCCCGGCCCTCTTAATGGCTGACAGCAGTCTCCGGCCTAGTAACTTGACCTACGCCAGATAAAGCCATATCTGAAGAACTTCAAATAAGCGAAAAGTCTTTATTCAATTTATCGAGCTACATCATTTGAGCCGCAAATAGGAAACCAAATGAATTTAAGGTATCACCTGGATGGCATTTCTCTAAAGCAGTATTTCCGCAAGTTCCCACTCCCATCTGGGGGCAATAGCATGAGCCGAAATCACTAAGTCACTAAGAAGCGAATCGACAGTAAAACATCATAGGGCGAACCGTTTAATAAGTGGACTGGTCGAGAGCCTTCTAAGTGCAGGTACTGTTGTCGGTATAGAACGTGAAATTTCCGAAATTGTCCTTTGTGAAGCAGAAGGTGTCGCCTGCAACATCGCCTGATTGGCCTCGAACCACATGCGAGTTATTACAGTATGGAGTTCCTTCCAACTGGGCAATGTTGGGAGGATATGGCGAGTACATGTGAATATCAACGACAGTTTGAACCGGCCAAACCGTTCGAGTCACTTGTGTGTTCCCAACTGGCGCCTGAACTGGGGGCGCTATTACCGGCGTGTCATTGAATTTGATAGTCACTTGGGTAGGGTACTGCCCGCCTGCGCCACAGTTGCCTCCGTATACCTCCTTGAACTTCTGGGTAATCGCGTTTTTTACGTCCGAGATTGTGGGACCGTTGCCGCCTGGGCCCAATGTGGGACCGCTCGCTCCTCCAGAACCTGAGCCGCCAGAACTTCCTGCAGTGGAGTGGTTCGGACTACAAGCTGGCACTAAGACCAGGGAAATCATGGTTAGGAAGGCCATGCCCAAATGCGTACGCACCCAGCGCATTACCCCAACCCCTGTATTAAACAGCTCATGAATATGAACATATCATTTCGGTTTATATCTGTCAAGTAAAAAGATATAGCTCTCATGATTGCATCCACTTGTCGGATACTTGCCGACAATACGGAGACTAGGCATTGCGTCTGACATTTGCCAAGCGATTGGCCTTTTGGTAAATCCTGAATTCTAAAACGAAGTGCAATTCCTTATTAGAAATTGGCCAACTTCGAAATCGCCAAAGTAATTCAGGTAGGACAAAGTAAATTCTTTGAAAAGCTATTCACGGATCAGATCAATCAAACGCTATTAACTCAAACTTAACTGTCAGCACGATACGGCCTAGTAACGATTGCTTGTAGATTTGATTAAGTATCCTCCAGAATATTTGGCTTAATCCACACATGTTCCGATTCATTAGTCACTTTCCCAACGGAAGCGCCGAAAGTCACGGGGAAGATCCTAATTACTCCAGATGGAAGGAAAGTCAATACTCCCATCTATGCCAGCGGATTGGAATTTTTGCTTCTTCAAGCAATTGTCAAAGAGACAGACTTTAAAATCTATTTTGGAAGTCCAAATCACTACTTTGATAGAAGAACCAAAGAAAATGCTCGCGGAGTGGTATGCCAGATCTTCGCCAATGGTTTGAGCTTTAGATCAATTGACCCTAAAGACCTTGGAGCCCTACAGATAACTTTAATGAGAGGCGGGAAGGCTACGCTATTAAAAATCCTCTGTTTTGAGATGCATTACAAAGTTAATATGGCATATACTCGAATAGATTAGTTGGATTGCACTTGAAAGAAGTATCCAATAAAGACAGTGGCTGTGAGAACCGCCAAGAAGAGCACTTTTATAATTTAGGGCGGGATACTTGAGTGAAGAGCGAAAAGAGGTCCAGTTGACGAAAGTCAATGTACTATGAAATCTGGTATCGCTAGAATTAGCGACATCGCTTTTGCCAAGATACGAGCTTACCTTGACCTAGAAGAAAAGCAGTCGGCCATTCCCACCGCCCCAAAGTTTTGGGGAAGATTTATTGGAATCGGCCTTGTTTTGGCACAGTTCCCCACACTAATAGCACCCCCGGTTGGGCAGGCAAAAGTTAACGTTTCACTGGTATACCAGATTTCCATTGTCGTCGTCGTAGTCGGTATTGGAATGGCTATTTACAACTGGAAGGGCTGGACACTGAGGCGCCAGCTCTACTTCCTGTGCTCCCTAGTTGGAGTGGGACTTGGTCTTTCAGGCTACGCATACGGTCCAATAAGTGGTCCTCTCGAAATGCAATTTCTTCCAATTGCTATTGGAGTGTACATAGGCGTAACCCAACCACAATTTACGTCATTTTTGATGTTGCCGATCATTGCCCTAGATGAATTGAGCCCGCTTGTAACTCTACATCTTCCACTTTCAAGATTTCTCAATGGCGCAATTTTGGTAATGATTGGCTATGTTGTTGCCGCCGAATTGATTAGCTGGGCTGTCAAACTGCTAAGAAATGCGGAAAAACGGGCGCTTGAATCTGAACATCTGGCTCAGGAAGCGGAACGAGCAGAGGTGAGAAGATCTCATACTTTGAAAGTCCTATTTGACACAAGCCCTGACATGATTGCGATGTTAGATGAAAATGGGGATATTTTGACAATGAGCAATGCGGCCGCCTCAATCTTGGGCGATAATCCATCTTCATATCTAAACTTGCTCGATCCAAATCTCATTCATCGCGACGATCTAGATAATTTAAAGGACACAATTGGATGTCTGGTTTCCGGAAAACTAGCCGAGGCAAGAGTTCGTTTTAGACTGAAAAGAACCGGTTTGGCTGGTGAGGACTATTACATTACCGTCGAGTCGACAATGCGACCCTTAGTTGACGACGAAGGCGCTAAAACGGCAGTTGTATCTGTGTCGCGAGACATTAGCCAACAAGTTGCTATGGAAACCCAACTTCAATCGGCGATGGAACAGGCAGCTTCTGCAAGCAAAGCCAAATCAGATTTTCTGGCTAGGATGAGCCATGAGCTTCGCACGCCGTTAAACGCCGTCTTAGGATTTGGCCAGTTACTTGAAAGGGATGATCTCAACGAAATTCAGAGAGACAGCGTAGCGAGGATTTTGGGAGCAGGACGGCACTTGCTCAACTTGATAAATGAGGTTCTAGATCTTGCAAAAGTCGAATCAGGCGTGTTCGATCTTTCGATTGAGCCAGTTTCGGTTTCAGAACTAATCGATGAAGTGAAGGCGCTGATGGCTTCGATGATTAAGCAATCCGGATTGACTATCACCGTAGATAAAATAAGCAATGACATATTCGTGCTTGCCGATCAAAAGAGACTAAAACAGATAATTATTAACTTGGTTTCCAATGCAGTTAAATATAACTCGCCGGGTGGCAACATCACAATTGCGGTTGAGTTGAAAATGGGCCGAGCAAAGATCCTCGTGTCTGATGCCGGCAAAGGCATTCCTACGTCGAACTATGACAAAGTTTTCATGCCCTTTGAAAGACTTGGCCAGGAAAGCAGTTCGATTGAAGGGACCGGTATCGGATTGGCCTTGTGCCAGGAGTTAGCATCAGGAATGGGAGGTGAAATGGGATTTACTTCAGTTGTTGGACAAGGCAGCACCTTTTTCGTACAACTTAAGACTTCCACGGCGAACCAGACCATTGGAAGCCAGCCGGAACCTGAAAATTCCACCAAATCAATTGAAAATAATTTGGAAATTCATCCGGTCACAGGCGGGGCAAAGTACAAAGTGCTTTACGTAGAAGACAATCCGTCGAATTTGGAACTAATGCGGCTCATCCTAAACGAATGGAACAAAATCGAGCTCACCACCGCATCTGATGGCCAAGCCGGGATGCAAATAATCGAAGAGACGCCCTTCGACCTTTATTTGCTTGATCTTCATCTCCCTGGAGTTGGCGGGGACGAACTGTTGACGAGAATTAGAGAGGACAAAGTGTTGCGAGATTTGCCCGTGATTATAGTAAGTGCATCTGCAATGAAATTAGATATCGATCGCTTAACTGGATTAGGGGCAACCGATTACTTGACTAAACCACTTGAAATTAATGAAGTCGAGAAAACCGTTTCTAAATATCTGAAGCTAGCCAAGAAGTAGGAAACGGGCCTCCGGGCATTGAAATGGAATGAATTAGGGATCTAAAGCTTCCGTTCTTTCATTTAAGAACTGTCCAAATTGTTTACTTGTTAGCATGATGAGTCCCAATGCAGCAATAAATAAGTGGAAGCCATAGACCTTGTCAATTATTGGTCCTCTTTTGGACACCAAAGCTTTGATTTGCCGAACATCTGTAAATGTCGGCATCTCTTTCTTGCTTTTAATAAAACACTCAGGGAAACACGTGCAAATCAGAATTCCCACTCGTGAAAGCAATATACCTGAACCAAAATGCAAAACCCGTGGTTGTTCCCTAATGGTTATCCATATTCTTGCCGGAAGACCATTGGAAGTCCATTTTGCAAATATCACCTGAGAGAAACAATGCCAAAAGAAGTTCAATATAATAGTTTTTGGACAGACCAAATTACGTTGCTCTAATGAAGCCCCAAACTCTCCCTTAATATCGACAGATCGTTTTCCATTTTGCGACGAAGGCCCAATCAGCTTAAAGGCCTTAACCCCTCGTCGCTCCAGTGAAGTTGCCTACATTCATGCCAGATCAAACACAATTGACCTTGAAGGAAATGGCTGCTACGATACTGTTACTTATGAACTATAGAAGGAATGGAAAGTTATGAGCAACGACCACGAACTGCCCATGGATGAAATTACCGATGTAATGGGGTCAAAAATCCTTGTGGTAGATGATGAACCCAATAACGTGGTGCTCTTGGAACGCCTCTTGGAGCGTGAGGGCTACTCAAATGTAATTTCTGCCACTGACCCACGTGTAGGTTTAGATATGCTCAAGAATGATCAGCCTGACATCGTTCTTCTGGACTTAATGATGCCTGAAATTAGTGGATTTTTGTTTATGGAAAAAATGGCGCTTGAGCTTGGCTATAAAATTCCCCTTCCTGTACTCGTACTAACGGCTGATATGACACCTGAATCAATGAGAAAGTCAATGAGTCTTGGAGTTTATGACTTTGTGACGAAACCATTTGACCCTGACGAGGTGATGCTTCGAGTGAGAAATATATTGGAATCACTTCGGCTGTCAAGAGAGCTAGCCAGTGCAACAGCCGCACTGAAAGAACTTGAAGCCAAAATGCCAAAGCCGGTAGAAAATGAAGACTCTGAGAAAGTTATAGTCATCGATTAAAAGATCTATATACGAAGTAGGGGACACGACTTTATCTTTTGATTGACCAGGCCCGTGCTTTTTGAAAGTAACGAATTACTAACTTACTATGCATAATTTTCCTTTATGCCGCAATTTTTTCAGGTAGCTTCAAACTGTTTAAATACTTAGCACTCGCCCGCTTAGCTCTTCTCCAAAGCGTTCTGCAAATATAGCAGGATTGCCAACAAATCTAACAATTACTCGGTCGATGCCAATATCTGAATAGGATCCTAAGTCATCTAAAAACTTGGCGGAATCCGTTAGTGGATTGCCCATGTAGAGCATTGTCTTTTCAATAGTCTCGTAGTCTCTTTCCTGCTTCGTGCAATGCTCTTTTAAGACTTCTAATTTATGCAATACATCTTTTGGCGAAGATCCAAAAAGATTACAGGCGTCAGCATATTTGGCCACGAGCTTCAAAGTCTTTTTCTCCCCCGATCCGCCGATGAGAATTTTGGGACGAGGGCTTGAGATCGGCCGGGGATGGCAAATTGTCTCTTTCAAATTAAAGTACTTTCCGTGATATTGGCCATCATTTTTACTCCACATTTGGAGACATATTTCAAGGGTTTCTTCGAGCCTTTGAAAGCGTTCTGCAACGGGAGGAAAATTAACGCCAAGACCTAAGTGCTCTCTCTCATACCAGGCCGCTCCTATGCCAAGCATTGCCCTTCCTCCGCTTAAGACATCCAATGTAGTTACAATTTTTGCCAGCAATCCGGGGTTTCTGTATGTAACGCCGGTCACGAGAAGGCCCAAGTTGATCTTCTTGGTCACACCTGCCAAATATCCGAGAGACGTGTAGCCTTCGAGCATTGGCTCCGTGTGCGGAGCAAGTATCTCCATTTGGAAGTAGTGATCCATAAATGTTAATAAGGTGATTCCTACATCTTCTGCAATTTGGGCCGCCTTGGCCAAAGTTGGTCCATACTCCCTTTCGTCCTTTGCCCATGAAAAATCTACTGTGTGAAATCCAATATCCATAACTGTGAGATTACTCGGAAGAAGCTCCCATATGTCTATCAAACTGCAATTTTCTCAAAATATTAAAATATTTAAATATTTAAATTTCCGTTTCAAAAAGCTCTAGGTCCATATTTGCCTAAAGAAGAGGAAGGCCTATTGGATTGACCGAAGGAATAGTCTTCGATTCAACAATTGCCCTGCTAATCGGGATCAAAAGCCTCATCAACTCCTCGCTCCCTCTGTTGCCAAGTTTTTCCCACGGTTGCATGGAAAGTTCATCGGTATTATCTTCGATCTGCTCCCTGAGCCCAACCAGCCTTTCTGTCCTATGGCCATTTTGATCCAAAAGCCCTCTGGATTTTAAATCATCCTCTGCCTTTTCCCATTCGCTGTCGCTCCAACCCCTAACAGGTTGAAGTACCGATCTAACAATATTTCCGGTCGCCGCAAATGTCACGTGGGCTTGGCATCCATCTATGCCTGCGTTCAAAAGTGTCGCCACATGGCCATCGCCTCTGAACTCTCTGTAAACGGTGGCACCTAACCAGATAAGATCCAGTGGGTCCTGGGGTCTGGCCAGTTCAAGATTGGCGCCTCCCAATGGTCTACCCGAGACGTCAATCCCATCCAGGCCCTTCCACAATAGTTTTGCAGCCCTTTCTACACTTTCCAAATCAACTGACTTTCCGATAATGCGTTCAAGCGCTCTGCTGGCTCCATCGGTCCTGGCTTCGATAGCTTCCTCGGGAGAGGCGTACTCCCACACCTCCGGTATTGCGCGCTCCACCATTGATGGTGCAAAATTGTAAAAAGTGGCAGTAACCAGTTTTGCTCCCGGATTGCCCAGAGGGGCACTTCTTCCAGCAAAGTACCCCCGCCAAAATCCTCTGAGACCAACAGTTGAATATATCTCGCTTGATTCGGGGGCAAAATAAGTCAAAGCATGAATACTCTCCAGCAGTACCCACATCCTGCGAGCTAACGACACGGTCATAGCTGAATTCTTACACGTGAAACCACCTCATGTTTGCCAAATTAGAAATCCCTCAATAATCTAGAGTTTTGATTCATAATTAATATCTATCAAATGCCAACTATTGTAAAATTTTCTGGCTATTTACCCAACGTGAAAAATCAATTATTCAAGCCTGCATTAATTCATACCAATTTGAAACCGGTTCGGTGAAAATATCTTCTACGGGATAGGGAAGGCCCAAAAAAGAAAAAGTGAACGACTAAAAAGAGATTGTACTGCGCCTTTGAACCCACTTGTAAGTTCCGCGCCAGTCTACCCAATAGTAGATTTTGTGGTTGAGTTCGTGCAATAGGGCCAAAGCGACGACGGGGAAGATACATTTGCGGGGCAACTGTTTGCATACAGCAAGCACTTGACTTGGCTACCGGTTCCGGTTTGTTGATATGACCAACAAGGCGATGGATTTCCTGCCAGTACATTGGGCGCTTGAGAATGCATTACAGTCATCGCGTTGACAAGATCACTCCATGGCACATTTGAAGTTGATACCAGCCCAAAGTTTGAGTTCTCGCCGTCAAATCGCCCGTTTACAGGCTCGTCGACATATTCAAACCATTGGTCTCCAACTACCCAAGGTGAAGCGTAAATTCCCTTAATATATGATTCATACGCTTGAGCTCTGGCTTGTTGATTCGGGTATGTCGGATAAATCGGCGGCCAGGTATTGGGAGCTAGTCCGCCCGCTCCTCTAAATGAATACTCCGCTACCATCACCGGCTTATGAAGATACTTATAGAATAGACTTAAATTGCCATCTACATTTAAATATGGACTCCACGATGATTTTATATAGTTTGAAAGCCCGCCTATCAAAGCATAGTCATCGATGCTAAATACATCTACATACGGTGCCGCTGCTTCAAGAACTGCCGGAGAAGTCAGCTGAGCAAGCATCTTGACCCCTAATATCATGTGGTTAGGGTCGACTGACTTGATTGCTGCGGTTGTAACTGAAAAGTATCTGGTAGCAAGAGCACTTAGAAAGCCATTGGGATCATGGATGTATTTTTCGGCGACTTGCCTCCCGGGTGATCCCACAGGAAGTTGTAGGTAGCTGTCCAAAAGTGTGTGCTGATCGGTCCAATCAGGACCCCATCTCAGCTCTGAATCAGTAAAGTATCCTATAAGATTCGGGTCATTCTTTAAAGGGGCAACTGCGGTATTGGCTACTTGAAAGGCGTTGGAAACAAAACTTGGGGCAAACCAGTCATTCCCGCTCGCCATTCCCAATAGTTCCGTGTATGGCATCATTGATCCCAATAATGAAGTATTAGACCAAGCTCCCAAGGAGTTAAAGCCCCACTTTCTAAGCCTCGACACCGTATCTAATGCCCAGGCCTGATCATTTGGGTACTGAGATGCAATGGCAATGCAGTAAGGACACAGGTTGGTGACTCTGTCCACGTCGGGGGCAGGATCAACATGATCAACGCTTGAAATATAAAAGGGGTGGCCGTCTGGAGTTACTATCCACCATCGCTTGCCGTCAAATGCAGTATGGAAAAAACCGGTAGCTCGAAAGGTGAAATTCGAAGAACTCCCGCTAGTTGGTGGCTTTGAGCTCAATAAGCCAATGGATGGACTTCCCAGAGCTGCCGCCAATGCCAGAGCTGCAAGTATCAAAACCATATAAAAGCCCAGTTTCTTATTAGATGGCTTGAAAAGCTTTGGCTTCATTAAAACGATGATACCTAAAATTTGACATTCCGCGCCTATCCAACTGTCCTTTTTTACTTTTGCCCTCTAAAACTCGGATTCTTTATCTAAATTTTTAAGCCCGCCGTGCATTGTCGGCTCAATTGGGCTAGTTTTTAGCTAATGCGCGGCACGAAAACTCAACATCTAAATAGAACGATCCGTATATCTGCCTTAATTTCATCTCTAATAATCTTGACTTCGCTTTTTACGGTGTTAGAAATTAACAACGCCACTAAAGTCGCTCAAGCTCTCCAAACATCTCTGCGTTGGACCAGTTCTTTTGTAGACCATCAATCGCAAAATACAGGTGGCATTCAATTGAATGGAATTGCTTGTATCCAGGCGTCTCAAAGCACATGTGTAGCTGTTGACGCCGAGGGGAATGTACTGGTGTCTACTAATCCGGTTCTTCAAAGTAGTTGGAAGATATCAAGTGTCGATCCTGGATCGTCGCTAAATTCCGTAACTTGTGCCAGTGCCACATGGTGCTTGGCCGCGGACTCAAAGGGAAATATTGTAATCATAAGTAATCCGGGGCCTTTCACCTCTTTCAATGTGAGTGCCAGCGGCGCAATTTCTCCTTTGAATGCAATTAATTGCCCTTCAACTAATTTATGCTTGGCCGCGGACTCAAGTGGAGATATATTGGTATCGACTAATCCAACCAGTACTGGATCATGGGTTTCTACAAATGTGGATGGAAGCGATTCCATTCTTTCGCTCTCCTGTCCGAGTACTTCAATATGTTTCGCAGGTGACGATAACGGAAACATTCTCTACTCAACAAATCCAGGAATGACTGCTTGGTCGGCCGTGAATGTAGATACTTCAAATCTTGTAACGGCAATATCATGTATCTCCACCACTCAATGTGTGGCAGGAGACAGCGGCGGGAATGTTCTTGTTTCCACCGCGCCCAATAGTCCTGCCTGGCAAGTCATTGCTCTCCCTAATGGCAATTCAATAGAATCGCTGAGTTGTATCTCGAGCCTATGTATTGCCACAAACAATTTTGGATCAATATTTGTAACAACTGACTTAACATTCACCCAGTGGAGCGCCACTACTTTAATAAATTACAACCCAATCACGGCTTCAGACTGCCTTTCCGGTGGGTTTTGCATTCTAGGAGATCAAATTGGAGATATCTTTTCCTCTTCGAACCCAACGGGTGGAGTTTCAGCTTGGCCAAAGTATGCTCTTGACGGGAAAGACAAGTTAACTGCATTCACCTGCGGTGGCGGCGGGAACTGTCTTTTTGGTGATGATGCAGGAGATATAGGATACTCTGCTAACCCCATTTTGGGAGCACCTTCTTGGGTGACCACGGATGTTGATGGAACCAACACAATTACCAGCCTGCAATGCTCCTCCCCCAGTTTTTGTGTAGGAAGCGATAACTTAGGCAACTTCTTGTACTCCAACTCTCCGAAAACTGCATCCTGGACCGCTATAAATATTGATGGAGTCTATGACTTGAGTTCGGTTACCTGCCTTTCCATGACTTTCTGTGCCGCAACGGACAATGTGGGAAATATTTTGGTGTCAAATAGTCCCGAGGTGGCATCTTCTTGGAGCATTCAAGACATTGACGGTGCAGTGTCATTAAATGGAATCTCCTGCCCGAGTAACTCCTTATGCTTGGCGGCTGATTCAAACGGAAGTATTTTCTACAACACAACACCTACTGTTCTCTCATCTACCTGGCTGCCGATGAATGTAGACGGAACGAATGCCATTACATCGATTGATTGTGTATCAATTAACCTGTGTATAGCCGCTGACTACTCTGGAAACGTGTTGGTGTCGATTTCACCGGCGGGGGGAGCTTCAGCTTGGTCATCATTCTCACTTGGTACTGCCTCGATAACTTCAGTGAGCTGTCCGACTGCGACTACATGTTATTTTTCGGACGTCAATGGGATTGTGCACTCCACTTCGTCAATCACAGGCCCGCTTTCTTGGACTACTAATCAAGTGACATCCGGGGGATCTCTAAATTCCATCTTTTGTACCGGAGCAACTACCTGCTACGGCACTGACAACTTAGGCAACATATATGTCGGCACTGAGACTCCTCCGGCCGAGCCGTTCCAAAGTATTACCCCTACCAGAATTTGTGACACTCGGCTTGGTGCTTCATATCCGGCTAATCCTTGCAATGCAAATGGGACAAAGGCAGGGACTTTAAATGCAGGTTCTACGATTAATCTTCAGATTGCAGGTATTGCCGGAGTTCCCCTTTCCGGAGCAACTGCTGTTGTACTCAATGTAACTGCAACTGACACCACTGCTTCAAGCTATTTGACAGTTTATCCGTCACAAAACACTCTTCCTTTGGCCTCAAATTTAAATTGGGCGGCCGGTGAAACTATTGCAAATTCGGTAACAGTCGCTTTGGGACCCGACGGTGCAATCAATTTGACAAATGCTTTTGGTTCGACGGACGTGGTGGTAGATATCCAAGGTTACTATGGTCCAAATGCCGCACCCTCTACTGAGGGACAGTTCCATTCAGTCATGCCTGCCCGCATCTGCGACACGAGATCAATTATGTCATCGAACCAGTGCAATTCAAATGGAAACGGCACACTGGGGCCAGATAGTACTTTGTCGGTTGCGGTAGCGGGATATGGCGGCGTAAGTAGCACCGATGCCCAAGACGTAGTATTAAACGTGACCGCTACAAATACCACAGCTTCCAGTTACCTAACTGTGTACCCGGCCGGTTCTTCGATGCCTCTGGTATCTGATTTAAATTGGAGTGCGGGAACTACGATTGCCAATCAAGTTATTGTGCCGCTCAGCTCAAGTGGAGATATCAATATCTATAACTTCAAAGGAAGCGCTGACGTAATTGTAGATGTTAGCGGGTGGTTTGCAAACAGCACTGCTACAGGCGCTGTCGGAGGACTATTTGTGCCTTACACTCCCGAGAGAATTTGTGACACTCGAATAAACTACTCGCCTAACCAGTGCAACAACTATGGAACTCAGGACTTAGCTTTAGCGCCGGGAAATACTTTAAATGTTCAGGTCATTGGAATCGGTCAGATTTACGAACCTTCCGTAATATCAGTGGTTGCAAATGTGACCGCCACAAATACCTCGGCAGGCGGGTTTCTTTCTCAGTATCCGATCGGAACAACTAATCCCGGCACAAGTTGCTTGAACTGGGCACAAGGACAGACGATCCCAAATTCCATAACTGCATCTATTAGCCGCGGGACTATCGAGGGAATATCATTCCAAAGCCCGGTGAGCAGCACGGATCTAGTGGTAGATATTTCAGGTGTTTATCTTTTCGTTGTCTAGTCTTGCCAGAGCAAAAGTTTGAAAATCCATATATAAAGGCTGAGATTTCTATGGATCCAAAACTCTACGGGAACTGAATTCAGAGGCACTATCAGCGCATATTAAGTTAATTCACCACTCCAATTCGTCCTAAATCGGCTCCGTCTAAAGAATTCGCTGAAACGGACTGGGAAACTTGGTGATATAATGAAGAGGTCAGCGCGGGGTGGAGCAGCATGGTAGCTCGTCGGGCTCATAACCCGAAGGTCATTGGTTCAAATCCAATCCCCGCCACCAATATAAATGCAGGTCAGAACCGGTTCGAAAGGATCGGTTCTTCTGTTTTTAGAACGCTATTCTGGGAATTGTCAAACATTTGTCAAACAAACGGGGGTGGACTGATACGAACCAGATGAACTTCGGAAACGATTTTAATATTTTTCTGCGATTTTATCTACCCGCCAGTTCAAACCTTCTAGGCAGATGTTTCTAACCAGACGGCGGAAACTAGCTTTCAAAGAAAAGATGACCGATTCTTGGGATTGACAAAACGCTGATCGAGTTAGAAATTCTCTCAACCTTACATTGGGAATTGTTTAAAATTAGCCATTCTGGGATCATCCAATTGGTCGCACACTATAGCAGTCGAGTCCGTATATAATATAAGCATGGAGAATCAAGAGCAATCAATTGATATCAGCCTAGAAGAACTTATAAGAAAAGCTAGTGACGAAAGTCAGGATCTTTTTAAAATATATGAGCCAATAGAAGACGAATACAGAAATGCTACTTCCTTCAAAGAATCGCTAACTGAAGTAGAGAATACTACTACATTAGCCAGATCCTATATTACTACCACTATATCTGCCAGGTAGGAAGATATGCCTACTTGGGGGGAGATAACCCGGGAGCTTCAGGGACTTGAGTTGGAGCAGCGTGCTTCCAGCAAACTCCAAGATCCAACTTCTCCTAGTCCTCATGACATAATCAGAAGAAAATATCTGAATCAACTTTCGGCCCACACATCGAGATCAGTTATTGTATATGCGTCTGGTTGGCTGGAAAGTCGACCAGTATCAGATCCAAGTGTCGTAGGAGTCTCTACTCGTGACAAATTTGGATTTATGGAGGCAGTTCATGATCTGGATAAAGGATCGCTTGACCTCATACTTCACAGCCCAGGAGGAGACCCAGATGCCGCTACTGCGATAATGCGCTATCTTCGAGAGGTTGGTTTTGATTTTATTCGCGCGATAATTCCGATTAGTGCTATGTCGGCCGCAACGATGATGGCGCTAGGATGCGATGAAATACTTATGGGCCATCATTCTCAACTTGGTCCAATTGACCCTCAATTCACGTTGCAGACACCGGATGGGCCAAGAAATGCACCCGCACAAGCAATCCTTGACCAGTTTGATCGAGCTAAACGAGAATGTGCTGAATCCTCTCAAGCACTTAGTGCCTGGCTTCCAATACTTAGGTCTTATAGTCCGGGATTACTCAGTCAGTGCGAACAAGCCCAAACTGCGGCAGAAGAATCGGTGTCTCTCACGATGCAGAAATATATGTTCAAAACTTTGCCTGCCGATGAAGCTAAACAAAAAGCAGAAAAAATAGCGGAATGGTTTAACAGTCACAAGACTCACCGCAGTCACGGTAAACCGCTTTTATATGGAGAGGTACTTGAGCAAGGTGTTAATGTCAAACTTCTAGAAAATGATAATGAACTCCAAGATAAGGTGCTAAGTGCATGGCACGGGATACAACTAAGCCTGAGCCAAACTTCAGTTAGCAAGTTAATCGAAAATAGCAAAGGTAAAGCTTGGATGCTCTCGAGCGCTCCAGGAATTCCACTAGTTCTACGTCAAGAAGATGCCAAACCAAGTCGCCTGCCCTCGCCTACTTCACCTCAGCCATTAAATCGGCAACAGCGTAGAAGCCAAGGTCGAAAGTCTCGCTAACTGTAAAAATTAAATAAAATTGATATGTGCTGTTAGTCAATTCCTTCCGAATATCCAAATCGACGGCGCTTAAAGGTTCTACGTCTAGCAAAACTTCTTCGGTAAAGACGTATCAACTTCGTATATCTCCAGATTTCGTAAAAATGTAAATAAAAGCGAAAAGTTTCCTATACATTTTTCCTCATTGAAGAAACTCTTATTGGCCCATATCTATAATCGACTTGTTGGAATTTTGCATAAACTATGCGACGAATGAAACTATCTCTTTTTTCCCACCAAGGATTCCATGAATATACTGTTTTAAAGTGAAACCTGAAGTCACATTTCTAAGCCATATAGTTTTCAATTTGACAGACATCTTGCATTTAGTTCGTGAATCTAATTTTCATTGCAGCTTCGAGATTCAACCAATTCAGCTACAGCTGAATATTGGAATGTGGACTTCGCTTCGTGATTAGGTAATAAAACTATCACTGGTCATTTTCCCTTACAACAACTGAATTTTTTACAATTGATGCAACAAGTGACGCTGCTTCAGCCTGCATCCCAGGAATCACATGTGCATATTGCTTTAAGGTAAAAGCAGGGCTCTCATGACCTAACCGTTCGCTTATAACTTTAACTGGAACTCCTGCACTAAGAGCGAGTGAAGCATGGGTATGTCTCAAGTCGTGCAATCTAATTCTAGGAAGCCTAGAGTTACGTACAACAACTTCAAATGCCTGGCTAAACGAATCTGGGTGGATGGGAGATCCATCAGCACTGCGAAAAACCAAGTCGCTTACTTGATATCCAAGTCCCCAGGATGTTGCTTCTTCTCGTTGAGCTTCCTTGTGGACAATTAAGAGTTGCATTGTTTCTCTGTCTAAATCTATTGTTCGAGCTTGATGTGACTTGGGACTCGACAACTTTATTTCATAAGCTACTGATACAAGAGATTGTCTAACTGCAAGGCGTGATGCTCCAAAATCAATATCTTGCCAGCGAAGACCAAGTACTTCTCCCCTCCTCATGCCAGTCATTGAAGCAAGGTGAAATGCTACATGAAAACGGTGCTCATTAATTACCTTTAGAAATGTTGCAAGTTCTGACGCACTCCAAGATTTCATCTCTGCAGATTTCGAACTCTTAAGCCTTGGCGGTTTCGCACGATCTGATGGATTCGAAATTAAAAGCCCTAAATCAATAGCATCTTCTAAAAGCTTATGGATTGTTGAATGTACATACCTAACTGTTTTGGGACTTAATCCCCCAGGACGGTTTTTATTCCCTGTCTCAAGTAATTGTCCATATAGTGCATTTAGTCTTTGCGGATTTAGGTAGAGTCCCGAGAAGTGGTGTACGAACTATTTAGCTATGGGACCATCCCACATTCGTGACAGTCATTGCGTCAACCTAATAATAAACA
>JAJYDO010000015.1 GCA_021777355.1 Actinomycetes bacterium | reverse complement strand
TATCAGGATTTTCAGGCTCGGCAGGGATTGTCTCTGTTAGATCAAGCGACGGCCAAATGGCGGTAACTACAGACGGGCGATATGAGATTCAAATTAAAGAGGAACTCGAACTTCATGGGGTGAAGGCCAAAGTTTTCGTGGGGAAACCTTTGTCTCAGCTAAATTATCTGTCCAGGCACCTGGCTAAGGCAAAGCGGGTAGGGCTGGAGGCAAATCAAATTAAGTGGGGTTCGATCCCTTTATTTGAGAAGATTTTTGCGGGTAAGGAACTTGTTCCGACCAGCAATATTGTCGAAGGTTTGAGAAAGATCAAAGATGTGGGTGAAATATCACGCATGAGAGCTGCTGCCAACTGCGCTGATCTGGCATTTGCAAAAGTTAGGCACAAAATGATTCCCGGCGCCACGGAGCGAGAAATTGCTCGTCTATTAGATAGTGAGATTCGAAAGTTTGGCGCGGCGGGCAACTCCTTCCCGACTATTTTAGCTTCAGGGCCAAATGGCGCGCTGCCCCATGCACAGCCTTCAGAGAGAAAGTTGGAGATTGGAGATTTGGTTGTATGTGATTTTGGAGCGGTTGTAGATGGATACTGCTCCGATATGACGAGAACTGTTCTTATAGGTGATTTTAGGAATAAAGAGCTAAAAAAAATCGAAAAGCTAGTTAGAAAATCTCAAGAACTGGGGGTTCAAAGCGTCAGAGCCGGTGTCAGAACTACCTCCGTAGATCGTGCATGCAGGGTTTATATAGATAATTCGGGCTATGGGAAATTCTTTAATCACTCGACTGGCCATGGCGTGGGCTTAGATGTTCATGAAGAGCCCTATGTAGCCTCTAAAATGGCATCTACGCTGAAAACAGGCATGGTAGTAACTGTTGAGCCGGGAATATATCTTGAGGGTTTAGGTGGGGTCAGGATCGAAGACACGGTGGTAGTTACTGAAAATGGCTGTCAACCTTTGACATTAGCTAGTAAGGAGCTAGTCGCGTGAGTGCGATATCTACGAATGATTTTAAAAACGGCATGGCAATTGAACTGCCGGAAGGCCTTTATACCATTATTGAATTTCAACATGTAAAACCCGGCAAAGGTGGCGCATTTGTACGCACCAAACTTCGCAATATGAGGACGAAGTCTGTCTTGGAAAAGACCTTTAGAGCCGATGAAAAAGTGGAGCAGGCAATTATCGACAAATCTGAAATGCAGTACCTTTACAGGGATGGCAACGCAATAGTGATGATGGATAATCAAAATTATGACCAGATAAATGTTGAAGTTGAATCCCTAGGCGAGGCAATCTCTTATTTGAGAGAAGGCGATTCGGCGCTTTTACAGAGGTATGGCACCGAGGTTGTCGGAGTAGAACTGCCGGCAGCAGTTGAGCTAACCATCGCAGAAACTGAACCCGGAGTGCAAGGTGACAGGGTTTCAGGAGCCAGAAAGCCTGCGACTTTAGAAACTGGGTTGGTAGTGCAGGTGCCTTTATTTGTGAACCCAGGTGACAAGATAAAGATTGACACCAGAACGGGTGAGTACATCACTCGGGCTTGATGGTTTAACTAGGTGAATGAAGGCATAGCTAAAAAGAGGCTGGACAGAGAACGTGCGCTGGCGATATTTTATAAAGCGGATATTTTAGAGATTTCTCCAAATGAGGTACTTTCTCAAGAAGAAGCAGTTTCGAAGTTTTCGGCTGAACTAATTAATTCCTTCAGCGAGTCGGCTGAAAAGATAGATTCAATTATTGGGAGTTCCGCCCAAGGCTGGGCAATTGGCAGAATGCCGATCATAGATAGGGCAATTTTGAGAATGGAAATCGGAGAGCTGTTAAGCAGTTCCGACACTCCCAAAGCAGTAATTATTTCAGAAGCAGTCGAACTTGCTTCTATTTACTCCACAGAAAGCTCCAGCAGGTTTATCAACGGGATAATGGCCTCAGTTGTGCAAGAACTGGATAACGCCGGGATAAAAAATGATCACGCAGGTCCAGATAGTTCTGATAGTATGGCCATAAGCTAGTTAATCTCCTTGTTAGATTGGCTGTGCGTGAAACGAGTCCGGTGAGGCTCGTACGAACAGGAGGAAAAATAAGTGTTTCGCGACTGGCGAAGCGAGAAGGAGTCAGATTGGCACCAGGTGATGGAATCCGATGGACTAAGGCGAGCTATTACTCGGATTTCTCATGAGATATTGGAGAGAAATGGCGGACCAGAAGATCTCGTAGTTCTGGGTTTGGCAAACGGGGGAATCAGTATTGGTCGGCAAATAGCTTCCAACCTCTCGCAGATTGAAAATTCTAAAGTGCCCTTTGGCGTGTTGGATGTAACTAAATTTAGGGATGACTTGAATGTCAAAGAGATTTCATTCATTGGATACGAAGTTGCTGAAATTCCCATTCTTGACGGGAAAAAAGTTGTCTTGGTCGATGATGTCTTATACACTGGTCGCACAGTTAAAGCTTCATTTAATGCACTGAGTGAAATGGGAAGACCCGGCCTAATTCAGTTGGCCGTTATGGTTGACAGGGGACATCGTGAAATTCCAATCCGACCGGACTATGTTGGAAAAAATCTTCCCACGTCAAAGGCTGAAAAGGTAGTCGTCAGAGATGACGGGATCTATTTGGCGAAAGGTCTTTGATGAAAAACCTAATCGCGATAGACGATTTAAATAAAAGTGAAATACTTTCAATAGTCAAGCGAGCCGAAGTCCATATCAAAAATGAGCTGAAAGTAACAGGTTCTCTGGAGGGTTCTACCGTAGTTACTTTGTTTTTTGAAGAATCTACGAGAACAAGAATGTCCTTTGAAATGGCTGCACGAAAGCTAAGCTTGGGAGTCCTCACATTTTCAAAAAGCACATCTTCAATGACAAAAGGAGAGTCGCTTCGTGACACCATTGCTACTTTTGAATCTTTTGGGGTGAACGCGCTGATCGTCAGGCACTCAAGTGCCGGAGTGCCCAAGCAAATTTCCGAATGGACGGACTTGGCAGTAATAAACGCGGGGGATGGAGCCCACTCCCATCCCAGCCAGGCTCTTTTAGATATTGTTGCTTTTAGATCAGCAATTAAGGGGGAAATACCAAATATAGGCAGTTTTTCAAGAAAAGATCCGGATGACTTTTCGGGATTGAAAATAGGCATTGTTGGAGATATCTTGCACTCAAGAGTTGCGAGATCTGTCGCAAGAGCATTTTCCAAACTGGGAGGCGAGGTTATTCTATGCGGACCTCCCACATTGCTACCTAACTTTTGGCAAGAGTTCCAGATGGTTACTGATTTAGATTCAGTTATTTCAGAATTCGATTTGGTAATGCCTCTTAGATTGCAGCTAGAGAGAGCCAGCGGAGGTTTTATTCCCTCCTTAAGCGAATTCAGGCATCGCTATGGACTGACAACGGACAGGGTAGAAAAGATTAAAGATAGCGCTTTAATCCTACATCCTGGTCCAATGAATAGAGGAGTGGAGATTGACTCGCTTGTTCCAAATGACCCTAGAGCATTGGTTAACTTTCAAGTGAGAGTCGGGGTGCCTACAAGAATGGCGATACTCGAACACTGTCTTAAAAGAGATTATGAAAATGAATGATGCGCCACTTGTGATCAAGGGTGGGTACGTAATTGACAATCACGGCCTTGGAAGGAGCGATATTGCAATATCACCAGAGGGATTAATTACTCAATGTGAAAACGATATTGAAATTTCTTCCGACCAAAGGGTGATCGACGCATCAGGACTTTACATCTCCCCGGGTTTCGTTGATTTGCATACCCATCTTCGCGAACCAGGCAATAGCGAAGCCGAGACTATTGTTAGCGGGACAAGAAAAGCAGCACTGGGAGGCTTTACAACCGTAGTTGCTATGCCCAATACAAGTCCCAGTATTGACTGCACCTCTATGGTGCATGAGATTAGGGCCTTGGCAAAGTTAGCCGTAATCAATGTTGAGATTGCCTCTGCCATTACCTTGGAGAGGAAAGGGGAAGGCCTCGTAAACATGAAAGCAATGGCCGATCTTGGGGTTGTGATGTTCACAGATGACGGCAATGGAGTGCAGGACAGTTCCATAATGGATAAAGCTTTAAGTTACGCTGGCGAACTAGGCGTGGTAGTAGCCCAACATCTCGAAACCAATTCAATCTCTACAGGGGGTTTGGCAAATCTTGGCCCAATTTCTCAACGTCTTGGAATTCCGGGAATCCCGGCTTCGAGTGAAGAAATCATGCTGGCCAGAGATCTAATTCTCTTAAAAAATAGGAATGCCAAATACCATGCTCAACATATTTCGACTTCCGGTTCGTTGGAAATAATAGAAATTGCAAAGCAAAGAGGTTTAAAGTTTACCTGTGAGGTAACTCCGCACCACCTGTTTCTCGACGACTCTCTAGTCGAGAAATTCAATCCTATTTACAAAGTCAATCCTCCTCTTCGAGGAACTATGGACATAAATGAAATGCGAAGAGGACTTCTAGAAGGCACCATCGATGCAATTGCTACTGATCATGCCCCCCATACGCTAGAGGCCAAAGAGAAATCATTTTCTGAAGCACCATGTGGAATAGAAAGCTTGGATATAGCCTTGGGAATTATTTTAAAAACGTTCGGCCTAGACATCAAAGATCAAATTGATGCCGGCAAGTTCGTAAGAGTCATTGATGCTTTAACTACAAGACCCAGAAACATAATTTCTAAAAGTAGGCAGACAAGTTTGCTTAGCGTTGGGGCAAGGGGAGATCTCGCAATTTTTTCACTCGATGAAAAAAAAGAAGTTGCCAAAGAGAGAATAAGCCCTTATGGGGGGTTGAACTTTTTCGGCAAAGTGATTTATACGATCTGTGGGGGAAAAGTTGTAGTAGAGAATGGAGTAGGCAACTGGTGAGAGACAGAGATCGAAGAGAGGCCGTCCTGGTATTATCCGACGGTTCAGTTTTTGAAGGCCTTGTAGGAGGATATGTTCCCGACGAAGGGGTGTGCGTGGGAGAGATTGTATTTAATACTTCTCTAAGCGGATATCAAGAGATAGTTTCAGACCCAAGTTACGCAGGCCAAGTAATTACGTTTACCTATCCTCATTTTGGCAATTACGGCACAAACGACTTTGACAATGAGTCCAAAATGCCCAGATGTTCTGGAGTTGTTGTAAGAGATGTGACAGAAATTGCAAGCAATTGGCGCAGCCAGCTCAACATCGAGGAATGGCTAATCAACAATAAGATACCAATGATCACGGGCGTTGATACCCGTAAGTTAACTCGCCACATCAGAGATCTTGGAGCATTGGGATGCGCCTTTGGACCAATTGAGAGCTCCGATGTAAAATCTTTGACCGAGTTGGCCAAAAAAGATGGTCCAACCGACGGGAAGGATTTAGTTAGAGGCGTCACCTGTGACCGTCCATATACGTTGGGTAATGGCCCGATTAACATAATTGCAATTGACTACGGGATAAAAACAACAATACTGAGGAACTTGGCCGGATTTGCCACAGTCACTGTCGTTCCGGCCACAACTAAAGCCGATGAGATACTTTCGGGAGATGTTTTCAAAAGAAAAGCAAACGGTGTATTTCTCTCAAACGGTCCCGGAGATCCGGGAGTAGTTGATTATGCGGTAGATACTGTCTCTGGGCTTTTGGGAAGAGTTCCAATATTTGGCATTTGCTTAGGCCACCAACTTCTCGCTCGTTCAATTGGAGCTAAAACTATTAAGCTTCCCTTTGGCCACCATGGGGGGAATCACCCGGTGAAGAATCTATCCAGCCAAAATATTGAAATTACAAGCCAAAACCACTCATATGCAATAGATCAAGATAGTTTGGCAAATGCAGTTGTCACTCACGTCAACTTGAATGACGGGGTAGTAGAAGGAATTGAACTTAACGATGCGCCTGCATTTTCCGTCCAGTATCATCCAGAAGCAGGTCCTGGGCCTCATGATGCACACTATCTTTTCGATCAGTTTAAAGAGCTAATTGAGAAGTGTTCGGGCGACAAGAAGGTCAAATAGATGCCAAAAAGAAACGACATTCAATCCATTCTTGTAATTGGGTCCGGACCAATAGTCATAGGGCAAGCCTGCGAGTTTGATTACTCTGGAACTCAAGCCTGTTCTGTTTTAAAAAGCGAAGGTTTCAAAGTAATCCTTGTTAACTCCAATCCGGCCACAATTATGACTGATCCGGCATTAGCTGATAGAACCTATATTGAGCCGCTTAATTTAGAAGTATTGAAAGCAGTTATTGAAAAAGAGAGGCCTGATGCTATCCTGCCAACTCTTGGCGGTCAAACCGCACTTAATTTGGCAATGCAGGCCCATTCGGCTGGAATATTGGATGAGTTTGGAGTGCAGCTAATAGGTGCGTCTGCCAAGTCTATAGAAACTGCTGAAAACCGTGAAAGGTTTAAAGAGGCCATGGTTGAAATTGGCTTAGAAGTTGCTCCTTCTGCTATTGCACATTCGCTGGAAGTAGCCCTGTCTCACGGAGATTCCATCGGCTACCCGGTGATTGTAAGGCCCTCTTATATTTTAGGAGGAGCAGGAACGGGAATTGCCAAAGACAGGGATGAACTTGAAATACTCGCAAGAGAAGGACTCGAGACATCTCCTGCAACTGAAATTTTGATTGAAAAATCAATTGCCGGGTGGAAAGAGTATGAACTCGAAGTTATGCGAGATCGTGCAGATAACTGCGTTGTGATTTGCTCGATTGAAAACTTAGATCCTATGGGAATTCATACCGGAGATTCCATCACGGTAGCTCCCGCGCAGACATTAACTGATTTTGAATATCAGAAAATGCGCGACGCTGCGTTTGCTTGCATTAGAAGAGTAGGCGTTGAAACCGGAGGTTCAAATATCCAATTTGCAATTAATCCTGACGATGGGCGCATGATAGTAATCGAGATGAACCCAAGAGTATCTAGGTCATCAGCTCTTGCCTCCAAAGCTACAGGTTTCCCAATAGCCAAAATTGCGGCCAAACTAGCCGTAGGATACTGCTTGGATGAAATTCAAAACGACATCACCAAAGTTACTCCGGCGTCATTTGAACCAACCATCGATTATGTAGTTACTAAAATTCCGAGATGGGCATTTGAAAAACTTCCCGGTTCAAAAGGCCTGTTAGGTACAAGGATGCAATCCGTGGGCGAGGTAATGGCTATTGGACGAACTTTCCCAGAATCTCTCCAAAAAGCTATTCGATCACTGGAAGAAGGTAGAAATGGCCTTAACGGTGACCCGAAGGAGTTAGAACTTGATGGGTTAGGAAATGGTGAGTTGTTGGAACTTTGTGGCGAAAACAAGCCTGGCCGAATTTTTGCAGTGGAAGCAGCCATCAGACGCGGAATCAGCCTTGAAGAAATCTTTGCCAATACATTTATTGATCCGTGGTTTTTGCAAAGGATTGAAGAGATAACTTGCGAAAGAAAATGGTGGGAAGAAAGAGCAAAGTCTGGGAAAAATGCGGTTGAAGAAGTGACTAAAAAAGACTTTGTTACTGCGAAGAAGATGGGTTTTTCTGATTCGCAGTTGGCTTACTTCCTAAATATTCCGGAAACCATTCTTAAGGCAAAGCGTGAAGACCTTGGAGTATTTCCGGTTTACAAAACTGTAGACACCTGTGCCGGGGAGTTTAAAGCCGATACGCCATATTATTATGCGACATTTGAAGATGAGAGTGAAGTAGCGCGTTCGAGCAAGCAAAAGGTAATTATATTGGGTTCCGGCCCCAATCGAATAGGCCAGGGAATTGAATTTGATTACTGTTGTGTTCACGCAGCCAAGGCTGTCAAGGAGGCAGGTTTTGAAGCCATTATGGTTAATTGCAACCCAGAAACAGTCTCGACGGATTATGACACTTCCGACCGCCTTTATTTTGAACCTCTAACTCCTGAGGATTTAGGCCATATATTGCGAGCTGAAAGTCTTAGTTGCACTGGAGAGGGAAAAATTTATGGAGTCATTGTCTCTCTTGGTGGCCAGACACCTCTTAAGCTGGCTAATAGCATCGATCCTGAATTAGTACTTGGGACCTCCCCTCGTTCTATTGATTTAGCCGAAGATAGAGAGCAGTGGAATAAATTGTGTCAAGTGCTGGAAATACCTCAGGCACCTGGTGGAACAGCAACGAATATCGAAAAAGCAATAGAAATAGCAGGAGAGATTGGTTATCCGGTACTGATCAGGCCCAGTTATGTACTTGGCGGGCGTGCAATGGAGATTGTTTTTTCTGATGACGATTTAGAACGAGCTTGGAGTGAAATTAATTCGAGTGGATCGCTTCAAAGGGAGGGAAGTCTTGCATATGATCGTCCTGTTCTCATCGATAGATTTTTAGAAGATGCAGTCGAGGTGGACGTGGATGCGTTAAGGGACAATCAAGGAGAATCAATAATCGGGGGAGTAATGGAACATGTGGAACAAGCTGGGGTCCATTCCGGAGATTCAGCATGCGCTATTCCCGTGCAGACACTATCAAGAGAAGTGGTTGCATTAATCCAAGAGCGAGTGGTTGCAATTGCTGACGCACTTGAGGTAGTTGGACCTATTAATGTCCAGTTTGCGGTTAAAGACGGCGAGGCGTATGTTTTGGAAGCTAATCCGAGGGCTTCTAGAACTATGCCATTTGTCTCGAAGGCCATTGGGTGTTCGCTAGCCAAAGTGGCAGCTCGATTGATGACGGGATCAACTTTTGGAGAACTTGTGGAAGAAGGTCTTTTGCCTAAAGATATTGCAATCGGGCCAGGAGGTGTTCCTGATTTGGCGGAGGGACTTGACTATGTATCGGTTAAAGAGGCGGTTTTGCCTTTCAGCAGATTTCCTGAAGTCGACTCACTTTTAGGTCCAGAGATGAGATCAACAGGTGAGGTAATGGGAATTGACTCAACCTTCGGCCTGGCCTTTGCTAAAAGCCAGTCAGGTGCAGGATCACCGCTTCCAGATACTGGAATGATATTTCTTTCACTTGCAGACAGGGACAAAAAAGCTGGAATAGTGGCAGCCACAAAATTGGTAGGTATGGGATTTAAGTTAGCCGCTACCAGTGGGACGGCAAATGCGTGCATGGAAGCCAAACTTCCCATCGAAATAGTGGTGAAAAAAAGAACTGTGCCTGAGAACTCCTTGGATTCCCTAGAAAGCGACAACTTGACCGACGCAATTTCATTGATCTCAACGGGAAAAATTTCCTTGATTGTCAACACCCCTAGGGGTCGCGGAGCCATGGCTGACGGAGCCTATATAAGACATGCTGCGTCGCTTCACGGAGTTCCTTGTTTAACCACAGTTTCTGCGGCGTTGGCTGCATGTGATGGAATAAATTCTTGGAGAGAACACGGCCTTAGCGTACGGGCATTACAGGATATTCACGCCCAAGGAATTTCTTGAACTAAGCCATATTGAAAATTAACTTGCGACGAGCTTTTGTGGGTGAAATGGCATTGGTTGAGAGATATTTCAATTCTTTTAGATCCGATTTTGGGTGATATGCAAGATTTGAGCGGGATTAGAGAAACATTCTTCCTGATTGGTTTGTCCAACTACGTTGGCGAGATAACAATGATTAATTTGATCAATACTAGACTTGCCTAGCTTTTGTTATCTATGATTGAGTGCCATGCCTCAAATTAATTCTGGCGATACCGCCTGGGTCTTAGCTTCGGCCGCCTTGGTGTTGTTTATGACACCGGGGCTGGCTTTATTTTATGGGGGCATGGTTAGGGCGAAGAGCGTTTTGGCCATCATGATCCAGGTATTCATGTGTATAGGAGTTGTAACTTTAGTCTGGGTAACGATTGGATTTTCTCTTGCATTTGGAAAAGATGCATATGGTGGAATAATCGGCAACTTTGGACTAGTTGGGTTAGGCAACATGAACGGTGCCGTGCCGGGATTTTCTTCACTTCATATCCCACTCAGCGCATATGCATCATTTCAGATGATGTTTGCAATTATTACCGCAGCACTGATTGCCGGAGGAACAGCGGACAGATTGAAATTCACCGGCTTCGCCATCTTTGTTGTGCTTTGGGTAATCTTTGTCTACTGTCCACTTGCGCACTGGGCATTTTCTCCTTTCGGCTGGCTTGCACACAGGGGAATGCTTGATTTCGCAGGTGGAACAGTGGTTGAAATTAATTCCGGATTTTCAACTCTTGCAGTTGTTTTAGTAATTGGGAAAAGGAAAGGCTGGCCCAGAGAACCAATGCTTCCTCATTCGGTTCCTCTAACTGTGGTGGGAGCCGGAATACTGTGGTTTGGTTGGTTCGGTTTTAATGCGGGATCCGCACTGGGGGCAAATTCCGTGGCTTCGGAGGCTTTTTTGACAACTCAGATTGCCGCAGCCATGGGGCTATTGGGTTGGATTATTATCGAGAGGATTTTTGGCGGCCACTACACAACACTTGGGGCCACATCCGGAGCAGTTGCAGGAATGGTAGCAATTACTCCGTGTGCGGGTTTTGTAACTACTTTCCCTGCGATTGTAATTGGGACCTTAGCCGGAGCAATCTGTGCATTGGCAGTAAAGATTAAGTTTAAGTTCGGCTTCGATGATTCTTTGGATGTTCTTGGGATTCACGGCGTAGGCGGAGTTATCGGCATGTTTTTGCTGGGACTTTTTGCAACAAATGCAATTAATAAGTCGAGTTCAAATGGACTTTTCTATGGAGGCGGGCTGCATCTCATGTCAATTCAGGTTCTAGGCATCATTGCATCTGCCGCATGGGCATTTGGAGTTTCTTATCTGCTGGCATTTGGGGTGCATAAAACAATAGGACTAAGGGTATCGCCTGCAAGCGAAGACGAGGGTTTGGACACCTCCCAGCACTCTGAAAGAGCTTATTCAAGCGACAACAGAACTTAACGGTTAACTCAGCCATTATTTTAAATTTGTCATTTCCAGAGGTTTGTCGCGCGCCTTGCCGGCCAAAGGGATAATCGCGTGCTTTCAATAACCTCTCTCCGTGGTGCCACGATTTCTCCCCGTAACAGAGTTATTTGAGGAAAAGTAGTTGACGAGTGGGGTAAAAGGGCGTAAAGTGGATGATTGTGGCAGAAAAGGGAGATTTCGGTGCCTTAATAGGCCAAATCGGGAGACTTAAGCGTTGAACTGGTTTATTGGGAGATTTGAGCATTCGCTTGATGAGAAGGGAAGAGTAATACTTCCCAAGAAGTTTCGCGACATTTTTCGCTCAGAAAGTTACATCTCGCACCATGAAGACGGCTGCTTGGCACTGTGGACGGACAATGAATTTAACGAACAAGCTGCCAAATTTCGAGAAATGGGTAATAGCGAGTCAAAAAGCGATCGAAATAAGGCCAGGTTTTGGGCTGCCAATGTCCAGGAGGTCAAAGTTGACGCTCAAGGACGAATAGCCATTCCCAGCTACTTGCGGGAATTTGCCGGTTTAGAAAGTGAGGTAATTGTAAACGGAAACATGAATCGGATCGAATTTTGGAGCCCGACTCGCTGGGCCTCCGTGGAGGATCAGCCCTTGGACGAGTCATGACTAGTCGTATTATGCATAGCCCCTTGGCTTTGATGGAAGCCTCCTCTCCCGCCCACTTCCATCTCGCTTTGTCGAGGAACTTTCCTTGCTCGCTGGCCAAGGGGCTATGCATGGTCCGAAAAGAAAAACTCAATTACGATTCAACACCGCTAAAAAATGCTGCCCATCAACCTGTGATGTTGGCAGAAGTAGTCGACCTATTTAGTCGAATCGAGACCGGAGTAATAGTTGACGCCACACTGGGCGCAGGCGGACACTCATTCGCACTATTAGATAGTGCGAAGACTTCAGGTCGACGCGGGTTAAAAGTTCTTGGAATTGACAGGGATGCAACTGCTTTAGCAATTGCCGAAGGGATAGTGAGCCAATTTAAAGATCGGTATCAACTTGTTCTAGGTTCCTTTGTGGAACTTGACGAGATTGTCGCTTCATTTGGACTAAACGGACAAATTGGCGGAGTTCTCATGGATCTTGGCGTAAGTTCGATGCAGCTTGATAATCCGCTTCGAGGTTTCTCCTACAGAAATGACGGCCCTCTTGATATGCGCATGGATACTTCAAAAGATGCGAGTGCCTACGAGATAATCAACACTTATAGTGCAGAGCGACTCGAAGAGATAATTCGAACTTATGGTGACGAGAAATACTCGCGCCGTATTGCCAATGCGATAGTATCTGCTCGCCCAGTTGGTTCAACAGTGGAACTTGCAGAAATTGTAAAAAATGCCATTCCTGCCGCGACCAGGAGGCACGGCGGACACCCTGCAACTCGGACATTTCAGGCTATCAGGATGGAAGTGAACTCTGAAATATATTCGCTTGAAAAAGGTCTTAAAGCTGCTATTGGAATCATTAATTCGGGTGGAATAATTGCAGCACTTACTTATCACTCCGGCGAAGACCAATTGGTCAAAAGAGTTTTTGACCAGGCTTGCTTTGGAGGTTGTACTTGCCCTGTGGATCTTCCATGCGTGTGCGGTGCGGTGAAAAATTTTGAACATGTTACACCCAGACGTGGATTGCGGCCAAGCCTTGAAGAAGTTAACAGAAATCACCGATCTGCCAGCTGTCGCCTAAGGGCAATTAGGAAAAAGGAGACCAGCGATGGCAATGACTCAGTCTGACAAAGTAAGGCAAAGGCGAGAACCGGCTCGCCAAAAACCAACCAGGACACCGCCGCTTAGAGTTGTAAGGCAGACTGAACTTGTTAGACGAGCCGCGAGAAAACGAGTTCGACGGACTCTCGTATTCGCCGGATTCTTGGCGGCAGCGGCGATCTTTGGAACGATTGGAGCGAGAGGCGTTTTAGCGGAACGTCAGTTGCAGCTTGATAAACTCAGCACACAACTAAGCGCTGAACAAGCTCAGCATCAAAAATTAGATTCAAAACTTGCCAATCTCGAATCCCCGAGTCGAATTGTAAATAGTGCCGAAAACAATTTGGGAATGACCACGCCAAGCAATGTCACATACTTACATCCGGCAAATTCAAATGCATCCGCTTCTACCACCACTTCGCCCAACAAGTGAGTAGAGATGAATTTATCAATAATAATTTTAAGAGGCCGGCGAATAAATCGCGCCCAGCTGCAAATGCCTATGGAAAAACTGGCAATTCCACCCACAAATCCAGGCAGTCTGGATTAGTTGATGGATTCCAGGACTTTGTTGCAAAGGGAAAAAAAGGAAGCAAGCCTCGAAGGCTAAGGGCATTTAAGCTGATTCTTTCGGCCTGCATTTTAGCATTGGCCGGCCGGATTTTTTACGTGCAGGCCATTAGTGCATCTGCATACGCCGCATACGGGAACTCTGAAATCTACAGGATTATCTCACTCCCGGCCCTAAGAGGTGACATCTATGATCGCAATGGTCATGTGTTAGCCATGTCACTTCCAAATAAAGATATTATTTCCGACAATCTCCTAATCACAAGTCCTCAAGCAGTTGCATCGAAGCTTTCGCCGATACTTGGAATACCAGAGGCCACTATCGCTTCAACTTTATCTGTCAAAACCGGATTTGCCTATGTTGCCAAAAATGTTTCCGACGCAGAAGCTACCAAAGTCCTAGCCCTTGGAATTAGCGGGATAACCGTACAGGATTCGTCTTCTCGAGTTGATCCGGATGGGATTTTAACCGAGTCCATAGTTGGAGTAATGACTGGCGCAGGAAGCCCAATTTCAGGTGTTGAAAGTATTTGGAACTCTTTGTTAAGCGGCCAAAACGGAAGCGAGCAAGAAGACCAATCACCCGGAGGGGTTCTCCCGGGTGGAATTCACATAATAAAACCGCCCGTCCAAGGCAAAGGGTTGGTACTGTCAATAGACCAGTCGCTTCAATTTCAAGTTGAACAAGATTTGGCAAGGCAAGTCGGGGCAACCGATTCGTTAAACGGCACCGCCATAGTGATGGATACGCACACCGGCCAAATATTGGCAATGGTTAGTGTGGTCACGGTCCCCACTCTTCCAGCTAATTCACAAATAACTCCTTTAGCAAAAAACACTATGGGCGAGGTAATTGACTCGACAAATCCAATGGCGGTGACATTTACTTACGAGCCAGGTTCCGTAATGAAAATTGCTACTTTCTCCGCGGCCCTCAATGAGGGTGTAATCACACCTTCAACATTAATTAATGTTCCTTCTCAACTCTTAATTGATGGAAGTGTCTTCCATGACGCAGAAGCCCATGGCGACGAGACTTTAACGGCGAGTCAAGTTCTTGCTCAGTCTTCAAATATTGGCACAATAGAAACCGCTCAGAAAATTGGGGCTCCCAAACTGTATAATTACCTTCTTAAATTTGGTTTTGACCAAAATACGCACCTCGGTTTTGCCGGAGAGTCAGGCGGACTCCTCAAACCTTTAAACTTATGGTCCGGTACAGCAATTGGTTCAATGCCAATTGGCCAAGACATTGCAGTGACTCCGCTTCAGGTCCTAGATGCATACAACACAATTGCAAACGGTGGCATGTTTGTGCCACCCAGCATAGTGGCCGGGACCGTCGACGGAAGTGGGAATGTCACTTCTTTGCCAATACATGGAAGCCACAGAGTCATCACGCCTTCTGTTGATTCGCAACTTATAGGAATGCTCCAAGGAGTAGTTGGTCCAAATGGAACTGCTCCTTTAGCCGCCGTTCCAAACTATACGGTAGCCGGGAAAACAGGTACCGCTCAGATTCCGAACCCGCAAGGTCCGGGCTATCTTCCGGGAAAGTTCATGGCAACTTTTGTAGGCTTTGCCCCGGCACAAAACCCTGCACTAAGCGCTATTGTCGTAATTGACAGCCCTAATGGATACTATGGAGGGAGTGAGGCCGGGCCGGTTTTTTCTCAGATTATGCAGTATGCACTACATCTCTACCACATAGCTCCACCGGGAGCGCCATGACTTTGGAAGCAAAGAGCTACTCTATGTCACTTAGGCAAATCCTTGCCGAAGTTCCATTTTTGGTGGCCGAAACCGAAATATCAGAGCCAAAACTAGACCAGGTCATTGAAGGCATTTCTTACGACAGTCGCGACGTATTAGGCAAAATGCTTTACGTTTGCCTAACTGGGCGAAACTTTGACGGTCATGACTTCGCATCGGCTGCAGCTCAAAAAGGTGCGGTTGCAATCGTGTCTGAGAGAGCCTTAAATTTGGGAGAAGACGTGCCCGTTTTGATTTCCAATGAGGCATCCAGGAAGAGCCTCGCAAAAATTTCCTCCTTATTTTATGGACACCCTGCCAAAGATCTAATTACAATTGGCGTGACTGGAACTAACGGCAAAACCTCTGTAACTAATCTTGCAAGATCAATTTTGTCGGTACATGGTTGGGGAGTATCGGTAGTAGGTACTCTTGGAGGAGCTAGGACAACACCTGAGGCACCCATACTTCATCGTCTAATGGCTAATGCCAGGGACCGAGGAGATCGGGCTGTAGCTATGGAAGTGTCGTCACATGCCTTGGCTCAACATAGGGTAGATGAGATTCCTTTCGACGTGGTTGCCTTTACCAACCTTTCTCAGGATCACTTAGATTTCCATATAGATATGGAGCAGTACTTTGCTGCAAAAGCGACACTATTCGAGCCGGGCCGGGCTACGACGGCAGTGGTGCATATAGGAGACAGATGGGGCCAGAGGCTTGCAGACATGATAAAGGAGGACCGGTCAGTTTTCCTGGTAACTGTTTCAAGAGATGAGGCCGAGAACATAAAGTCTGTAGGCGGCGGCGCACATTTTCTGTGGCGCGGGCATGAGATTACGCTTCAGTGGGGAGGAGCGGTAGGAGTCGACAATGCTTTAATGGCAGCTGCAATCGCGGATTCCCTAGGCATTGGTGAAGACAATATAGTAGAGGGCTTGCAGGTGGCTAGGCCAGTGCCGGGGAGATTTGAACTGGTAACCGGCAGTGATAAGAGCAAACCTCTTGTTGTTGTTGACTTTGCCCACACTCCTGCAGCGCTTTCGGCCTCGCTCAGATCGGCAAGGGCATGTGCAGAAGGCGAAGTAATAGTGGTTTTTGGCTGCGGTGGCGATAGGGATCGATCGAAACGCCCAATGATGGGATCGGTTGCTTCTGAATTGGCAGATGTTGTAATTGTCACATCAGACAATCCGAGATCAGAGGACCCGGAAAGTATTGCAAATGAAATTACCGAAGGTATCGATCACGAGGAAACCTTCCTTGCAGTGGAACTTGACAGAGAGTTGGCAATAAAAAGGGCTATTGAGATGGCCCGACCGGGAGATGTAGTAGTGGTAGCCGGGAAAGGGCATGAAACTACCCAAACATTTAAAGACTCGACAAATCATTTCGATGATCGCGAAATAGCCAGAAAGTACATCTATAGCTCATCTGGCAATATAGCGGATAAGAAAGAAGTTGGGCCATGATTTCATTGGCTATAGCAGGCGGCCTCTCTTTTTTCCTTGCAATTTTTTCAACTCCGGTTTTGATTAAATTTATGGAAAGACGTAGCCTTGGGCATCAAGTAAGGGAAGCGGGACCCAAAGGTCATGCCATAAAATCAGGTACGCCAACTTTAGGCGGGATTGCAATAATTTTTGCTGCAGTGATAGCTTTCGTAGTTGAGCACATAGTAATTCGTGGAATCAGGACAAGAGCGGCGCCGCTTGTGCTTTTGGCAGTTGTGGGGGCCGGGCTTGTTGGTTTTTTAGACGACTGGCTAAAACTTCGCAGAAAGCACAATCAGGGACTGAATAAACGAGCGAAATTTGGACTTCAGCTAGCTCTTGCTCTTTTGTTTGCCCTTTTGGCCGAACAGTGGGCAGGAGTAAATTTAAACCTCACTTTCACGAGATACAATTTGCCGGGCATAAATTTAGGGCACTGGGGATGGGCCGCTTTTGCAGTGCTGGTAATAGTGGGAACCTCAAATGCCGTAAATTTTACCGACGGGCTGGATGGACTTGCTGCCGGATCTTCATCGTTTGCATTTGTATGTTTGGCAGTTCTTGCTTACTGGCAGTTCAGGCACCCCGCTGATTACAGGCTGGTTCCTGCTCTAGATCTGGCAGTTGTCTCGCTTGCTCTCGCCGGCGCTTGCACAGGATTCTTGTGGTGGAATGCGGGACCCGCAAAAATTTTTATGGGTGATACTGGGGCATTGGCTATTGGGGCCGGCTTAGCCGCCATATGCCTGCAAATGAATATTGCTTTGCTACTTCCAATTATTGGAGGCCTATTTGTCATTGAGACTTTAAGCGTGGTGATCCAAGTAGCAAGTTTTCACCTATTCAAACGCAGAGTATTCCGAATGGCTCCAATTCATCATCATTTCGAGCTTAAGGGATGGCCGGAATCAACAGTGATAGTAAGATTTTGGATCCTTTCTGCCTTATGCAGTTCTTTTGGAGTTGGAATATTCTACGCCGATTTCATTGCATCTCACGCGGCGGGTCACTGATGGAAGGGAGATTATTATCGCCGATATTGATGGTTGGAGGAGGAATAACCGGAGCCGCCGTAGCTGAGCTTTACTGTGAATCAGGCATGGACTTAGATGTAATAGACGACAGGCCAACACTGGAAATGGAAGAGAAATTCAGGCACCTGGGCTTTGACGTATTTCTTTCTCCTGAAGTCGAGGATGAAGATAAATGGCGCGAATTACTTTCAAGTGTTGAGCGCACAATAGTGAGTCCGGGAATCCCCGCTTCTCACCCGGTATTCACTATGTCGGCCAAGATGGAAATAGATATTGTAAGTGAAATTGAATTGGCTGGCGAGATAAGTGAAGTACCTATCGTCGCCATCACGGGAACTAATGGCAAAACAACTATTACTACTTTAGTATCTAGAATGCTGAATGACTCGGGTATCCGAACTGTAGCTTGCGGAAACATTGGAAGACCTCTGGTTAGTGCAGCCAAAGCGGCCAAAGCTGAAGATACTCAGACCTTGATAGCTGAAGTTTCAAGTTTTCAACTGGCCTTAACTAAGACTTTCCATCCCCATATCGGACTTTGGTGCAATCTTGGAGAAGATCATCTGGATTGGCACCCTGACTTTGATCACTATAGAAATTCAAAGGCCAAAATATGGGAAAATCTTGATGAGAGCGATATTGCAATCGCTAATGCTGATGACCCACTGGTACTTGAGTCGCTTGCGATGCTAAAAAAAGAATGTAAGACATTGACTTATGGGTATAAAAGCAAGGACTACAAAGTTGTAAATCAAGAACTAATGACTCCCTTTAATGAAGTAATAATAAATACCTACGAATTGAAGAGACGTTCGGTAATAGATGTTTCAAATGCCTTGGCGGCATGTGCAATTTCTCTTGAGGCGGGCGGCAAAATTGAGAGCTGCAAGAAAGTATTGGAAGAATTTACGGGCCTAAGTCACCGTGTCGAGCAAATTAGTAATTTTGGAGGTATCGAGTGGATCGACGACTCTAAGGCCACCACCCCTTCTGCAGTCTTGGCCGCACTTAAGGGTCGAAGCCAAGTCATACTTATTGCCGGCGGGCGCAATAAAGGATTGGACTTATCCTTGCTAAGAGAAGGTTGCTCTTCGATTCACGGGGTCATTGCAATTGGAGAAAGCCAGGATCAGATTGTTGACGCGTTCCTTGGGTTAAACGTCGTAGTTGACAAAGCGGACTCAATGGAAGAAGCAGTAACGAAGGCATACAGGATTTCGTCGCCTGGAATGACAATTTTGCTCTCGCCCGGTACGGCTTCATTCGATTGGTATTCCAATTATGCAGAGCGCGGGGATGACTTCAAAAAATGCGTGCTTCATCTCAGTGAGCAGGAATCATGAACAGGAAAGACCAAAATACGCGGCCATTGGCGGGTCCCTTAATTGCCATTGTTGTAATGCTGTCGGTATTAGGCCTGGCCATGGTACTGTCGGCTTCGTCAATTGACGCGCTCCAACTCTACGGTTCGCCTTGGGCCATATTTTCCAAGCAAGTTATGTGGATGCTAGTTGGAGCTAGTGCAATGGTCTTTGCAGCTACAAAGATATCGATGAAAAATCTTCAATGGATATCGTCTCCGTTCTTAGTTATTTGCTTCATTGGTTTACTTGCAGTTTTGGTTCCGGGCTTAGGGGTTTACTCAGCTGGATCAACTCGTTGGATTGGAGTAGGTATCTTCAAAGTGCAGCCATCGGAGTTAATGAAATTGGCAATTGTTCTATTCGGTGCCTCTCTTTTATCTAGAAGAAAGAATCAAATCGAGGACTGGAAAAGTACGACACGGCCACTTGTTATTGTTTCGGGTGCCGCCATTACTCTCATAATGCTTCAACCTGACATGGGAACATCAATTGTTATCGGTTGCATATTCTTTTCATTGCTCTTTGCAGCATGTGCACCGGGGCGAGTGATGGTTTTGCTCGGAGTTTCCGGAGGTGTTGTGGGCAGCTTTCTTGCCCTTCACTCCACTTATAGGCGAGAACGCCTCCTCTCATTCGTGCACCCTTTGGCCAGCCAGACGCAAGGTGGCTATCAAGTCGTGCAGTCCTTGGTTGGCATGGGCTCGGGCCACCTGTTTGGTGTTGGCTTAGGCGCGTCCACGGTTAAATGGGGATTTTTGCCAAATGATCACACCGATTTTATATTTGCCGTAATTGGACAAGAACTTGGCCTCGTTGGATCTTTATTTGTTCTGGCTTTATTTGGGGCATTCGGTTACATTGGATTTACTATTGCCAAAGAGTCTCAGGACGAATTTTCTCACCTAGTAGCAATTGGAATAACTACTTGGATCCTTTCTCAGGCATTTATTAATATTGGAGCAGTAATTGGCGGACTTCCGGTGACGGGAATCCCGCTTCCACTAGTCTCATTTGGCGGTTCATCGTTAGTTGGCGATATGGCTGCACTTGGAATTTTGGTGGCAATTGCCAAAAATAATACGAATCGAGATCAAGCCAAGAATTCGAGATCCAAGGCAAAGCCGAAATTAGTTAGTAGCCAAAAATGAAAGCGGCCGCTTGTAGAAAGAGATTCGAAGAAATTGGCAGGGCTAAGTACAAGGTGGTAATTGCCGGAGGAGGGACTGCAGGGCATGTGTATCCCGCCTTGGCGGTGGCCGACGCACTTTCAACATTAGGTGTTAGTCGAGAGTCAATTTTGTTTATAGGTTCAAAGCATGGCCAGGAGGCCCAACTTGTAAGGGAAAGCGGCTACGAAATTTACTGCCTGGCTGCCAAAGGAATCGTTCGCAAAGTTAACTTCAAAGCAGCTTGGGCGGTCGTCCTAATTTCAGCAAGCATTGTAAGGTCAATCACTCTAATATTGAAACATAAACCGCGGATAACCATATCGGTTGGCGGTTATGCAAGTATTCCGGGAGCGATAGCCAGCCTATTGTGTCGAGTCCCAGTAGTGGTGGTGAACGTTGACGCCGCGCCCGGAGCTGCAAATCGATTGCTGGCTCGTTTTGCGAAGTTTTCATTTACTTCCTTTGGAGGCGAGGGGCTGCCTAGGCAGATCGTTGTGGGCACTCCCATTAGAAATGAAATCTTAAACTCTGCGACCATTCGTAAAGCAATGGATGATAAGACCATATCTCAAGCAAGAGAAACTCTATCCCTTGAAAAGGACAAGCCAATAGTTGTTATTTTCGGGGGCTCACTTGGAGCCAAAACCCTAAATGACGCTGCGCCTAATGTAGCCAAAGCACTATTAGAGCGTGGTATTAACGCGACCGTAGTTCACTTGGCCGGGAAAAGAGGTTTCAGTGAGCTTAGCGGGGCCAACGTCGAGCTTTCAAATTATGTTGTTCGTGAATTTGAAAAGAGGATGAATCTATTATTGGAAGTTGCAGCGTTAGTTGTCTCTAGATCAGGTGCCCTAACGGTTAGCGAGATTGCCGTGATGGGAGTGCCTTCCATTCTTGTTCCTCTTCCCAACGCCCCGAGAGACCATCAAAGAAGAAATGCAGAGAAGCTTCAAATGGTTGGAGGAGCAATTATAATGAACAACTCTGAAGTCCAAGAAGGAAAACTGTCGGAATTGGTGATATCGCTTCTAAATGATCCAAAGAGGCTAATAAAGATGAGTGAGTCGTTGGATTCCTTGATGCCTAGAAATGGAGCAGAAAAAATTGCCTCCTCGGTATTAAGCGTAATAGGAGTTGAATTAGTTGGAGCTGAGAAATGAGAGGATCTCCAAATTTGGAAATGGCTAAGATTGCCAATCTAACTTATCCAAGAAAAATTCATATTGTTGGCATCGGTGGAAGCGGCATGTCAGCTCTTGGTGAAGTTCTTGTTGGAAGTGGACATTTGGTTTCAGGGAGCGAAATCAAAGAGACTCAAATATTAGAAAGACTCAGGTCTCTGGGAATCACGATCTATTTAGGCCACCGTGAGTCACAAATTGCAGATGCAGAAATCGTCGCATACTCCACTGCGATTCCCGTGGATAATATCGAACTCTTGGCTGCTAAAGCAGCGGGTGCCGAAGTATTGCATCGGAGCGAAGTCCTTGCCGGGTTGACTCGAATAAAAAAGAGTATTTCTATTGCTGGAACTCATGGGAAAACTACAACTTCTGCACTTATTTCTCTTGCACTTTCAGATGCCAAGTTAAGGCCGTCATTTGTCTTAGGAAGCGAAGTAAATGAAGTTGGGGCAGCTGCGTCTTGGGACGAAGGAGCTTGGCTTGTCATCGAGGCCGATGAAAGCGACGGAACCTTCTTGCATTTGAAAAGTGAGATAGCGATAGTTTCCAGCGTTGAGAGAGATCATGTCGAATATTATGGAAGTTACGAAAAGCTTCAAGACGCATTTGGCGAGTTTCTCGGCAGTGCAAGTATAAAGATAGTTGGAAGTGATGACCCATGTGCGTTTCATTTAGGCTCGAAGCATTCTGCTATTACAGTTGGCGTGAACAAGAAATCTGATTTTAGGATCGAAAACATCGAACTAAATAAAAACTATTCAAGATTTAGTTTAGTCCAGTCAGATGGAAAATCTTTTGATATTCACTCCCCACTGTTAGGTATGCATAATGTTAAGAACTTAGCGATTGCTTTTGTTGGGGCTAAAATGGCAGGTGCCGATGAAGAATCGCTTCTTTCTGCTCTTGGTCGCTTTGGAGGAGTTCCAAGAAGGTTTGAATCCAGAGGATCAGTCAACGGAATTGGTTTTATTGATGACTATGCGCATCTCCCGGGCGAAGTAAAACCTACTCTTGAGACAGCAAGATTATTCAATCCTGAGAGATTGGTTGCAGTTTTTCAGCCACATCGCTTTACAAGAACTCGTGACTTGGCTTCGGAATTTGCAGATGCGTTTTGCGATGCCGACATGTTATATGTCACAGATATCTATTCTGCAGGCGAGAGGATTCTTCACGGAGTAAACGCATCGATGGTCGTCCAGGCAATTAAAGAAAACAACCCAAATTTTGAAGTATATTATGAACCTTCGCGCGACCAGCTAGTTGAGAAACTATCCGGACTCTTGAGAAGCGGAGATATTCTGATCACACTTGGAGCAGGAGATCTAACGTCGCTTCCGGATCAAATAAAAACCATGATCCAAACAACCTCATTGGGACGGAATCAGAAATGATGTTCGGGAACCTGGAAGTTTCCAGCAAATCCAGTGATTTGGAAGTTTTGGCCAAAGAAGTTGAGCTTCTGGATTCATATAAGAATTTAATATCTCACGGCGTGAGGTTGAAAGCACTTGAGCCGATTGGAGGTAAAACAACATATAGGGCGGGAGGCAGATGTATTTTGATGGTCGAGCCTCACCGCGAAGATGACCTTTTTTTGGTGGACGAATTCCTAAGTGAGTCTGAATTGCCGCCCTTTGTATTAGGAGCCGGTTCCAATACACTTGTCTCGGATCAAGGATTCAAGGGAGTAGTGATTTCTCTAGGATCTCCGTTTTCATACGTTGATTTCAGCGAGCCGGGATTAATTAAAAGCGGCGGAGCTACGCCGCTACCGGTTCTTGCCAGGAAAAGTTCGGCCGCAGGTTGGAGCGGTCTTGAATGGGCAGTTGGGGTGCCGGGAACTTGTGGAGGCGCTATTTCGACAAATGCCGGCGGACACGGAGCTTCTACTTTGGATACCCTAGTCGAAGCCCATGTTTTTGATTTTAAAAAACATCTAAAAAGCAATGTCGCAGCCCAGGAGTTAAAACTGGGTTATAGAAGCTCGGCATTAACCAGTTGTGAAGTTGTAACCGAAGTAACCCATAAAGTTTCGACCGGCGATCCAAGGGAAAGTGCAAATTTGATATCAGAGATAGTCAAATGGCGCAGAGCTCATCAGCCCGGGGGCCAAAATGCCGGATCAGTTTTCGTGAACCCCCCCGGCGACTCGGCAGGGCGGTTGATAGAGGAGTGCAATTTAAAGGGTTTCCGGCTTGGAGGCGCGCAAGTCTCGACCAAACATGCCAACTTCATTCAGTCTGACCCCCGGGGGAAGGCAAATGATGTTTTTTCCTTAATCGAATTTGTCAAAGAAAGGGTTTTGCTTAAATTTGGAATTGAGCTTAAACCAGAGCTTCGCCTGCTTGGCTTTAAGGGCAATTAGGAGGAATATTTTGTCACCTGTAACAGCTAAACCCAAGAAGAGCGACAAAGCACTTTTGTTTGAAAAATTAAAACCAAAAAAGGCCAAGGTTAAGCCCAGCCACAGAAATTTGAAGAAGACATCAAATACGGTTCCGCGCAAACTTATGACTTCAACTCGATCAAGGGTCGCGATACATCCAAAGATCAAAGAGCGAAGGATAGAGGTAATAAGAGATCAGGGGAGGATGAGATTACGACGACTTAGCATTTTGCTGGCCATTTTTGCATTCATTGGCTTGTTATCCGCAATCTTTTTTTCTCCTATTACTTCAGCAAATTCAGTAAATATTAGCGGAAACTTGCACGAAACTAAGTCTCAGATACTATCCGTGACGGGTCTTTATTCAAAGCCGCAGCTAATCTCCATTAATTCTGACACCTTAGCTAAAGAAATTGAAGCTCTTCCTTGGGTGGAAACTGCTCAGGTGGAAAAAGTTTGGCCGGATTCCATAAATGTGACGGTTGTCGAAAGAGATCCCGTAGCTTACATTTCCATAAGTTCAACGAAGGGAAGTTACGCGGAAGTCGACTCCAACGGAAGAGTATTGGAAGTAAGCACATCTAGACCCGGAAACCTTGTGGAGCTTTTATTGCAAGGCAAAATTGGGCCCCCGGGAAGTTTTCTCACTTCGTCATCTCTTGGCGCCCTGGACGCGATCACCCTGATTCCAGCCTCCATCAAGAATATGACCAAATATGTCCAGATAGATGGATCTGGCGACATAATAATTGCACTAAATCCCTTTGGTTCGATAGATCTTGGCACGGGGTCGGATTTAGGCAGTAAGATTGCTACTGCGGCTGCGATAGTTTCGCAGGTGCCCCTGACGGCGGGTCAAACGGTCGATGTATCGGTACCGGAATCTCCCGTAATATCTTCAGGGAATAATAAAAACACCTCCACCAATGTCGGCTAAGTTAATAAGCGAAGTCGGCGGTGTAGCTGGTAATAGGAGGCCTTAAAAGCGATGGCCATGACCGGGTCACAAAATTTCATTGCAGTAATTAAAGTAGTAGGAGTGGGCGGAGGAGGAGTAAACGCGGTCAATCGTATGATTGGCGCTACACTCTCCGGCGTCGAGTTCATTGGGGTAAATACTGATGCACAAGCACTTCTAATGAGCGACGCGGATGTCAAGTTAGACATTGGCCGGAAACTAACCAGAGGACTGGGAGCCGGAAGCGATCCGGAAGTTGGTCGTCAGGCAGCCGAAGAACACGTTGAGGAACTTAAAGATCTCCTAAGGGGAACTGATTTAGTTTTTGTAACTGCCGGAGAGGGAGGTGGGACCGGAACTGGGGCTGCTCCCGTGGTCGCAGAGATTGCCAGAGAGGTGGGCGCTTTAACAATTGGCGTGGTAACCCGTCCTTTTGCTTTTGAAGGGCGAAGGAGAGCAGTACAGGCAGAAACCGGTATTCAAAAGCTCAAGGAGAAAGTCGACACTTTAATTGTCATTCCAAACGAAAGACTTCTGGGCGTGTCAACCGCGCAGACCACGGTTGAAGAAGCTTTCAAGATGGCAGACGAGATTCTCCTCCAAGGAGTTCAGGGAATAAGTGATCTAATTACTGTGCCAGGGCTTGTGAATACTGACTTTGCCGACATACGAGCGATTATGGCTAATGCAGGGACAGCAATAATGGGCATTGGAGTAGCAAGTGGAGAAGGTAGAGCGGTCAATGCTGCAAGGCATGCAATTACCTCACCCCTTCTTGAAGCCTCGATTGAAGGCGCCAAAGGAGTCCTTCTCAATATTGCGGGAAGTTCGGATCTCGGTTTGTTAGAACTAACTGAGGCTGCTCAGGTAATCCAAAGCGTGGCACACCCGGATGCCAATATCATCTTTGGCAACGTCATCGACCCCGAGCTAGGTGACAGAGTCAGAATTACCGTGATCGCGGCTGGATTCGACCGTTGGGAAGACCCAAAGCCTAAAGTCGCTCCAACATCTGGATTGGGGCTTTTTGACGGGCTTGGCGATCAAGAAGGTCAAGACGGGATTTTGCACACCACCTCTGATGAGATTGACTTAGGTGATGACGACTTCGACGTACCTTCGTTTTTGAAGTAGTCCGGATAATTCAGTATTACTTTGGCCGAGTGGGTACACGTTAATAAAACGGATATTTGTTTCATACTTACTGATTCAAAAGATGGCGACTTAGGCCACAATTCCGGCCAAAAAGGCCTGAAAGCCAGAAAAAAATTGACAGAATCACCCTGGATCACTGTTAATCAGGTTCATGGCGGGACCATCTACTCGGTGGATCCAAAGCAACTCAATACGTTCCCAAAAAGCCAGCTTGATCTTGTTAGCGCCGACGGCATTATTTGCGGAGGGCCTTTCAATCCAATTGCGGTTTTTGGAGCCGATTGCGGGACTTTGGGTTTTGCAAGCAAGGAGGGGATTTATGGCGTCGCACACTGTGGATGGCGAGGGCTAGAGGAAAACATTGTGGGCAATACTGCAAAATCTATGCGGTTGCTTGGAGCAACCGATATTTATGGAATCATTGGCCACGCCATTGGAAGATGTTGCTATGAGTTTTCATCAGATGACCTAAAACGTATTGAGAATCAAATAAATGCCGAGGTTGCCGGAGAAACCCGGCAAGGGAAAATCTCACTTGATTTAAAAAAAGCCATTGAAATACAGATGTCCAGGGCTTTCATAGAAATAACCTATAAGTCGGAACGATGTACCGCTTGTGACCAGGACTTATTCTCGTGGCGAAGGGACATGACCACAGAGCGCCAAGCTATTGTGGGCATAGTAAAAACCTGAAATGTTCCCGCTTGTCGTGAATTTCTGATACAGTTTTGAACGCACATGACAGACAAAACGGCGACCATCGCTCAATACAGACTCCATGAAACCGATACGGGCTCTCCTGAGGTGCAAATTGCGATTTTATCTAATCGGATAAACTACCTCACCGAGCATTTGAAGGTGCATAAAGGAGATCACCATACTCGTCGCGGCCTTATGAAACTCATTGGGAAGCGGCGGCGATTACTTGATTACCTGCGCGATAACGATATTGCGCGATACCGGGAAATAATAGCCCGGTTGGGTATACGCCGCTGATCTGTGCCCGCACTCGACGGGGTCGTCGAGGCGGTGTGAATACGGACGGAGGAAATCTCTCATGGCAGATGCCATAAATGTCACAGCGCCTATTTCAGGCACAAACCACACGTTGTCTTTTGAGACAGGAAAGCTAGCATTACTTGCCGACGGTGCTGTTCTGGGTCGAATAGGCGACACTGTTATTCTCGTCACTGCAACAGCGGCTAAGACCGTTAAAGAAGGTACGGATTTTTTCCCACTTACGGTTGACATTGAAGAAAGAATGTATGCTGCCGGCAAAATTCCGGGTTCTTTTTTCAGGCGTGAAGGAAGAGCCACAGATCAGGCGATATTGACTTGCCGTCTCATAGATCGACCACTTCGACCTTCCTTCCCTGATGGATTTAGAAATGAAGTTCATATCGTTGGAACCATTTTTGGAGCGGACCAAGAAAACCCTCATGACGTACTTGCGATAAATACGGCATCGGCTGCACTTATGGTTTCTGGAATTCCCTTTGAAAGTCCAGTGGGAGCTGTTCGAGTAGCTTTCTCCAAAGAAGGCAAATGGATTCCACACCCAACCTTCCAAGAAGGAGATGAATCAACTTTTGAAATGGTTGTAGCAGGACGCCAAGTGGGAGATGGACCAAGCGACGTGGCCATAATGATGGTTGAGGCAGGTGGCACTGAGAAGGCCTTCGACCTATTTGCCGCCGGTGCTCCAAAAGTAACTGAAGAAGTTATTGCAAATGGACTGGAAGAGGCAAAAAAATGGATATTAGAGTCCATTGACCTGCAACATCAGTTGGTGCAAAAAGCCGGAAGAAAAGTACAAGGTGAGTTTCCCCTGGCCAAGGACTACGGAGACGACATTTTGGCTGAAGTCGAATCCATTGGAAGTGAACTTATAAATTCTGCAATATCCATCGTCTCAAAATCAGAGCGTAAAGAAGCTCTCGAATCTGCCGGATCAAAAGTAATGGATCAACTAAGCGAGAGTTTTAGCGACAGAGAAAACGAGATAAAAGCCGCCGTAAAGTCTCTAACCAAAAAACTTGTCAGGAAACGCATTGTTGAACAAGGCCAGAGAATCGACGGGAGAGGAGTAACCGACATAAGGCCCCTTAGCGCCGAAGTTGGTCTCATTCCAACCGCTCACGGCTCAGCGCTTTTCCAAAGAGGAGAGACTCAGGTTCTCAACGTCACCACTTTAGGAATGCCTCGCATGAATCAACTGCTTGACTCAATTACCACCGAGGATTCTAAGCGCTACATGCATCACTACAACTTTCCACCATTTTCAACCGGTGAAACAGGATTCATGCGCGGACCTAAAAGGAGAGAGATTGGCCACGGACTACTTGCCGAGAGGGCACTTCTTCCTGTCATTCCATCCGTGGAAGAATTTCCTTATACTCTTCGATTAGTTTCAGACGTATTGGCATCAAATGGATCTACCTCTATGGCTTCGGTTTGTGGCTCCACACTATCTTTAATGGATGCAGGAGTTCCAATAAAGGAACCTGTTGCAGGTATTGCAATGGGACTTGTCTACGCTGAGGGCAAATATGTGACCTTGACGGACATTCTAGGTGATGAAGATGCCTTCGGAGATATGGATTTCAAAGTAGCCGGAACTGCAGATGTCGTTACGGCTCTTCAGCTCGACACAAAAATTGACGGCCTTCCCGCAGAAGTATTAGCTAAAGCATTATCCCAAGCCAAGGATGCCAGATTGACAATATTAGAAGTCATGAAAACAGCTATCGATTCCCCAAGAGATAATGTTAGGGCAGGAGCTCCTAAGATAATCACCTTTAAGATCCCGGCCGATAAGATCGGTGAAGTAATCGGTCCTAAGGGCAAAACTATCAATACGTTGCAGCAGACTACCGGCGTGGATATCACAATTGACGATAACGGAAACGAAGGAATTGTGACGATAGGTGGCAAAGATTCATCCGCCGTGGAAGATGCAAGATCCCAGATCGCCGTGATTCTTGATCCACCCTCGGCTGAAGTTGGAGAGATTTACGTCGGCAAAGTTGTAAGTACTACCAAATTTGGTGCATTCATAAATATTCTTCCGGGCAGAGACGGACTTTTGCACATATCTAAGTTAGGTCGAGGCGAGAGAGTTTCTAGAGTAGAAGATGTTCTTGATGTCGGCCAAGAAGTTGAGGTCAGAGTTGACGACATTGACTCTGCCGGAAAGATCTCACTTTCATATCCCGATCAGCCGGTTGAAGATCCATCTGCAAGACGAGAGAGGTCTTCTGAGCGCAGTTCGAGAGGTCCGCGTGAAAGAACCCACCGCGGAGATCGTGGTGACAGAGGTGATCGCGGTGACAGGGGCGACCGAAATGGCGGCCGTGAGAGGAATCATTCCGGCGGGTCGATCGAACGAGTATCTTTTGAAGATGCATTCGAAGCAAACCTGAAAGCGGACGATCGAGATTGATCAACATTGAGAGGTTAAATAGCGGGCTCAGCGTCGTCACTGAAGCAATGCCCGCTGTGAAATCTGCAAGTGTTGGAATTTGGGTAGGTACCGGATCAAGAGAGGAGCCAAAAGAACTTGGCGGCGCCTCTCACTTTTTAGAACACTTGCTTTTCAAAGGAACCTCCACGAGATCTTCAAAGCAAATCGCAGAAGATCTAGACAGCGTAGGAGGCGATTCCAACGCTTTCACCTCGAGAGAACACACTGCTTTTTATGTGAGGCTGCTCGCAGATGACATTGAGCTTGGGCTTGATATTCTCTGTGACATACTTTGCGATCCGGCGCTTAGAGAAGACGATGTGGAGCTAGAGCGGCAAGTAATTTTAGAAGAGATATTTATGCACGCAGATGAGCCTGCTGAATTGGCTTGGGAGAAATGTTTCCAGGCATGTTACAGGGATCATTCATTGGGTCGGGACGTTCAAGGAAGTGCCGATACAGTTTCTGCGATGACTAAAGACTCCATTAGATCATTCTGGAGTAATCATTATGGATATGAAAACATAGTTGTGGCCGCGGCAGGCAATATTGATCACGAAAGAATTGTCGAGGGAGTTCAAAAACGAATGACTCTCCCAAACGTAAAACCACCGGAGCGCATCGCTCCTGGAGATTTTGCGGCGTGCAGATTGTGGACTCACCGACCTATTGAGCAAGCCAATGTTGTCATGGCGATGCCGGCTTTTGGCAGAAGAGATGAGCGGCGCTGGGCATTGGCATTATTAAATCATGTATTGGGGGGAGGACTTTCGAGCCGATTGTTCCAAGAGATTCGCGAAAACAGAGGTTTGGTGTATTCGATCGGTTGCGACTGGAGTGGTTTTAGCGACGCGGGATTGATATCAACTTCTTTTGGCACATCGCCCGACAAAGTTGACACAGTAATAGATCTTGTTAATGAGCAGTACAAGAGAATATCCGAGTCAGGGATTACTTCTCGGGAACTCGAATTGGCTAGAGCGAATTTGAAAGCAGAGACCTTGCTGGCATACGAAGACTCTGGTTCGAGAATGGTTAGGCTGGCAAATTCAACCCTTTATCAAGGCCAGGTTCTGGAAATAGACCAAGTTTTGGAAAAAATGCTCGCTGTCAGCCTCGATGATATTAGCGCTTTAGCTGCAGATATCTTCGCTGGGCCTCAAATTGTTTCAATTGTCGGTCCCGAAAAATCTTAAAACCTACCGACTAGTAGGTAGGTAGCGTGTATACTGTCATCTATGTCAACAACGATTTCCGACAATGAATCTAGAAACCTTGCAGTCCCGCCTGCTGCGGATTTAGATACGCTCGCAGCTGTCAGGAGATCAATTCCCGACTTTTGCTATAACAGGTCGACTAAAAAGTCGATGATATATGTCGTGCGTGATTTTGCGATATATGCCGCATTGATTGCCGCAATGGTCCTGGTCAAGCAGTGGTATTTTGATATTCCCTTGATTTTGTTGACTGGAGTTGTTGTAGGCGGGTTGTTCATTTTGGGACATGATGGCGCCCACGGCGCTTTAACTGACTCTAAAAAGATAAACGGGGTAAGTGCGAGACTTCTTATGCTTCCTTCACTTCATGTTCAAGAGTCATGGGTGTTAGGTCACAACAGGGTCCACCATGGTTTCACGGCAAGGCAAGGTATGGACTTTGTGTGGCACCCCGTGACTGTCGAAGAGTATCAGCAGTACAATTTATTCAAGAAACTTCGCCATCGAATTGAGTGGTCACCTTTTGGGGCAGGGTTATATTATCTGCGCGAAGTTTGGTGGAATAAAATGATTACCTTCCGCCCTCCGGAGAAGTGGGCAAAGGCAATTTGGCGTGATTGGTGGCTGGTTGCGGGATGGGCAATTTTTGCCACAGTTGCTTCTTTAGTCGGGGGATTCTTCGATTACGGAAGCGTCGCCGGAACTATTTGGATGTGGTTCAAGCTAGTCGTGGGGCCGTTCTTTATTTTCAACCAAGTAATTGGCTGGACTGTCTATGTTCACCATGTTGGCCCTGATATCAGGTGGTGGAAAAAGAATGAGTGGACTAGATTCAGAGGTCAGATGGAATCAACCACCATTATGCGCTTTCCATGGCTGGCCAACCAGATATTTCACAATATTTTTATCCACGTTCCACATCATGTGGATATGAGAATCCCTTGGTATGAACTCCCAAGGGCAGCAGATGCCATTGAAGCTGCCTTCCCGGGAACAGTGGTTGACGAGAAATTCTCATTAGTCAGATACTTCAAATCTGCCCACACATGCAAGCTATACGATTTTGAGCAGGGCAAATGGCTCCCATACGGGGCCAGCAAAGAGAATAGTCCTGCTAGAGTTCCCTCAAAAAATACCGCGGTTGCACTTTGATAACGCTGCCTCGAATTAGGTAGTAATTTTGATCTGATGATAAGAGTTGGAGTTCTCGGAGCCGGCGGGAAGATGGGCACCGAGGTAATAAGAGCAGTAATAGCTGACGACGAACTGGAGCTTGTTGCCGCAGTGGATCCGGCATTATCGGGAATTGACATAAGGCAAGTTGCCAAAGTGGACGGAAACGGGCTTCATATTGAAGGATCAATAGAGTCTCTCTTGCACTCGAAACCTGAAGTGGTGGTGGATTTTACAAATGCTCGGGCAGCTTTTGCGAACCTTAAATTCCTAGCTGAAGGCGGCTTTCACGCGGTTTGCGGCTCCACCGGAATCTCCGATGAAGATCTGGTCGAGGTAGGGAAGTGGTTCGGGAATTCCGATGGGCCAAATGCTGTAATTGCTGCAAATTTTGCCGTAGGAGCTGTTTTAATGATGTCCTTTGCCAAGTTGGCCGCTCCTTATTTTGAAGGGGTTGAAATAATTGAAATGCATCACGACGCAAAGGTAGACGCGCCTTCAGGCACTGCAGTAGCTACTGCCCAGATAATTAAAAACTCCAGAGAGCAAAGCGGCCTTGCCAATTTTGGTGAAGATCCTACGGAGAGATTTGTTATTGATGGAGCGCGAGGAGCAAAGGGACCGGGAGACATATCGATTCACTCGGTGAGGCTGCGTGGGTTGGTAGCCCATCAAGAGATAATCTTTGGGACCAACGGGCAGACCTTGACTTTGCGGCACGACTCCTTTGACCGCACTTCATTTATGCCCGGCGTACTAATTGCCATTAAGGCTGTTTCCAAAAGACCCGGCCTCACAATGGGGCTCGCGCCAATTCTTGGTATTTGATTTGGCGAGCGTTTCGCTTTATATACACGTTCCCTTTTGCCATGAGATCTGCGACTTCTGTAATTTTGTGACCTTTTCAAATAAGACACAACACATAGACAAATATGTCGAGTGTTTGAAACGAGAGATCCAAACTTTAAAAGACCATAAGTTTCATAGTGTCTATTTTGGTGGGGGTACTCCATCATTCATTGGTGAAGAAAGGATTATGGAGATTTTAGCTGTTTTAGATTTGTCTGAAACAGTTGAAGTTTCGGTTGAATTTCACCCCAATCATATTGGCAATAGAGTTCTGAAGAACTTAAAGTCAAGTGGAGTAAGTCGAATTTCACTTGGTTTGCAGAGCGTAGACGAGCTGGTGGTAGCTTCTCTAGGCAGAACACCTCATACAAAAAGCTATGAAAAACTTAGCTATGAAATTAAAGAGGCGGAATTTAAGTCTTGGAGCGTCGATCTTATCTTGGGAGCAAGAAGCGAAAGCGATTTAGCGTGGCGAACCAATTTAGAAAGGTTCTTGGAAAATCCTTCACCCCATGTGAGCGGTTATTTGCTTACAGTTGAAAACGGTACCCCGCTTTATCTCGACAAGGATCGCTACCCAATAGAAGAAACGCTATTTAAAAGATATTTTGATCTTGACAGTGTTTTGACTGGGTTGGGATACGAATGGAATGAAATTTCAAATTGGTCGATTCCGGGCCACCAATGCATACATAATGAAAACTACTGGAGCCAAGGGAACTATATAGGCGTTGGCGCAGGTGCTCATTCGCACCTAGATGGCACCCGGTGGTCAAATACTGTTTCAGTTGAAAAATATATCTCTCATATCTCCGAAAGGAAAAGTGCAAAAGCGCGTGAGGAAGTTTTAGATATGAATTCAAGGGCATTTGAGAAAAACTGGCTGCTGCTTCGAAAACCAGATGGAGTACCACTTGATGCATTTCAAAAAGCTGATCTCCTAGCTAGCGAGGGCCTTATCGAGGTTGATTCCGGAACCGCAATTTTGACCGTTAAAGGAAGAGTCCTTTCGAGCCTAGTCAGCCAGTATTTGATCTGATTAAGGAACAAAAACAATATCTCAAACGAGATTATTCCCAAAAAATCCTCAATTATAATGGACTTTCTGCTCTTGTGATAGTTAAGGCGCATACCTATAATAAAAAGTGATATTAAAGATTGATATCAAGAGTGGAAGGAGAATGTCATGCGTAGAAGGACATTTGACAGAATACTTAGTGCGGTTGGGTTTTTGATGACAGTTGTGCTGGTAGCAGCAGGGAGTCTCCTAATGTGGGGTTATTCATTTGCCAACTCGAATGTTCATGACCAACTAAGTCAGCAGCAAATTTACTTCCCGCCCCTTGGAAGTAAAGCTCTAGCCAGTCCAAAGATTGGTCCATACCTCAATCAGTATGCCGGGCAAGAGGTCCTAACTGGCCCGCAAGCTGAAGCTTACGCCAATCATTTCATTGCAGTGCACCTTTCTGAGATGCAGTACAACGGAGTGTATTCGACAATAAGCGCTCAAGCCATGAAAGATCCAACCAACGCCCAACTTAAGGCGCTTGAGCAAACATCTTTTCAAGGCACAACTTTAAGAGGTTTGCTTCTTGAAGCATATGCATTTTGGCAGATTGGCCAGATTGCCCTGTATGCCTCAATTGCAGCCTTCGTGGGAGCTGGACTCATGCTCATTCTTTCAATATTGGGTGAATTTCACCTAAGAAGAGTAAGTGAGAAAGCTGAAATCTGAAGAGCAGTTATTAAACCCCGACCGCTCCAAAAGAGCAAGAAACCGACCGAAAGGTCGGTTTCTTGTAGTTTCTTGAACCTCTCAAGATCACATAAACTATATGCATGCAGGGTGAGAATTCCAAGGAGGCCAAGCGAGGAACTCGCCTGATACTTGCTTCCATCTACAGACAGAAAAAGCTTACTTTTACTGCTCTTTTAGCTGGACTTATCTGGACTGTATCAAAAACCGGCGTGCCTTTGTTAATTGAATCCGTAATAAATAAAGGGGTCGTAAAGGGTTCGTTGAGTCAGCTGTTTTTCTGGTCGGGCGCTGTTGCAGTAGCCGGATTGGTCCAAGGTGCAGCTTCAGGGTTAAGGCGCTACAACGCGTTTTCCATGGCATTCCACGTTGAAACTGACCTCCGCCAGCGACTCTTTGCGCACCTTCAGAGGCTGCATATGGCTTTCCATGACCAAGCTCAAACCGGACAACTTATGTCGAGAGCCGCATCTGACCTCGAGCAGGTTTCAAATCTTTGCCTAAACTTTCCCATAACTGTCTCTTCGGCGGTAATTGTTGTCGTCACCGCAGTGATATTGGTGATTATCAATCCAATTTTAGCCCTACTCACTCTTGGAACGCTTCCTTTTTTCCTTCTGATGGCAAGGTTTTATACGAAAAAGATTGGACCGGTTACCTTGGAACTCCAGCAGGAGCTGGGAAAGATGGCAACTTTAGTCGAAGAAAGCGTAGTTGGAATCAGAGCAGTTAAAGGTTTTGGCGCTCAAGAGGTAATTCAAGATCGAGCTAAAGAGAGAGCGGATGGAATATTAAAGAAGGCTCTGCAATTTGCCTATTTTAATGCCTCAAGAATGCCTTTGCTATATCTTTTGCCGGCAATGGCGCCTGTTGCCGTGCTTTGGTATGGGGGATATCAAGTTATTGACGGCAAACTTACTCCTGGTGCTCTAGTGGCATTTTTATCATATGTTGCAATGCTCATTACGCCTTTAAGAATGGTGGGTTTTTTTATTACGCTTCTTCCAAGATCCAGATCGGCCGCAAGCCGTGTCAATGAGATACTCTCGCTCTCACCGGTGATAAAAGATCTGCCGGGAGCCAGACACGTAGATGTTCAGAAATGGCGAGAAAGTTCTGTCGGAGTTGAATTTATTGACGTGACATTTTCCTATGATGGCCGTGAAGAACCCGTTCTTAAGAATTTCAACCTCAAAGTTGAACCTGGAACCTCCATTGCACTAGTGGGAGCAACCGCGTCTGGCAAATCCACGGTTATCAAACTCATCCCAAGGTTTTATGATGTCAACAGTGGTTCACTTAAAATAAACGATCTTGATGTCAAAGAAATAAGACTTACCGACCTGAGAAAACTGGTCGGATTGGTATTTGAAGACACATTTTTATTCACAGACACCGTAGCTGCAAATATTGCATTTGCTCTCCCCAATGCCGAGATGGATGACATAAGGCGAGCTGCCGCTTTGTCAGGTGCAGATGAGTTCATAAATAATCTCCCCAGCGGCTACTCTACACTTCTTGGAGAAAGAGGAGTTACCTTGTCAGGAGGCCAGAGACAGCGAATTGCCTTGGCCCGAGCCATACTTGGGGATCCTCCGATTTTAGTTCTTGACGATGCTACATCGGCTGTGGATCCTTCGAAAGAACACGAAATTGTTGAAGCAATGGCCACTGTCATGCAGGGAAGAACAACAATTATGATTGCTCACAGGCCATCGACAATTTCGCTGGCTGATAAAGTAGCTTTTCTCCATGATGGCAAGGTAATGGCCTTTGGTGCCCATGCCGAACTGCTTGATTTTTCGGCTGAGTACCGTCACCTCATGGCTAAGCTTGAGTCGGAAAAAGACGATATCTCAGGCGGCCAAGACGTAATTTCAGGGGAGAAGATTCTTTGACAATCGAAGGCGACGAAGAGGAAGTTTCACTGGGGCTTTCGGGCACGACTGAAGTTGTAAAGCGACTTTATAGGATGGCTCAAGATAAAAAGTCGCTTTTATTGGCCGGAGTTGTTTTGGTTCTCGCGGCAATAACCACATTGGCAGGACCTGAGATTATCGGATATGCAATTAATCATGGAATAGATGCCAAGAACAGGAAGGTTCTCAATATAGCGGGAGCTATTTTTGTCACGACGATAATTGTTACGACCTTATTGAATCGGATTCAAATTCGCATGGTTGCAAAAATTGGGGAGACAACCTTAAGGGATTTAAGATTAAGGCTGTTTGACCACTTGATGAAGCTTTCACTTAGTTTTTTTGATCGTGAGGCCACTGGGCGTTTAGTAGCAAGAATGACCAGTGACTTTGATGCAATTGAAGATTTGGTGCAGCAGGGACTAATTGTTTTTATCACTAATGGGCTGCTTTTCTTTATTGCTTTGATAATACTGGCCTATCTTTCACTTCCATTGTTTGCACTAAGTTTCATCACGCTTCCTCCACTGATCTTTTTGTCAAAGTGGTTTCAACGTGAGTCCCGTCTGGCATATTTAAAGGTTCGAGACAGGATCGGAAAGACTCTGACTACACTCCAAGAGGGATTGGCCGGAGTCAAAGTAATTCAAGCCTTTGGAAAAGAAGATGAGACGGTAGAGCTGTTTGAGCGTCAAAATGATGCTCAGCTGGCCGCTAACTTAAAAGCAGTTTCAATATCTATAAAATATTTTCCGGTTTTAGAATCCACCGGAGTAGTTACTACTGCTGCACTATTAGGCGTTGGCGGGTTGCTGGTTCATCACCATGTAGTTAATTTAGGGACTGTCGTGGCATTTATTCTTTACCTAAATGCTCTTTATGATCCAATTCAACAGATGAGCCAATTATTCAGCCAAGTGCAGTCATCTGGTGCCGCCCTATCAAAGATATTTGCAATAATCGATACTCCAACTGATACTCCTGAGCCATTACGTCCAAAGACTATGCCTAAAGAAGGAGATTTTGTGCTTGACCATGTTTCTTTTCGCTACAGAGATGATCTTCCCTACGCCCTTAAGGACGTGTCGCTCAGGCTTAAGTATGGCGAGCGATTAGCTTTAGTGGGCCCAACTGGGGCGGGAAAAACTACGCTAGCCAAGCTTATGGCAAGATTCCATGTCCAAAGTGAAGGCATTATCACTTTCGGCGGAATTGAGCTAAAAGATTTTACTAGTCATGACTTGCACTCAAATTTAATAGCAGTTCCTCAGGAAGGGTTTTTGTTTGCCGGCACTGTTGCTGAGAATATAAAGCTTGCCAAACCAGAAGCTACAGATGAAGAGGTGCGAAACGCTTTAATCTCAATTGGGGCGCTTGATATTATTGAAAATCTTCCCGAGGGGCTTCAAACCGAAGTTTATGAGAGAGGATCGCAGCTAAGTGCAGGTGAACGGCAGCTTGTTTCACTTGCCAGAGCCGCGCTTTTGAAACCATCAATACTGATTCTGGACGAAGCTACTTCCAATCTGGACCCCGGTACCGAGTCGAGCGTGGAAGATGCCATGTCAGCTTTGTCGGTGGGCCGCACTGTAGTAGTTATTGCCCATAGACTTTCCACTGCCATGCGTGCTGACCGGATTGCCGTAATTGCAGATGGAACATTGGCCGAAATTGGCACTCATGAAGAGCTACTTGCCCAAAAGGGCGTATATGCTGATTTATTTGCCTCTTGGGAGGCCAATATTGCCACATTTGGAAGCTAAACATGAAACAATTGAATAAAACTTCGAGTTATGAAATTATTGCCATTAAATATGGATCGAGAGTTTTCATGCAAGGTCGAGGTATTTCTATGGCTTTTTTTTCTGCAACCAAGTCAATTGAAGCGCCAAACGATTCTTTATTACCGGCGTACCATGAAGTGGGATCCGGGCCATTTTAAATTTCTGGAAATTGGTGGGCGTAACTAGTGTTCAAAATGAATGCCAAACACGTTTCAAAATTGAGAATTTCCATTTTAGGAATCCTATAGATCGGGACAAGGCTGGAACCCGAGCGGGTGGAGAAAAAGCTTCATTAATTCATATGAGGTAAGTGCCGAGAATTCCTTTCTATGGACAACCGATGTATTCTGTTTAACTTTGCAACTACTAGGCTCGGCTTTGAACATTGCCCTTTTCAAGCGCTTAACCATTATAAGCAGTAGTTTTTTCTGTTAAAATCTAAGTTTTAATGATCTCAATTGGAAAAAATCGCTTTGGGTGGAATCTTTGACAGGGAAAATTCCAGGTTACTAACTTGAAGGTTGATTTAGAAGTAAAAATAGGCCAGACAAGCCTTAAGTCTCCAATTTTGACTGCGGCTGGAACTTCCGGTCATGGTGCGGAATTGGGAGCTTTTGGAGACTTGGGGAAGTTGGGCGCAATTACTGTGAAGTCTTTGGCAGTTTTTCCCTGGAGCGGAAATAGACCGGTTAGAGTAGCGCCAATTGGGCGCGACATGATTAACAGTGTTGGTCTTCAAGGACCTTCAATTAAAACTTGGTCCGAGAAATACCTTCCCGGGATAGAGAAGTGTGGGGCTAAAGCTGTAGTGTCAATTTGGGGGAGGAATATATCTGAGTTCAGAGAAGCTGCCATGGAAGTAAGCAATATTGCCGAGGATTCAGAATCAATTATTGCGATAGAGGTTAATGCAAGTTGTCCTAATCTCGAAAACCGGAAGCGCATTTTTTCCCATGACAAAGAAGTAACCAAAGAACTGGTTAGTGAAGTGAAAAGCAGATCAGGTTACTTGCCGGTGTGGATAAAGCTTTCGCCTAATACTCCAGATATCGTAGACATTGGAGGCGCTGCAGTCGAGCGCGGAGCTGAAGTTTTGGTATTAACCAACACATTGGTTGGATTTGCGATTGATACCGATTCGGGAAAACCGGTTTTGGGAAATAAATACGGGGGAGTATCAGGTCACGCCCTTCATTCGGTAGCAGTTAGGGCAGTAAATGAATGCCGATTAGAATTCCCCAAAGTTGGAATAGTCGGTGTTGGGGGAGTATTTGATGCCAAAGATGCTATTGAATTTATGATGGCCGGAGCAAACGCAGTTGGAATTGGGACAGCTTTATTTAAAAATCCAAGGGCTCCTTGGAAGATCTTAAACGGCATGGTCTCATACTGCGAAGATAAACAAATCCAACACATTAAGGACTTGAATTTAATTGATGAAAAGTGAAGGCTCTAACTTTATGGATACCAATGAGAAATTTAGGAATATGCTCGCTGTTGCCTTTGATATAGATAGCAGGGAGAGCGCACTTAATTTGGCCAAGGAGATCAGCGAATTTGTAGGGATTGCCAAAGTAGGATTGGAGCTATTTTCCTCGCTTGGTCCGTCAATAGTCTTTGAACTTTTAGACCATGGATTCAAAGTGTTCCTGGATCTGAAACTGCATGACATCCCAACAACGGTGAACAAAGCTGCCAAAGTAATTGGGAAAATGGGCATAAGTTATACCACTTTACATACAGTAGGTGGTCTTGAGATGCTACAAGCAGGCGTGGAAGGTCTTCTTGAAGGCTCGATAGTAGCCGGTAATGACGAAGTTTTCCCACTTGGAGTGACCGTTCTGACCAGTGATAAAAATGCAGGCGAGTCAGAACTTTTATACAGGGCAAACCTAGCAAGACAGAGCGGATGCAAGGGAATTGTTTGTTCTGGTCTCGACTTGAAAATTGTTGAAAATGCTGTGTCTGACTTGGTGAAAGTTGTTCCAGGTATTAGAGATGCCGACGATTTACCTGACGATCAAGCCCGCATTATGACGCCAGGCGAGGCAATTAATTCCGGCGCATCAATACTTGTTGTGGGCAGACCAATTACAAAATCTGCCGATCCCAGGATGGCAAGTGAAAAAATATATTCACAAATAGTGAATGCTTTTAAAGAGACTTTGAATTAGCCCGATAATAAAAGTGGCGGTGTGCTGTTCGGTTCGGTCGGGCCACCGACATAATGACGGCATGCCGCTCATAACTTTGGGGAATCTAATTCAGTTGTTTTTGCGCCAACTTTCCGAGAGAAACGTTTCACCGGTGAATGCCAAACCTATCTAAAATAATGGCTTCCAGCCACTGGCAATTAAAGATTAGAATTTGGCATGTTCTGTAAGTTTGAAGATACTTAAGGCGGGGACAAAATTGAAGACATCAAAACTTTAGCAATTCATTTTGCGAAAGTATCGATTAAAGCCTTGGAAATGTAAGCATTGCAAGTTGACTAAAAGAAGTCTTTTAAAGGTGCCGATAAGAACTTTTAAATTATCAAGATATTGGAACTACTGTTTGAGTTGATGCAAGTGAGCTACCGTTATTTAATACAACCTGGCCTGTGTAGGTGACGCTGGTTGAAGTGCCAGCGCTATCAGTAACGGTTAACTTCACTGTGTAACTCCCTGCTGAAGCATAAGTGTGCGAGATACTCGCCGTTGAAGTGTTCGCAGTATTTCCGTCACCGAAATTCCAAGAGTAGTTTACTATTGTGCCTAAAGCAGATGTAGATCCACTTGCATCAAATAAAGTAGGCGAACCGTGTACCGTGCCCGACTCGCTAAAACTTGCAACTGGGGACGGGTCGCTTTCGATGGCAATTCCAGACGGTGCCGAGCCACGTTCAATTGGGGCGCCTATAACCCCTGTTGAGATATTGAAAGGCACAACTTCACCTGATCCACCGACACCTACTAAAGCAGTTATGTTCCCAGGCTCAATAGCTATGGTGGAAAGCTGTGGTCCGACTGTATATGTAGCACTTACCGTATTGGACGAAGTTGCGATCTCAGAAACAGTACCCGAGGCCCAGTTCGTAACTAACAATGTGGAACCATCGCTGGTTAAGGCGAGGCTGTCAGGAGACTGGCCAACTGAAATATTTGTAACAGCCAAAGTGCTCAAGTTAATTGAATAAACTTCGGCATTTAATCCATCTGCTGCGTATAGTGTTGATCCATTTGGTGATATAGCCAGCGCATCTAGTCCGCCACCAACATAGATGTGACTTGTGATCACGCCAGTGGGTAACGAGATTACAGTGATGTATCCTTGGTTGGTCCACGAATGGTTAGCTACGTATAATTTCGTTCCGTCCGGCGAGATTGCAATCGCCCGAGGAGCACACGATTCTCCAACAGTGATAGGTGGCAAGGCAGTATCGGTTGAAGTATCTATCGGAGTGACTGAGTGATCAAAGTAGTTTGCAACATAAACTCGACTGCCATCCGGGGTCACTGCCATTGAAATGGGATACTTACCCACCGCAATTGGAGCAAGGGAAGTGCCGGTGCTTAGTATGTAGGGAGTAACTGTATTAGATAGTGCGTTGGCAACAAATAATTGATTGTCTCCGGGAGTAATTACTACCGGAACCGGCGCACTTCCTACGCTAATCGGCGTGCCTGAAACCCCAGACTGGGTATTAACTGGCGTAAATGTTCCGCTGCCGGCATTTGTCACAAATGCTTTTGCGGCAGGCGTTGAAGGAGCACTTACTGGGGTTGGAGAGCTCGGAGAAGGTATGGTTGGAGGGTAGGCGACAGCAACTTGAAAGGCATGGACACTTGTAACGTAACCATTCACCTCCCTGCGCATCCCACCGGCAACTAAAATCAATGGTGAACTGATCCATATTCGTTGAATTTCCCCGTTATGAGTAGCGCACTAAAGTAGCC
>JAJYDO010000089.1 GCA_021777355.1 Actinomycetes bacterium | reverse complement strand
CGGTATCTTGCACCTCATCAGCTTTCTGCATGGCCGTAGATGGTTCAGGGCATTATCTCACCTGGAATGGCACCTCCTGGTCAGCGCCTCAGAACTTTGACTCTTCTAACTATGTGACCTCGGTATCTTGCACCTCACCAGCTTTCTGCATGGCCGTAGATGGATCAGGGTATTATCTCACCTGGAATGGTTCATCTTGGTCAGTACCTCAGAGCATTTTCTTAGCGACTTATTTTCTATCATCGGTATCTTGTGCACTTTCGAATAGTTATGGGACTCAATGCGTTGCCGTTGATCAACTAGGCGACGCATCCGACTTCAATGGTAGTACTTGGACGACGATTGGATCGAGCAATCAGGTAATGTCATCTGTCTCCTGCATTTACCCGCCATCTAGCACACTTTTCTGCATGGCGGTGGACTCATATGGCACCTTTATGATGGCTCCTTTGCCACTGCCTTCTGTGACATCGGTCACACCCCCAGAGGGACCGCTCACTGGTGGCACCCAGGTGATAATCACTGGAGCCAACTTCTACTCCCCGACGAGTTTTAACGGCTCCACCGGCTCCACTTCCGTTACCTTCGGTGGAATAGCTGCAACCAACGTGGTAGTTAATTCCACAACTTCCATTTCCGCAACTGTGCCTGCCGGAGTGTCAGCTGGAACAGTTGGAGTAGTCGTGACGACCCCAGCGGGTAGCAATTACCAACAGGCAGGTTCGTTCACCTATCCGGTCCCGCCGACAAAGTATTTTCCTTTAACTCCTTCGAGAATTGTCGATACAAGGTTATCTTCTGGGTACTTTGGAGCAGGACAAACCTTGGGACCCATGTCAACATTTAATCTTCCCGTATCTGGAAACTACGGAATTCCAAAGGATGCCACGGCAGTTGCGCTAAACGTCACTGCTACGAATACGACCTCATCTGGTTATTTGGTCGTCTATCCAGACGCTGCCAACCTTCCGGGCTCATCGAATCTGAACTGGCTAAAGGGCCAAACCGAGGCAAACCTTGTGGAGGTCAATATAGGATCTGATGGGAAGGTGGATTTCTACAACCGGTTCGGGAATACGGATCTAGTAGTGGACTTAGAGGGTTACTACGAACCAAGTATTGTTATATCCGGGCTTTACCGGGCAATTTCGCCAACTAGAGTGTGTGACACCAGGTATGCGGGCAATCAGTGCTATCGCGCAGTTTTAAACCCGATTAGTGAGTACCTAACTCCTCAAATAGCAGGCACAAATGATGCTGTGCCAATTGATGCGGAAGCAGTAGTAATTAATTTGACTGCCACAGATACTACTAATGCGAGCTATCTAACGGTTACACCAGACTATTCGACTCAATCAAATACCTCCAGCCTAAATTGGAGTGGAGCAAACGAGACAGTCTCAAATAGAGTAATTGTAAAACTTTCTTCTTCTGGATCCATCTTGTTGTCTAACTTTGCAGGCTCTACTGATGTAATAGTTGATGTCGTCGGTTATTTTACGGGATCAACATCTATTTCAAGTGGAAGCAGTTTCACGGGAGTTACACCAGTGAGGATTGCGGACACGAGAGCAGGTTCTGGACTGAATGATCAGAATTCCACCCTCGCGCCAGGCGCATCAGTGACAGTTTACGTCGCAGGATTAAATGGCGTACCAACTGGTGCCACGGCTGCTGTGATCAACGTGACAGCCACCAACACGACAGCCCCCGGATATCTGAGTGTCACTCCGACTGGTGGAACGACAACGAGTGATGTTAATTGGATGGGACCAAACCTCAGTGTTGCTAATGTGGACATTGCTACTTTAAGTTCCACCGGATCTATCACCATAACCAATGGATCGAATGGATCTGTCGATATCGTATTGGACCTGTTCGGCTACATGTCGTGACAGATTGATCGTCGGTCGCAAGACTTTCTATAATCTGACCCATTGATAATGAGACAGTTCCTCGCAAATATGGAATCAGTGCAACCCCACAGACAATCTTGAACTCCGTTTTGCACCACATTTGCACCACTAGCGAAAGTGAGTATCGATTAATAGAGAATGTCTTTATCAAAAAATAAACTGGTGGGGCACGCATGGGGCACGACGACCTAATTTGGCAGTTGCATAAATTGAATAAGTGCAGGTGAAAGCTACTGTTAAAATATGAAGCCATCTGCACTGATAATGCTGAGGTCGCTGGTTCAAGTCCAGCTAGCCCCACCAAAACACCAGTTCAGAATATGTGAAATTGGTTAGTTAATTTTAGCAAGTGCCCCTTATTTACCTCTTTTTACCTCTGCGTGGGGCACGCCGGGTCACGAAATTGATCTTTTTAAAGACTTGGTTTAAGTTGGCTTACCTCTAAGTAGCGAGGTTTTTTAGACCGATCCCAACTACCTGCCCCATTATCATTTGTTTAGAGCTTCCGACAGTTTGAGGTAGTAGAGAGATCTTTAATCCAGCGATCCCAAGTGAAATGTCACGCGCCAGCATCCACAAGGTTCTAAACTCAGTGTGTGGAGGTTCCAACAACCGAATGACCAAATCCAGACCTTCGCTTCCTGACTACGCCAATCCACCCGTAGTCGAGGTTGTCTTCGCTATTACCATTCGGCCCCTTCCAGTCTCCGTTGTCGACTTGGCGCGATTCGGCTGGGAGCGGCTCGGGGATACGTTTCCCATCCGCCAGGAACAGCCCCCTATGCAGATGCAGAGGGAGACCTTTGACCCTGGCATTCAGAACATCGGCCCTACGCTCGCATTGCTAACGGGTCCACCTCCCGTGCGACTTTTGTTCCAAACGGAGGACAAGACCCGACTAGTTCAGGTTCAGCGCGACTGGTTGGCATGCAACTGGCAAGGTACATCAAGTGGTGACCCGTATCCCCGATACGAATCGATCGAGGGCGACTTCCTAGAAACCTGGGACAACTTTGCCGAGTTCATGAGTGAGCTCGGCCACGGAGAAGTCCACGCCAGCCAGTGTGAGCTGTCTTACATTAATCACATTCTCCCGGGCGATTTGTGGGAGAGCCATGGCCAGATCAATCGGGTGATTCAACTGGCCGGAGAGGCAAGTACTTTTTTACCAGAACCTGAGGATGGTCAGCTCTACTTTCGGTATCGAATTCCATTCGAAGGTAGGGATGTGGGGCGTTTGTACGTCCAGGCAATACCAGCCTTTCGCAAGGAAGACAGCTTGCCGCTGATTCAACTTAACATGGTCGCCCGGGGCACACCGCTTAGAGAAGGGAGAGAGGGCGTGGTTGAGTTCTTCCGCCTTGCCCACGAGTGGATTGTCAATGGCTTCGCAGGAGTTACGACAGATCCGGCACAGGAGACTTTGTGGGAGAAGATCAAATGACGTATGCACTACCAACCTGGCCATCCGTCGCCTCCACGCTTAGCGGAGACAAGGTTTTCAGAAGGGAGTGGGCGAATGTGTTTTCAAGTGGATTCGAGCGGTATATCCATGAGCCGGAAATATCCGTTCCCGATGACTGGCTAGGGTCTGCGTTGCTACACCTGAAGGAACTGGGGAGCCTCGTGCCTGGCTGGGACGAAGCCTCGGCGCTCTCCATTGCTCCATCTTTAGTCGAGACTGTCTCTAGTTTTATCTCGTCGAAACTAGTTCTCGAACTTCGTTCGAAACCCGACATTGTCCCAACCTTTGAGGGCGGGTTACTTATCGAATGGCATACTGAAGCTATCGACCTTATTATTGACATGAGGCCTTCCGATGAGCCCTCCTTTTACTTTTGCGACAATGAAACTGGCGAGGAGGTTGAGGCCTATCTTGCAGAGTGTCCTGACGCGGTCACGTCAGCGTTTGCAAAGCTTAGCCACGAGAGGTAGTTGCGCAACTATGGCAGTTTCTTCGGTATCATCGGATGACCAGGGATTCCGTAGAGTCCGTCCTCTCCATTTAGTCAAGGATCCGAAAGTTGTGGGCGGTTGGCGTGCTTCGTCGGCTGCTTTCGAAGATGATAGTGACGGCGCGTCAATGTCTGTGTACTTGAGATCCATTGTTTTGGACATTGGTCTTACAGACAAAGATGTCGTTGCTGGGAAAGAAACCAAGTGGGCTGTCGCAGCAATTCCAATCCAGGTGCTTGTCGAGGAGGAGCAGGTTGTAGAACCTGATCCCATCGTTAATGCACTTGTATCTCACCCGTGTGACCCGGCTCATGCTCTCGTCAATGGTGTCAAGAAGCCCAAGACACGACGCGAACGGATATCAAAGGCGTCCCCCCTTGTCTTCATTGTTCCGTAAGGTTCGGGCACAATCAATGTGTAGTCTCGTGGCATACCATCTCCCCGTTTGTATCGGCCATATCTCGCAGGGAGGCAAGAACAACATAGTCGCATAAAAGTGGTGTTCAGTACCACCAATCAGCAGGCAAGTTTTGCATGCCAACTCAATTTGACGAGGGAAGTCTGTCGGAATCAGTGCACCAAAATGGCATACAAAAGGTCGTTGGTTCGGTCCTATCTGAATTCACTCGGATTGAATTCACAGCTTGCTCTTGGGCATCCGCTTTTTCTTCTTCACATGCTTGCACTGCGGTCGAAACCACTAATTGCATCTACTCCTAAATCCGTTTATACGAACCTAAAAAATGAAGGAATTGGAACATGTCACCCAAAGGAAGTAATGCCGTGGTTGTACTCGTTGGACTGGACTTGAGCCGCAAGAAGGTCGATTGCACGCCCATCGAGATGAGCGGGGGTCATATATTTGTCAAGCCACCCACTTAACTGTCCGTTCAGGTAGCAACAGTCCTAGTAGTTGACATATTCGGTTACTTGACCTTACTCCCAGTTCTTGACTCTGTCAATTGACTTTAGGGGCCATTGCAGATGAAGTATTTTGTATCGCTGATTTTAGGTTAAAGCTCTGGCCCTTCATCTCGATTGACCTGAGGCGATGAGTCAACCAGTCCAAAATTGGACAAGTGGGGCCTTCGGATCCGAAAACTTATATACAGGAATCAAATAGAAGGTTCCTCGTAGTGATTAAGTTGGTCAAAAAAAGTAAACTGGTGGGGCACGCATGGGGCACGACGGACTGATTTGGCAGTTGCATAAATTGAATAAGTGCAGGTGAAAGCTACCGTTAAATTATGAAGCCATCAGCACTGATAATGCTGAGGTCGCTGGTTCAAGTCCAGCTAGCCCCACTCATTTTTCCTGGCAGACTGCTATTTTTGGTTGTCTTTTGTTACCCGTAGTAACCCCATTTTTACCCCTTTTTACCCATGCTGGGGTCACGTTGGGGTCACGAAATCAATCTTTTTACCCACCATTTTTAAGCAGTTTTTCAAACTCATTTTGGAGAGGTTTTGCAGCCTCATCAAGAGGAGAAAGGATGCGATTTTGCGTAGAGCCTCGTGTCCTTTTGTTTAGCTACTACATGGGAATGTTACATAGCTATTTGGCCAAGAATCCCGTCTCCACTGTCACTCATTCGGAGAGAAGTTGTCCAGCGAGATGTACTTTGGAACTTTACATTTATCAAGAGCAATAGACATTTGCGCAACAAGCTATCCCGTTCCATAATTTGTTATTAGCCAAGGACCGGTGTTGGTTCGTTGCATAGTGATATTCCAAAAAGAATCTACTTGTGTGCCGGGTGGCGGGTTCAGCATGTCAAATGTACAGTGGACATCGGACGTTGCCGTAGTTTGCCCTTCCACTTGACACTTAAGATGAGAAAAATAAATAGAATTGAAGTCGCCCCATTCCATCATTCCTTTTTCGCTTGGATTGAAATATGTCAAAGCCAGAGGCATATTGTGTTCATTGATTGCGCTGAACCACTTATATGCTGTTTGTACCGGCGAATCGACCGAAATTTGAGAAAAAGAACTGTTGGCTAAATTGCATCCTCCCAAGCCAAGTAGAAACACGAACAAAGTAACAAATCCAGCTGTGCGATAATATCTCGGTCTAAATTCACATTTCCCCTTGAGCATTTGATACGACCTAGCTCTCATCTCCGTCCACTCCAAAATATCAGGCACAGTACCCAATTTATCTTTTGCTCCATATGATGTTAACTTCAGTGATTCGAAGTTGCTACAGTTGCGAAGAATTGCCTCAACTGGAGTATAACTTGTGACAGCGGAATTAATAGTGTTTAAGGTTACACTTTTGGCGTCGGTGGGGGTAAAACGCAAGTCCCTAATGGTCGCCCACAACCTCATGGTCCGAATAGTTGCCGACTCCGCTGTCTCCGTGATGGTAAATATGTGTCTCTGCGCTTGCTGGCAATTTCGCAGGGTGAAAGTGACTGCTCGGGCCCGAACGGCTGTATGCCACCCTGATTGCTGTAAAAGCTATCAGAAATATCGTCAGCAACATAGCAAGATCTCTTGGTATTGAATTCTTAGTACTCAAGGATATTGTTGGCAATGTATGATCTGCAACTCGATATTCATCTTGCGCAACCAATACCAGTTCCGCCTCTTGCCCCTTGATTGTGGCTACATTTGAATTAACCATAAAGACTACTATGAGGAATCTGCCAACCGAAAACCCAATTGTTTGGCTTGGTTTGACTTCTTGAAATTTACTACTCATGTTAAATCCTGATGCTCCAGGAACACCAGAGCAATCAAAGCCTGACAATTGGATACTTCTGTCATTTCTAATTAGGGTAATACTCTCTTGAAATACGCGAACAGCATCGGATTGGTTAGGAAGTGAATATAGATCAATTGCAATGTCTGTATTCCCAGTTGAAGACCCCCACACATTTTGGAATCCGACGACCGTATTTGGCGAGCTATTGTAAAGCTGACTTAGGACCGGATTCCAACTGTTATTTAATTGGTCCACCCTTGGATAACCAGGTGGAATCTTCATTCCAGAGATAGGAAGGGCTTTAACCATTGCAGAACGCAATCCTTCTGGATTAAAGTTTGTTCCTTCGACAAAGTAAATCAGTAAATTAAGAAACACAAGTAGAAGCCCAACTGCGGTTACATTGCGAGCGCTAAAAATTTTCATAAAATAGGCTCATTGTCCCCAAAAGCATTCACCCAGATAGCCCTTTCTTCCACTTATACCTAGATGGCAATAGTGCTCCAAATATTGCAGCTACGGTAAATTCTAGCAAGAAAACTAATTTTAGGGAGGACTCCTATGAACTGGCACCATTGAGAGCACTCCTTCGTTAGTTCAAGTTCAGTTTTTGCTTGTTATTTCCTTGCAGTGATCAATTTGTCGGTACATCTCGCCGCTATTCGCACATCTACTTGTTTCAATGTTCTGATCACAAAATTGATATACCTTACTCATCATCACTGAAAGTTTTCTCAAACTTAATCTGGAGAAGCTCTGCAGCATCTCTGTCAGCCGATGAAGACGATTTTGCATAGATCTCCATGGTTGTCTTTATGCTTCCATGTCCAATTCTTGTAGCCATTACCCTAGGATGTATCCCTATGTCTACCAATGAGGAAGTTGCAGCATGTCTAAGTCCATGAAATGTCAATCCTTTAAGCCCAGCCCTAATGACAGCCGGCCTAAATACACGCTCACCAAATCTACGTCTAAGAGTTCCTCCTTTAGGACCAACAAAGAGTAATGCTTCGGAGTCCTCTGAATGATTTTGTCTAAATGTTTTGATGTGGGTTGATATTGCTTCTGTAAGAAACCGTGGAATGGCAATTTCCCTAAGTCGGGCAGGACGTTTTCCTTCTGGAACAATTGTGATTATTCCTTTTAGCTCTTCCACGGTTTGGGCAACTCGAAGAGTGTTATTTTTTAAGTCAATATCTTTTATTCTTAGACCGACCGCTTCGCTCCATGAAAGTCCGGCAACTCCGGCAACTAAGACTAACGCCTTGTATTGACTGGGAATTTCATCCACAAGTCTCTTTAAATCCTCTGGAGCAAGGGTAATTCTTGTGGGTCTTACAATCCTTGGAAGGGCAACCTTTCTCGCTGGTGATCTTTGTAGTAGGTCCAGATCTACCGCAAGATTCAATATTGCTCTTAGGACCGCAAAGTCTCTTGAGACCGTCGCAGGGGAAGCTTCATCTGAGCGCTTATTGACAGCGTTTTGGATCATAAGTGGAGTTAATGAGGCAATCGGCCTATCTCCTAAAATTGACAAAAAAGCATCTACAGCTTGTTTGTCTCTGTCAATTGTTGCAGCTCTTTTACCAGGTCTTTTAAGCCAGTCTTCAGCAAGTTTGCCTAGAGTTAATCGCCCAGAACGAGGATCAATGTATGTTCCATGAATTATATCTGCATGAATCGTCGCTAAATAGGCATTTGCATCGGCTTTAGTTGGAAAGGATATTGGTGAAGTGTGCCTCTTCCTGGACGAGTCATAGTATCGCACCCTCCACCGTCCAGATAGCAGCCTGTCAATAGAGCCAAACCCGCTGATATTTCTTGCCATTAACTAGCTAACCAGTGCTCTGGAACAACTCTATTTTGCTCTAGGTAATCTTCAATGTCATTTGTTGAAAACACAATTGCTCTGCCAGCTTTCGAAAAGGGAATTCGCCTCTCTTGGACGAGTCTTCGAAGAAGCCTAATACTAAATACCGGATATTTGACGGGTACATCCTGCAAGAATAGGTAGTCTCCATCTCTAACCTGCTTTTCCGTTATAGGTTTAGACGTATTTTTGATTGAAATATTTGTCACCTTGTCCACTTTTCTCCTTTGGTCACCCTTGTAGCAACCTCATCTAATGGGAGTCTCGTAACCAGAAGCCAAGTGGGGGATTAAACGGTGTTTTACGGAGTCCTGCGAGTTATGTCAGCAGCAATAAACTCATTAAACTCCGCCAGGTCTGAATTCGGAAGTTTCACTGATTGCTCGACATGGGAGGTGCTACATGAATTCTCACTTGTCCAACTTCGAAGCATGGACGAAATGTCACGAAGTGCCCGGAACCAATCAAGAGGAGCTGTTGCGGGAGCGCTATCCATAAAGCTGATGAGTTCATGGTCACGTAGTGCAGACAGTGCTTCAACATGGCCATTGTGACGATACCAGCACGGCGGGACCACATGATGGTCCAAGTGAGAAAACCGAGCTCTAAGGTCTTCTACCCATTTGAATAGGTTTATCCAGGCAGCTTGGGCTTCATCAGCTGAGATCGAAGGCCAGTGAGTTGCAATCGGAATCTCATCAAATTCTGGAACACTTTCCTGGTACTGCGAAAGAAGCCCCTCAAGAGAGCTCATCCCCTGACCTATGGAGCTACTTGATCTCTTTACTTCAGGAACTTGGTCGATTTCAAATTCCGAGTCTTTGGAAT